>CANGAC010000063.1 GCA_947451425.1 Bacteriovoracaceae bacterium | reverse complement strand
TCCTTGGGATTCGAAGTTGATGCGTGTCTCTGATAGAGAACGTTTCCTTTCCAGAATAAGAACGCCTGGTGGGAGATATTCTGGTGAGAACCGTACTCCGCAGTGAGGTCCCAGTTCGGACGAACATAGTTCACAATCGTTCCGTGAGCGATTTTTCTCACAAAAATCGGATTCTTTAAAATCCAGTTGATCGAGACGTAAGGAACTTCGGCAATCTTCACAGTATAAAACCGGGACATACCACGGAGTTCTTCTAAAAGAGCGTTTCTTTCATCGGGACTGGCGTTCGGAACAACGATTTCTTCCGGATGAATTTTTTTGAGCCAGCCGGGGAGATTGATTTCGGCAGAGGCAATCTCAATATTGTCCTGACCAAGCTCGCGGGTGATGTCCGTGAGAAGGCCGTTTTGAATATTGCGGGGGATCCACCAGAGATCGGTGAAGTGATTGCGTTTTAAGTAATCCACAACACCATCTTCGTAACGGATGGTATTCATCATCGTTTCAAATTCACCGGCCGAACGCGTGAGAGCAAGGGAAGTGATCGTTTCCACAAACGTCGTGCAGTCGAAAGTATCAAAACGGTAAAGGGGATCCTGATCGTAGCGACCGTCCGGGCCTTCACCAAGGGGGCCACCGAAACCGTAAGGAAGACCGATGAACATTTTTGAGAAGGCATCCAGACGCTGAGGAATTCCTGAAACTCCGGCCGCACGGTCGAGGTAATTCTGTGCCTCTTCGCGGGGACCCGCGAAAGCAAAGGAAGTAATCATCAGGATGACGGCAAAAAACTTAATCATAATTGGGCCTCCCTTATAGTCTAGAAAGGCCAATCCGTCAGCGATAGAGAAATCCTCTTACATTAATAAGGAAGTTCTTACATACCCGAGAACGGGCCAAAGAAAGATTAATCTCTGCCTTTTTAGGCGTTTAAGTCATTGGATGAACGTCGGGGAAATCCCCGGCATAGAATACCGTGCTGGAGGGAATCTATGCTCGACCATGAAGACTTAAAAAAGCTGAATGTCCTCTCACCCTGGAAGAGTCTGGGGGATATTTCTCTCATCTGGATCACGATCGGCTGTTCACTCTATCTCTGCCACGAGAGCCTGTGGTTTCTTCCGTTGGCCTTGCCGGTCCTGGCCTCGAGGCTCCACGCTCTGACACTTCTTATGCACGACGGATCTCACTATCTTCTTCATCCCAACGAGAAGGTGAATGATTTTCTTTCGAATATGTTCTGCTCGTTTCCTTTAATGATTTCGACAGAGGTTTACCGGAAGACTCACTGGAAGCATCATCAGTTCACGCAGACAATGAAAGACCCGAATTACGTGATCATGCAAAGTGTGGCGGCCTGGCACTATCCCAAGAAAGAAGAAGAGGTAAAAAAACTTCTCGTGAGGGATTTGTTTTTTCTCGGCATGAAAGATCACATGGCAATATTAAAAGACTGGCAGATTCTGCCAAATCTCGCCCTCGCAAGCCGCCTCGAGAAAATTCTCTTTCCGATTTTCTTTCTCGGGATGTTCTCCGCTGTTTATTGGGGCGGACTCTGGAAAGAGTTCATCATCCTTCAATTCGGAGCTCTTCTCATTAACCCGTTGGCAAGAATGCGCGCGATGAGTGAGCACGCACACTACGAATCAGAAGGGACGGATCGCGTACATAAGCTTGAAGAGACGCCGACGATCAATGCGGGAAGTTTCGAGCGATTTTTCCTCGCGCCTTTCAATACGAACCGGCATCTCGAGCATCATCTGTATCCCACGATTCCGTATTACAACCTGGAAAGAGCACATGAGATCATCCGAAAGAGTGAAACTTACCAAAGCCATGCCCGGTATGAGCTCGATGGATATTTTCTCGGGAAGAGAACATCTTTCAGGGAAATTCTGGTGGGCGATGGGTATCCGGTTGCGAAGAAAAAAGCAGCGTGATTACTTCTCAGACTTCCGGCGCTCAAAATAAATCCCGCGACGGAGAAGTCCGTGGAGCATACGATTGATGAGTTCATCCGTTGAAAGGGGAAGGAGATTCATCTCAAACCGGGCACTCTTAATGAGGGATTTAAGACCAGAGATGATAAGCCTGTACGTGATGACTTTCACCCGGTGAAGAGTACCGAAAGTGAGCTGGCCCACTTTCTCGGCCGCACCCATCTTCTTACTTAAGAGATAGAAGTAACCCTGTTCTCTTCGCTCAAATCTTTCTTCGAAGTGAATCATGAGTTTCCACAGGAAGCGGTTCTTCCGGGAAATGGTCATGTGTTCTGAGGTCCAGATATTGTCATAACGGCGGGAGAAGAGCATCCGCGCAGCTAAGCGCACGTCCCCAATGAGTGTGTTCGCTTTCAGCGAGCGCTTGGAAGGTGGTGAGTTCCAGAATTCGGCCACGTGCCAGTAATCTTCCAGAGAGTGACGACGAAGCTGCTCCATGCACTCTACTAAGCAGAGTGTGAAACCCAGACCCTGGAGCTTCACATATTCCTGGCGCTCTTTTAGCCAATCCTTAGAGGGGATTTCGATGATGTAGCGAACGGAGGCAGGCTTGGTTTCGGTCTGAATCGTGAGACGCAGGTGAGAGCTTCTGATAAGGCTTGAGCCGTCGCCAGCGAGTTCGAGATTGGTGTTATCTTCGGGCGAAGTCCGGAGAAGTTCGATGTTACAGACGTTCTCGTCATTGAGCATCTCGAGAGCATCGTGAATGGCGGAGATATCGCGCTCATCAAGCGTCGGTCCCACTTCCTGCTCGGGAGAATTCCTGATGATATCAAAGGCGAGCGGGAGGGCCGCGCGGATGACTTTAAAAGGGCCGATCGAGAGAACGTGCTTAACGATGATTCTCCAGCCGAATTGTTTCTGGAAATTCTGGCCGAAGTTATTACGTGAAGAGATCGCTGCCGACGTCAGATAAATCTGCGACAGACCCCGGAGTGCGGCCTGGACTTCAATCCGTAAATCGATATTGGCCTCACCGAGAAGGCGCACGAACTCCGAGAGATACCGTATGAACGCACCGGAATTTCCCTGAGCGAGAAAATCATTGATGAGCTTCTGGTTTCTTTCAGACTTCAGGTCTTCCGGATTCACCACGAGGCCGGAGAGGGAATGCATGATCCCTTTCTGATCAGAAAGAATCAGGCGATACAAAAAGCCTATGAAAATTTTGATCGTCGGTCTGTCCCAGGTAAAACAGGGGTTCAGATCAATGAGCTTTGCCTGGTGTGAGTCAGGGTCATAGAGAATATTCCCGGCATGCGGATCGGCCCAGATAATTCCCTGCTGGAACATGAGATAGAGATATGCGTCCGAGACGAGATCGGAAATGCTCATGCGCTCAAGATAACGGGAGTGAACGACAGACGTGATTTTCTCGCCGTTGATCCTCTCCATCATGAGGACATCGGATTCCACGTGATAGTACTGAGGTATGTGAAGATCGAATTTCCCTTTGAGTGCGGTGCGGACCATCTCCGCATTTTTTTTCTCGATCCGGAAATCCAGCTCGCCGATCGACTGGATGGCGTAGTTCATGATCGTGCGTTTCAAGGCCGTGATGAGACCCTGGACTTCCTGCTGTTCTTGTTCACTGAGTTCCGTTTCCGGAAGCGTGCGGTCCAGGTGATCAAGAATGGAGATGAGAGTATTTTTCTGCTGTTCAAAAAGTGAGGTGAGTCCGGGGCGCTGGACTTTCATGAGGATCGAATTATTCGTGCCGAGTTTTCTCTTCCCGTGTTCGGTTAACTCGAACTCATAGATCGCTCCGACTGAGGCACCGGCAAATGCATTCTGAGTGTGAGCGGGAATTTGAATGTAGGAACGGATCCTCTCCCAGGCGGGACGGTTGAGAATCTCGAGAACATATTTCCAGGATTTTTCCTGGGAACCGAAAATTCCGCCGAGCTTATCCTGCTGGTGACGAAGTTCTTTTGCAAGAGACGGAGGTGCCAGTTCCGAGAGAACCTGAGCGAGTTTCACGTACATGCCGCCCAGTTCCTGAAGGACAATGGAAATGATCCGGCCCTGAGTGAGAGTTTCTTTCGGAGTGCAAAGAATGGAGATAAGTGAAGTCATGCAGCGATCCGGCGGCAGGTGGTTCACGGCCTCATCGATCAGCGGAAGAAGAAGATTTCTTCCCTTGATATTTCCTTTCAGGACTTCCCAGAGTTTGGGCCGGACCTGTTCGGAATAATACTTCCGCATAATTTTTTCAGTAAGAAGTGTGAGGCGCTGGTGCTCGGATTCCGGAAGCTCATAGAGGGCCGTGAAGAGGGGCTCCCGCATGTAGGGAACAATCTCGAGTGCCTCGGAAGTAAAAACCGGAAAGAGCTTAAAGATCGGAAGGTATTTTCTCGCAACAACGCCGAGGATATCTTCGACGATATCCGCCTGGTCCATCATCCCGAGAATCTGCGGATGATTTTCGAGTGTGGAGAAAAGTTTTTCAAAGGTCGCGGAGAAAATCGGAGCGAGACTTGCTTCGTTCAGCATGTCCTGGTTGAACTTATCAATACCGATGGTCTCGAAGGCCTCCATCGTCGCCTGAAGGTCTGGTGGAAAAGGGGAGTCTTCATCAAAAGAAAAATGGACGAGGTCGCGTGTGAGAACGGCCCACGAGCGTTTCATCTCATGCTGGGGAACCGGATCAAAGGATACTTTGGAAACAGATTTGGCAAAATAGGCCCCCAAAGAGTCAGAGTACTCTTTGCATTCAGAGGCGAGGTCGGCAATCCAGCTATATTCACGCATTGATTCTATTCTCTGATAAAAGAGAAATTTAAACTACGGGGAAACTAATCCCAGGTCTTTTTCAATCAGCGCCAGAGTGTCCCGGGCGGAGAGGGGTTTAGTGATAAAGCGCGTGATGTTGTGGCCCTCCATCACTTCGGTGTAGTTTTCGGGATGGTGACCACTGACAAAACTTATATGGATGCCAGGTGTCATCGTCAGGCCTTCGATGCGCCGGACTTCCTGAACCAGATCAGAGCCTTTCATGCCGGGAAGGTTGATATCGCAGAGAAGAAGATCGGGGCGGTTTTTCCGGAACCAATGGAGAAAGTTGAGTCCATCAGCGAAGAAATGCAGTTCCACTAATTCCCGGTCGATCAGGGGTTCGAGAATGAGAAGATATAAATCTTCCATCTCCGGCTCATCATCGATGATTGCGATTATTTTTGGTTGCATCAGAAGACATTTTTAGGAGAAATCGGGCGGTGGGTCACCTAAAGAGATTCTTGTTTTAACTAAACAAGAACCTCTTCCATGATATTTGCGATCTCGCGGAGATTGGCCTTATCGAGGTCGTGCTTTGAATGGGAAATCGTTTTCATTTCACCATGATGAAGCCAGCCTTTTGCCTGTTGGGTTTCTTCACTGCTGACCATCCGGTCCTGGTCGCCCAGCATAAGGCAAACGGGAATTTCTACATCTGAAAGATCCTCGCGGGTGAGTCCATCGAGTTTTTCAAGGTTTCGCATCATGTGAGCGGTTGAGCGCATGAGGTGTTTCCAGCGTTCGCCATGGCGTTCTTTCAGGACATCGCGGAACTGGGGAAATTTCTCTTCGATGTGTTCCGGAATGAGCATCGGGAGTTCTTTCGCGACGGCGGCTTCGGACCAGTTGAACTTCGTGCCGTAAGTGAAGATGTTAGTGATCGGGGAGTCTTCGCGATTGGCCTTGTGATAGAGCGCAACGTAGCCACCAAGAGAATGACCGAAGACGGCCGGAGCAGTAAGATGATTGTTTTTGATGAAGTCGTCCAGTTCGCGAGCGAAATACTCGATCCGGAATTCCGGAGGCATCACCGCTGATTTCCCATGGCCCGCAAAATCGAAAGTTATGGTGCGGTGGCCTTTATCACTCAGATACTTCATGAGTGGCTCAAGTTCCTGGGAAGTCCCGAGAGCGGCGTGAAGGAAAATAATCGTCGACTGAACTGCACTCATGGAAGGACCTCAAGTGAGAAGACAGCAGTGTCTTCGTGAATAAGCTTGCCGTTAACAGTGATGTCATAGGTGATCGGGCTTGCTTTGGACACCATATAGCTCACGCCACAGTATTTTGTCATGGAGAGGGCAACGAGTTTGATGACTTTCTCTTTCTCAAGCTCGCTCCCTTCGAGAAAATATTTCATGTGAACGGAGGCAAAATAGGAGGGAATGGTTCTCGTCTTATCGGCAAAAGCTTCCATGTGAAAAGACGAGAGTTCTAGTCGCATCTTTTTAGCTATCGTAACCACATCCATGGCCGAGCAGGCACACATAGCATTCAGGAGAACTTCCTTCGGGGTCGGTGCTGAGTCCGATCCACCCTGTTCGAGGGAAACATCGAACTCCGAATGATGGCCGCGGTTAACGGCATCGAATTTCATGCCTTGAACCCATGTCACTTTGCTGTCCACACTTCACTCCTGTTTGGATTAAAAGATTCTAACGTTTTTGAAGAGATTTTTAAATGCGTTTGTTTCAAGAGAAGTCGTCGGGTACTACGAATTAAATTTCATACATCATGTTGGTTTGTCTCGGAAAAAGGGTAAAATATCGGCATGAGTTTACAACCAGACTTCGAGAAGCTTCTCACCCGGATCCGGGCCAAGCTTCCCATTCAGAATCCTCTCCATTCCTTTGTCCATAACAACATCCTTCAGATGTTCGAGGCAAAAGACTTCCATGAAGCCCTGATTGAGGCAGGAAGTCTGTATCGGGCCAAGACCTACTGGCCGCTTGAAAAATACCAGGAAGCCTTCAGCTCCGGGAAGCTCTCGGAAGAAGACATCATGGATGCGCTTAACCACTATGAGGGTTACGACTATCAGATTCCCCAGCTGGATCTTCTCGGAATAACGAGGAAGGATTTCTTCTATCGCCTGATGTTCTCTGAATTAAATTACAATGACGATGAACTCCAGCCGGAGCTCGAAGATGAGCGCTTGTGGATTCACTGTCGTGAGAAAGTAAAAAATGGCGAGCTCGTTCTCTCCCGCTCACCAGTTAAGTGGCGCGGAAAAGGGTATTGGGAAAAGCATCACAATTTCCTTTTCTCTGTCTCCGTTCATCCATTTGTTACCCGTCTGACGGGAAGTTTCCTTGATCAGGGGCAAAGCTTCTGGGGAAATCCTTTCACTCAGGACGGTTTCTGGAAATTCCTGGCCTTCGACCTTGCACAGACCGGAAGCTTTCTTTCCGGCTGGCAGAAAGTTTTTGCGAAAAAAGTAAAAGCTTACGAAGGAAAAGCTCCTGGAGACGTCATCATCGCCGAACTTCAGGCGATGGGTCTTCCGGAAGAAATCTGGGACAGCTACCTCCTGGACATTCTCTTTGACCTCAAGGGCTGGTCGGGGATGGTGAATAAGCTTGAACTCGAGCCGTGGCAGGCGACGGTGAAAGCTCCCAATATCCATCTGGCCGATTTCATCGCCGTTCTTCTTCTCATGGAATCTTCGGTCGATACATTCTTCTCCGAAATTAACTCACTGGAGATCACTCTCATCCGTGGGCGGAAAGAAGAAATAAAACTTCACGGCTTTCCCCTTTCCCTCGCACTCTATCAGGTGACGAAGTCTCTGAAGCTTGATGAGCGCTGGGTTCAGAAGCTTTCAACTGAGAATGCTCTCAAAATTATTGATAGCGTGGACACCGCCGAACATCGCCATAAAATCTGTCTCTGGCACGAAGCCTTTGAGCATCACTACTACCGGAACGCCCTCCGCTCAATCATGGGCCGTGATCCCAATCCGAAACTCCCGAAAGATCCTTTTGCCCAGATTCTTTTCTGTATTGACGACCGTGAAGAATCCTTGCGCCGTCACCTGGAAGAAACCGATCCTCGACTACTTACTTATGGGGTCGTGGGATTCTTCGGGATCGACATGAAGTTCTCTTCACTGAAAAATGATCGCCTGATTGCCCAGTGCCCACCGGTCGTCACACCCTCACGGATTGTGACCGAAGTATCCGTTGAGAAGGAATCAGATTCTTTCTTCCATAAGATTAATAATCTGATGGGGATTACTGATCTCGCATTCTACTATCAATCGCGCACTCTTTTCCGGGGAATTCTCAGCACGCTGATCCTCGGGACACTCAGTATTATTCCGATGTTCATTCAGGTTTTCTTCCCTGAACACGCCAAGAAAATCAGAAACCGGCTCTTCTCATTCGTAAGCCCCGATCTCAAGACCGAGATTCACATCGAGAAAACTGATGACCTTCATGGTTATGACGTGAACGAACAGACAACGATCGTGAAAACGATTTTCCAGATGTGTGGACTGAAAGAAAACTTCTCTCCACTCGTCGTGCTGCTTGCTCACGGATCATCTTCCACCAATAATCCCTTCAAGCAGGCCTATGGCTGCGGCGCTTGCGGGGGAAATGCCGGTATTCCGAACTCACGTGCGTTTGCCAAAATGGCCAACGACAAGAGAGTCCGCGAGAATCTCAAGGCCGCCGGCATCATGATTCCGGACTCCACGTCAGTGATCTCCGGGTATCACGACACCTGTACCGATGAGACGTTCTTCTTCGACATCGACCAGCTTCCGGAAGACAAGGTGAAGCGCCTAGATGAAGTGAAGAAGAGTCTTGATGAGGCCTGTAAGAAAAATGCTCTTGAACGTTGCCAGCGCTTCAGTTTACCGGAAGCCAAAGTGAATGCTGATGAAGCACTGAAACATGTAAGGGAACGTGCTATGGATCCGGCGCAGCCACGTCCTGAATACGGTCATTCGAAGAACGCTCTCGCGGTGGTAGCGAAGCGCGATCTCACGAAGAATCTTTTCATGAACAGAAGATCCTTCCTTCTGACTTATGACTGGGCCCTGGATCCGGAAGGGGCGACACTGGCGCAGGTTGTGATCGGGGGAATTCCCGTCGCCTGTAACATCAACATGGATTACTATTTTTCTCTCGTTGATAACGACAACTTTGGTTGCGGATCAAAACTTCCGCTCAATCTCACATCACTTCTCGGTGTCATGACAGGATCTCAGGGTGATCTCCGGATCGGTCTGGCCCGGCAGATGGTGGAGATCCATGAGCCGGTCCGGAACATGACGATCATCGAAGCTCCGCTTGCCCGGGTTCAGAAATTATTTGAAGGTCACAAGCGCCTCTCCAATATCATGCACCAGCACTGGCTGAGACTTGTTGTTCATGATCCTGAGACTAACAAGTGGCACATCTACGGACACAAGAACTGGATTGAACTTCAGGTTGAAGATCCGGGGCTCACGAAAGTGAAAACTTCAGTGGATGTCCTGTCTCTCATTAATAAGATTGATTTTGCGGAGATCGGCCAATGATGATGATGGAAAACTTCTTCCGGCTTTCGCTTATTTCTCCCTTCGTTGTGATGGTTCTTCTGGGACTTTCCTTCCTTCTGAGAATTAAAGTCAACGAACGCATCCTCTCGACAACTTCGAAGTACTTCTCCCTTTACATGGCCTTCCTTGGCCTGGGTTTGTTCATCATGGCCTGGCATTATTCGCCGGATGAGCTCCTGCTGAATGACGGGAATTGGATTAAGTTTGCCCATTACACTTTCGAACTGCGCTTCATCGTGGATCTTCTGGGGGCGACGTATTCGCTACTCACGGCGTGCCTGATCGGAATCATCTTCCGCTTCTCGCGGAACTATCTTCACCGTGAAGAAGGATACTTCCGCTTTACGTTTCTTCTTTTTGTTCTCTGGTTTGGTCTTAACGTCGTGAGCTTCTCTCGCACGATTGATCTCCTCTTTGTCGGATGGGAGCTCGTGGGAACAACTTCGGTTCTTCTCATCAGTTACTTCTACACTCAGGTTCAGCCGGTGCGCCATTCCGTGAAAGCGATCGTGAGCTACCGGATCTGCGACATGGGAATTCTCGCTGCAGGTGCCTGGGCCCACCATTATCTTCATTCAACCGATTTCACCGAGCTTCCGAAACTCCTTTCCCATGATCACGGGGGAAAGGCACTTATCTTCATTGGAATTTTTATCATCTTTGCCTCGCTCGCCAAGTCAGGACAACTTCCGATGTCTTCGTGGCTTCCGACTGCGATGGAAGGCCCGACTCCTTCGTCGGCGATTTTCTACGGTGCGCTTTCCGTTCACCTGGGACCATTCCTTCTGATCCGCTTTCATGACTACATTGAAAATTTTCCTTCGCTTCTCATCGCCATCGGTGTGATCGGCGGTCTGTCTGCTGTCTGGGCGACACTTGTCGGGAGAACCAGATCAGATGCCAAGACCATGCTGGGTTTTGCGACGATCACTCAGGTGGGAATCATCTGGATTGAGATCGCCCTTGGGTACACAAACTTTGCCCTGTTCCACATGGTGGCCCACGCTTCACTTCGTACCTGGCAGTTTCTCCGTTCCTCTTCACTCATCCACGACTTCTTTGAAAACCCGGTTGTGAAGCAGGACGTTTCGATCCGTCGCGGGCTTTCTTTTCTTTCCGTCCTGAATCCGGAAATTCAGAGAAAAATCTACATCCATGCTCTCCATTCTTTTCATTTGGATTTCTTTACGATGAGAGTGATCAGGGGAGTGAGCTATCCCATGAAGATGATCTTCGCCGTGGAAAAGAAAATGATGAACTGGGACAATAAGCTCCTCTCGAGGATTATCAGAAAATGAATATGTCATACCAGATGGCCCTAAAGACATTTCCCCTTATTCTCACCTTCGGAAGCTGGATGTTTGCAGGGAAATCTCCCCGGCTGAAAGACATTGTGCTGTCGATCCTTGCCATTCTTTTTATCTTCGAGGTTGTTCTGTTTTTCCAGAACCCTCAGGAATTAACCGGGAATTATTCTTTCTTCGCACTATCCTTTAACCGTCCGAGTATTTTCGTTGGCGCGATTATGTCCGGCGCCCTTTTCATGGGCCTCTTTCCGGTACGTCGTTCTCTGACTCTGAACAGGAATTTCCTCCTGCTCCTGGGCTCCGGAGTCGGGATTATCCTTGCGGACAACCTGCCGACATTCTTTTTCTTCTACTTTCTTCAGCGGGGAGTGCCGGCGTGGAACTTTCTGAAGAACATCAGGAACGGTGACGCTCAAACAGGATCAACTTACGTCTTCCAGCACCTCATTTGCTTACTCTGCGCGGTTTATGTCATGGCCCAGGCATTCAGCCAGGGAATTCTCCTGACACCGTTACCTGAGTTTCCATCGACATTTTTCACCGTCGATATCCTGATTGTCTCGATTGCGATTATCTTCCAGACTCATGGAATATTTCCTTTCCACTCCTGGGTTCATGACATCGTTGATAATCTCCGCTGGTATGAGATTTCGTGCATCTTCCTTCCAAGAGCAGGAGTGCTTCTGTTCGTTCAGCTGATGCTTCCGCACTTCGGTTCGGATCCGGATCAATTTAAGATCGCCCTTCTGTCACTGACAATTTTCTCATCCATCTACTGGTCTTTCCGCGGGATCTACGAGCAGAACGTCCAGAAAGAAGTGACGTATTTTTATATTGCCCAGGCCTCGCTCATCATGGCGGGTCTTCAGGCCAATGAAGTGGCCCTGCGTGGATCTTATCTTCACATGATGGTGATCTCATTCTCAGGTACCGCCCTCTGGTCGATTCTTTCCTACATCCAGAATCACGTCTCGCTGAAGAAGCACCAATCGTACTATGGGCTTGCCCAGGATTTCCCGAAGCTCGCGACGATTTTTTGCGTGTTCGGATTCTGCCTCATCGGTGTGCCTCTCATGGCCTCCTTCGTTTCCGAAGATCTCGTGATCAACGGACTTCTTGAACAGCAGCCTTACCTTGGTCTCGGTCATATCTTTGCGACGTGCTTAAACGGGATTCTTTTCTTCCTCCTCTTTTCAAAACTCTTTCTCGGCAATAATCCAACGCGCGGAAAGGTGAAAATGATGGATATGTCCCTTCTGGAAATGTCTCCCTATATGATTGCGCTCATGGTGCTCTTCCTCATTGGTGTGATGCCCTTTCTTTTCCTGGAGAAAATCACATGGTAGGGGACCTGAAACTTGGCGGAATTTACCGGCACTATAAGGGGAAAACTTATCGCGTGATCGATCTCGCCAAACACTCTGAGTCTCTCGAGTGGATGGTGATTTATGAATGTCTGTATGAGAATCCTGAAGGGAAAATCTGGGTTCGTCCGATGGAGATGTTTATGGAGAATGTTACGATTGAAGGGAAGTCTGTTCCCAGGTTCGCTTACATCGGTGATCACAAAGGAAAAGAGCGTCTTTAAGTCACTAATCTCTTCAGTAATATCGGCTTCGCCGTCAGGGGATCATCCGGCCAGTAGTGGCGGGGATACTCTCTTAGCCATACCTTCTTCATCTCGGGATACATCTTCGCCCAGAAATTCGGAAGATCTTTCGTTACCTGAATCGGCATCCGATTGGGCCCGAGAAGTTTTAACTGAAGGGGGAATTTCCCCTGCATCAGCGCCGGAACACTCTTCTGTCCGTAGAAGTCCTGCAGCGGGGCCTCAACATATGGATCAAGATTCAGGGGATAGTGGATCGCGAGTTCCCTTCTTCCTCCCAGATCTATCTTTGATGGAAGATTCCGATCAAGATCTCCGGCATCAAGTTTTTCTCTCAGTGTATTGATCAAAAATTCCTCAAAATCATTCCACGAAGTGTGATCAGAAAAAAATTGGTCAGGAGTAATCGTCTCTTCCACTTCCTCGAGCTTCAGGTTCTTCATCCGAGCCCAGAAATGAAGCTTGAGCCAGCGGGGATCATCCCGGAGGGCCTCGAGCTTCTTCCGGAAAGGAACCTTCACCTGAACGAGAAATTTTTCTTTTGCCTCTCCGGAGAGTGTAGAGAAATTTACCTTCGTCTCCTGCTCATCCATCACGATACTTCCGAGCATCGTTTTGGTTTTTCGCACAAGTTTTTCGATATCAAAGACGTTTTCCTCGTGAAAAGGAAACGGATGGAGTTCAAGAATCCATTCTTCGAGCACAGGCACCACAAGAATCGCTTCTCCCCGTGCGGTCACATCAAGAATGAGATAGAAGTCATGGTGAAGTGCCGAGAGTTCCTTATGGGGCCGGATGGTTTTCCCGGAGAAATGGATGAAGTCGTTCTGCTTCTGACGAAAACGCGCGATCTGATCCACGAAACCACTCAATAGTGATCTTTCCCAGGATTCTTTTCCCTGAGGGGCCGGAAGAAGCGGAGTCAGACGTCTCAGAAGACTTCCGGAACGATCACCTTCGAGGTCCTGCGTGATGAATCGCAGAAGTTTTTTCTGCTCGTCACCTGAACACATGGCCGATTCAAGAATCGTAAGAGCAAGTCTCGCGTCCAATGGCAGGCGCTCGGTTTTTTCCCCGTTCGGAGTGAGTTTTCCACCGGAACTGACCAGTCCCAGAAGCTCTGCGAGTTCTTCAGATTTTTTCCATCTCTCAACCGGTGGTGGGGAGGGCCAGTGCAGAGGAAACGGGAATTTCTTTGTAAGAAGAATCGTATCAAGAAGATCGGCCTTCATGATCTCAGGAATCGTGTGCTCTTCGCGCTCATCATAATCCTGCTTACTATAAAGCCGGAAGCATTCACCGGGAGCTTCACGTCCCGCGCGACCTGCTCTCTGGATCGCTGAACTTTTTGTCACAGGTTTATCCAGAAGGAGCTTAAGCCCCGTCCAGGGAGAGAACTGCGCTTCCCGCTGAATCCCACTATCTATCACGATGCGGATCCCGGGAATCGTCACGGAACTTTCTGCGATATTGGTGGAGAGGATAATTTTTCTGCCGCTGATTTTTCCCAGCGCCCGGTCCTGGTCTTCTTTTGGGAGATCAGCGTGGAGAAGGAGGACTTCGCCGAAAGCATTTCCGAGTTTTTCCGAAACCAGAGTCATCTCACGCATGCCGGGAACGAAGACCAGAACGTCTCCTTCCAGCGTGACCTGGGCCAGAGCATTTTTAATCTTTGTCTCTAAACTCTGGTTCAGGATGCTCGGTTGATTCGGGAGGTAGTGATGGTCCACCGGAAAGCGCGGGGCTTCGATATCAAAGAGTTTCGGATTTTTAAAAACAGAAGTCAGGTTCGTATCGAGTGTGGCCGACATCACCACAATCAAGAGATCACTTCTTTGTTCCTGAAGCCCCCGGAGATAGGCAAAAGCAAGATCCGTTTCGATGTGACGTTCATGGAATTCATCGAGGATCACCACTCCCACATCGGAGAGCAGGGGATCCGAAGAAAGGAGCCGGAGGAATGTTCCTTCGGTGTAGAAAATAAGTTTCGTCTCAGGTGAGACTTTCTTCTCAAATCGGAAGTGATAGCCGACTTCATTTCCTGCGGTAAAGTTTTCCTCCCGGGAAATTCTCTCTGCAGCGAGTTTGGCGGCCAGACGCCGTGGTTCAAGAACGATGGTTTTTTTCCCCAGGCTACTGGCCATCGCCCACGGTAAACGCGTGGTTTTTCCCGATCCCGGCGATGCTCTTACAAGAAGAGTCGGAAAATGACGGGCAGCTTCGAGGATTTCCCCGAGATGAATATCAATCGGCAATGGTTGTTTGTATTTCATTGAATCTTTCCCATCTTACCGCGATAATAGGGGAATTCACAGGAGCCATTCATGTCACTTTGCCCATGCCGAATTCTGGATCAGCAGAAACCCGATTACGATGCGTGTTGCGCGCCGTTTGTAACTGGAAAGAAGAAAGCGCCAACTGCCGAAACTCTTATGCGCGCCCGTTACTCGGCGTACGTCGTAAAAAATATCGATTACATCGACCAGACTCAGATCACCCTTCCGGGAGAGACTTTTGATAAGGAAGAAGCTCTC
>CANGAC010000062.1 GCA_947451425.1 Bacteriovoracaceae bacterium | reverse complement strand
GGGTGCTCGTCGAACGAGTGCCGACAGAAGACGAGCTTCAAAAAATGCGCACGGGTCTCAAGATCGAAGACTATGTGACCAAACCCTGCCAGGTAAAAATTCTTGATCCCCAACCTGACGTCGCTCCCCGCGATCCTCCGGTGAGATTCCGGAAAACCGTTCAGGACATCTGGATTGAGATAAAAATCTCCGAGGGAAAAAATCGTCAAGTGAGAAAAATGACGGCGGCGATCGGGCACCCGACTCTTCGCCTGATCCGTGTGCGCACGGGAGACTATGAGCTGGGCGATTTAAAACCCGGTGAGTGGAGAGAGTTATGAAATATCTTTTCCTTTTTAGTCTCGTCGCCTGCTCGTCAGCTCCTTCCGTGAAAAAATTCTCCTATGCTCAGACCATTAACCATCAGGAATGCCTGAAGCCTCTGGAAAATGTCTCGCTCCCTTTCCCTCAGAAAATTCAGAACGCAGTTCTTCAGACCACCGGGCTCACAGGAAGCTTACTGGTGACCAGCATGGGTGTCGTAAGTGATACGGTCGTCGCGTCGGGAGGGATCGCAGGACTTTATCTTTGCGCTGATGGAAATGGCGGCCATGGTTGCGGAGATCTCGTGGGAGTGTACTTTGGTGTGATGGAGGATCTCGATCTTCTGTGGACGACTCAGAAGGCGTACAAAGGAACATCCGCGTGGCGGTGTCCGCATGTCGATCACATTTCCCGGGCAATGAGAAAGGCTTCTTCATGCCTTCACAAGAACGGCGAGTACGTGGCGGCGTTTGAGCAACTCGATCGCCTCGAGAGCGACGAGGTCATGGAAACATGCATGTCAGACGTTGAGAAAGAAAAAGTCCAGAATCTGAAAACGGAAGTTTTAAGAATCCCTCAGTGACACAAGAAAGCTGGTTTTAGCTTCGCCGTCACCTGGCACTGACTCACCCACTGTCCACCCTTCATTTCGGCGTAGCCATGGAACCAGCGGATCTTTTTCATGCCCTGATGTAGCGGAATCTCATCCGGATAAACTTCAGGAATTTCCCCGTCGATGTCAAAGCACCAGCCGTAAGCGCGCATGTCGGTGTTGGAGAGAACTTCCAGAGTCTGATCCTTGAAGGGAATGTTCATGATGGTATTGATTCCGCGATCCGTTCCCTGAAAGGCTATGTGACGGGCCCAGAAAGTTTTCACCGATGCTTCTCCAACAGTAACTCCTTCAACCAGGTCAGTTGAAACGAGTGGTCTGTCAGAACACGGGCCAAGAATTTCCAGTGCGATGAGAAGTGGCAGCATATTTACCCTTTAGGTTCCTGATCTTTTTGTTCTTTATATCTCCGTTTGGCCCATGTGAAAAGATTGTCTCTTTCCTCGTAAGGCCGTCGGATCTGGGGCGACCGGAGTGCGCACGAAATACATCCCATGGCAGCGGCACCCATGTACCAGATGTATCTCTCACTGGCGTCAGGCGAAGAATCATCGAAGAGAAACTTTTTGAGATACCAGACAAAGATCTGCAGGAAGATAAATGTCCCGATGGTATATTTCATTCGAGTTTCTTCCGGTCTTTGTAATCGTCAGTTTTTTTCATCTGACCTAACCCAAGTCCATAGGACTCGACCACTTCCATTTTCTTCATCGCAACGCCAGCAGAAATTTTCCCGTGGAGAAGATCGAGATAGGTTTCAACTTTAAGAATCAGTTCCGCCGGAGATTCATGAAGGGCTTCGAGGCGAACCGAGGCCACACCCTCTCTCTTTAATGTCTCAATGAGGAATCCAGCTGACTGGGGAGTCGCCTTGAAAAAAGTATTTCTGCACTCGTGATCGGCCTTCAGGTGGTGCCAGTTTCCGTACGGGTCTTTCAGCTTCACTTCATGCTTCTCGCAGGGCTTACCGCAATCCTTGAACGATGAGCCGTTTGAGAGGAAGGCCGCAAACACACAATGCTCCATATGGAACTCAGGCATGTATTGGTGAACCGTCACTTCGATTTTTGAAGGGTCACCGTTTTTCACCAGATCCAGGAGCTGCTCCTGATTCAGATCATAGGAAACGTTCACGGTCTCAAGACCCTTGTCAGCGAGATACGAAAGGGTCCGGGAGTTTGTGACGTTAAAAGAAAAGTCCCCAATGAGCGGGATCGCTGTTTCGCGTTTTAAGTATTCAAGAGCACCAAGGTTACGGACCATAAGGAAAGCAGGATTCAGTCTCGTGATCATTTTAAGATTGTAATATTCCTGAGGCTTTAAGATTCTCGTCGTCGCAATTCCGGTCTTGATGCCGGCCTCGCGCAGGAGCTTCAGGGAACTTTCGTAATTCTTCCCGAATTCAAAATCAAGGATCACCGATTTCACATCTTTGATTTTCACGATCGCCTCAACCTGCGCGGTCGTGCGAAGAAGGACATTGAGACCGATCTGTGCTTTCGAACGGGTCATCGAGACGGGAGCAATTTCCAGGACGCGGTTTTTCCTCTCGGTGCGCGCCTTATTCATCTTTTCCACGAGCTCACGGCGAAGGTCTTTCAGTTCCCGGTGATTGAGGAAGAGTCCTTCCTGGAGGAAACATTCAAAGCTTCCCATCTTGTAAACAGTCGTCCCGAGAGATGAGAGTTCTTCTTTGATAAACTCTTCCGTGGTGGATCTGTTATTAGCGGGAGCGAGGAAGGAAATCGTCTGAGCGTAAACTTCCCGTCCTTCGGGATCAATCGCTTTCACGAGGAGTGGCTCGTTATACATTCCCTGGACGAGAAACTTCAGCGGAATCTTTTTCATGTGCTCGCGGGAGTTCCAGTTTTTCTGTAGTTCGCGCCCCAGGGTCTCGTTTGAGTTGAGATAGACCTTCTGGCCTTTTTTGATCTCGAGATTTTTCTGAAGGAGTTCCACTTCGAATTCCTTGCCGGATTTTTTCACGGCAAAAACCTTCGAGCCCATTTCTTCTTTCCCCACGATGAGAAGTCCCATCTGAGGCTTAATGTCAGTTTTCGATTCGATCGTAAACTTATTCTTAGAAACGGTCTTCACGACTCCGAGTTCAAGTCCCCGGTGCGCGGAGAAAGTTCCGTCCACGAGCTTCTGGTGATCCACCCCATTCAACCACCCGGAGAAGAATCCGCGCGAATAGGTACTCGCGAGCTCTTCCGTCCGCTGATTAAGTTTTAAAGGATTTCCATCGAGAACTTCGCGGTAATTTTTGGCAGCGGCGGCCACATACTCCGGAGTCTTAAGTCGCCCTTCGACCTTGAAAGAATTCACGCCGAGGTCACGGAGTGCGGGCACTTCCTCGAGACCCATCAGATCTTTGGGAGAAACGAGATAAGACTTATCCCCCATCTCTTTTTTCACATCATCCACGTAGAGCTCATACGGAAGGCGACAAGACTGCGCACACTGACCGCGGTTGGCACTTCTGCCTCCCAAAGACTCCGACGTGAAACACTGGCCCGAGTATGCGACACAGAGAGCTCCGTGAACGAAGACTTCGAGCTCTTTTTCCGTCTGCTCACGGATGAGTTTAATTTCAGAAAGAGAATTTTCGCGACCAAGAACAAAGCGGTCAATTTGCAGATCGTCCACCAGCTTAATGGCGTCGGGATTGGTGACCGTCATCTGAGTCGAGGCATGGATTCTTTGATCGGGTGCTATCTCCCGGATGAGTTTGGCGAGTCCCAGATCCTGAACGATGAACGCATCGGGCCCCAGCGGGAGAATTTCTTTTAAGAGCACAATGACTTTGGGAAATTCATTCTCAAAGATCACGACATTGAATGCGAGATTGACCTTCACTCCGTAGAGGTGACAGAGATCGATCATCTCCTTTAGTTCTTCCATCGAGAAATCGGTGGTTCTTCCCCGGGCATTGAAAAACGGCACCCCAACGTAGATCGCGTCCGCACCATGATGCACGGCAGCTAAACACATTTCCATGTTTCCTACGGGGAGAAGTAATTCAGAATTCATATGGCGTTTCTAACCCAAGGGAATCCCCTTGGCCACCGAGGGAAAAAGGTCAGTACCAACAGAGGAAAAAAATACAGTCTCTCGGGAATTTCCAGAGTGGTTTTAAATGGTGGGATGACCATTTTTAAATTCCTCATATTGTTTGTTGCGTTTCTCCCCTCTGTCCACGCCCGGCTGGTGCAGATCATTCATACCAATGATCTTCACTCGTACTTTGCGGGCACCCGCGGAGGCATGGGCGGCTACGCCCGTTTAAAAACCCTGGTGGATGAACTCAAAGCGCAGGCGACGGCCAAGGGCATGCCGTCGGTCTATCTGGATGGCGGCGATTTCGGCGAAGGCTCGACTTATTATTTTTCCAATCAGGGTGTCGACTCTCTTCGGGGACTTGATCTTCTGGGAGTTGATGTCACGGTTCTCGGCAATCACGATTTCATTCTTGGTGGGCGCCAGCTCGCCAATCAAATTAAAGAGGCGAAACTTTCCGCCAGTATTGTTTCAGCGAACATGGGCAATAAGCGCATGACGGGGCTCTTGAATTACATGCCCGATTCAGTAGACATCACTCTCGGTGAGCACAAAGTGAGAGTCTTCGGTCTCACGACTCCGGAGCTTCACTTCCAGTATCCTCTTCGCCCGTTGGGATTCATCCTTCCTCCGCACAACATCGGATTGAAGGTTGCGGAAAAAGCCGCGAAAGACGACATCGATTATCTCATCGCTCTTACTCACATCGGGATTGAGCGCGACACAAAACTCGTTCAGAAATCGCGCTCGATTGATCTCGTGGTCGGTGGCCATGACCACATCCGCTTTGAGCAACCAAAGTATGTGAAGAACGCTGATGGAAGAGAGATCCCAATTCTCCAGGCCGGCGCTCATGCCACGGCCGTCGGCTCACTCATTCTTGATCTTCAGAAAGATGGTGCCACCAAAGTCATCGATTACCGCCTCTACGATGTGACTCAGGATATTCCGGAAGACGAAAAGATTAAGGCGTTCGTTGAAGAGGCTTATGTGAACCGCGAGATGTACTTCAAGCGCTCCTGGGAAGAAGTGATCGGCTTCTCCGAGATCACTCTGAACGGAAACTACAACGGTGTGGATCAGAATCAGAAGTCCTGCTGGTCACAACACATGGCCAAACTCACCCGTATCACCGCCAAGGCCGATCTTGGTTTTCAGGTGGATAATTTCCAGGGCGAAGAGATTGCTCCTGGACCAATCCGTTACGGAGACATGATCGATAACTTCCCGCACTTCCGGAAATGGGGAGACAACGGCTGGAAGATCGTCAAAGCAAGTGTTCCGGGTTTCTTACTGAAGTTTGCCCTGAAGTTTTTAAACTCTCCGGACTCACCCCTTCCGCTCACGATTGACGGGTTCAACGTGAAAAACGAAGAAGGAAAACTCGTCACCTACCATCCGGAGAAACACCGGAATCAAAAAGTCCTCGTCGGTGGATATCCGATTAAAAACTTCAAAATTTATTCGATCGCTCTCCCGTCGGAGCTCACCTTTGCGCTTCTCAAAACCTCTTCGTTTCTGGCGAACCTCGTGTTCATCAATTACTCAGAAGTTAAAGACGGTTTCTACTGGCCCCTCCTTGAGAAATACATCAAAGACAACTCGCCCCTACAATGCGAATGAATTGTCAGCGTGACGTGAGCTTCCTGCCAAGAATTCTCCGGGCCCTATAAAATTTTCCGGACATGGTTTCCAATGGAAGCCATGTTACAAATCTTTTTTCTTTTCCTCTTACTTCCGGTCGCTTTCTCCCGCCCGGTCCAGATCCTTCACACGAATGATCTTCACTCTTTCTTCACCGGTACCCGCGCGGGTCTCGGTGGATATGCGAGACTCAAAACAAAAATTCTCGAACTCAGAGCAAACGCGAAAACGGATAACACTCCCACCATTCATCTTGATGGCGGAGATTTCGGAGAAGGCTCATCCTTCTTCGTTTCTGATAAGGGTGCAGACTCTCTTCGGGCCCTTGATCTTCTCGGCGTCGACGTCACTGTTCTCGGAAACCACGACTTCATGCTGGGTGGCCATGAGCTCGCGAGACAAATCCGTCGCTCAGGACTTAAAGCAAAAATTCTTTCCGCCAACCTGAAAAATAAATCTCTCCTGGGTCTGGGAAAACTCATGCCCGACCGCCACGACCTCATGATTCATGGCCAGAAAATCCGGATCGTGGGACTCACCACTCCGGATTACCATTATCAGTATCCGATCCTTCCCCTGGGATTCATCGTTTCGTCCCACAAAGTGGCGATGGAAGAGGCCCGGAAAAAAATCACCGACAAGGTCGACGTCCTCATCGCCCTCACCCACATTGGACTGGAAAAAGACAAGAGGATCGCAAAAAGTTCACGCGCCTATGATCTCATTATCGGAGGCCATGATCACATCCGCCTTCCCGATCCCGTTCTGGAGAGAAACCTAGATGGCCGGGAGATTCCGATCTTCCAGGCCGGAGCGCACTCCATCGCCCTGGGAGAAATTATTCTTGATATCGAAAAAGGGCGCGCCCCGAAACTCTTAAGCTACAAACTTCACGAGATCAGCGACCTCGTCCCGGAAGAGGAAAATTTCCGGCAGTTCGTGAGTGACGCCGAAGTGAAGCGCGAAAAATACTTCGGACGCAACTGGGATGAAGTCATTGGCGAATCAGAATTCCCGTTCAATGGATACGTGAACGGCATAGAACAAAACCAGAAGTCCTGCTGGTCAAAGCACCTCGCCAAACTCACGCGGAAAATTGCCTCTACCGATTTTGCCTTTCACTTTGATAATTTCCAGGGCGAACAGATCCCCGCGGGCGAAATCACCTACGGTGACCTCGTCGATAACTTTCCGCACTTCCGGAAATGGGGAGATCGCGGCTGGCAGATGGTAAGAATCCATCTTCCAGGATTTCTCCTGCGCCTGGCCCTCATTCTTCAGAATAGTAAGGATCTCGTCCTCACGGTGGCCGGACCCGTCAACAGAATTCAGGATCATGTCCTGTACAGCGTGGCGCTGCCTTCAGAGATCACGAGTGCTTCCCTCAAGGCGATTCCCATCCTGTCGCATCTGATTTTTCTGAACGCAAAGAAAGTCCCCGGCGCCTTCTACTGGCCGGTCCTTGAGAAATACATCAAAGAGAATTCTCCGCTGAAATGCGAATGATCAGGCGTACTGATTGGTTCGAAGTAAGACCAGCGTGCAGGCGTGCTGAACTTCAATCCCACTGTTCTTTAACTCGGCCTCAAGCCTTGGGCTCTCGGCACCGGGATTGATGATCACCCGGCGGGGCTTCAATTTCAGGAAATCCTGAGTGAACTTTTCCGAGATGGCGGCATTCACATAGACTGTGACGGTGTCGATTTTCTGACCGGTTTGGGCAAGATCTCCTAACGTCGGATAGACCTTCTTCCCTAACACTTCTTTTTCCCGGGGATGCACCGGTATCGGCGTGTGCCCGTACTCCTCGAGCATCTGCATGGCCTTATAGGCATAACGGCTTGAATCACTCGATGCACCTAAAACCGCGACAACTTCCATGGCCTCTCCCCTCTAAAGAATGCTAAAATACACTCAATCTAAGAGGGCATTTATGGCATTCGTAACCAAGACATTTTACTCCGAAGACGACCTGATCCGTCATCTCAAGTCGCATCAACCGAGTTTCTATTTCTCATCAAAAACCTCAACAGTTATCCCTTACGATAAACTCGACTCCCTTCTGCCGTGGCAGAACAGTTCTGAATTCGCTCTCTGCGATCTCTCAAAACTTCCCGCGCACATGGAATTAAAAGATAACGGCAACCTCGTTTTAAAAGGCGGCGTATCGTGGGAAGAGGCCAAGAAATTTCTGAAGTCCAAAGGCAGAAACTTAAAAACTTCTCCCACTGAACAGCTTGCTCTCATCACCGCCGGAATCGCCACTTCCTGCACGGGCGAAAGATGTTTTGCCTTCGGCAACATGCGCTCGCAGGTGAAAAGCCTCAAATACTTAAACTGGAACGGGGAAACAAAAACCCTTACCCGCGAAGACAATTTCCTTTCTCCGTCGAGTTTCCTTAAGCCTTATCAGTCGGACTTCAATCACTACCGTGATTTCAAGAACGCTCCCTATCCGCGTTTCGAAAAAGCGATCGACCTCATGATCGGAACTGAAGGCCAGCTCGGAATTGTCACCGAAGTGGAAATTGAAACGTCCGAAAACTTCGGCGTGAACTATGTCTTCATGCTTCTCCCGCGCTGGGAAGAAAACGATAAGCCGCACATGGAAATTCATGCGGCCGTTCAGACACACCGGGACGCGATCATTTCGTGCGAGCTTCTCGATGCCAATTGCATGAACTACTTAAAGCCCGATGAGAAACTCGGGAACAATCAGGACGTGATCTTCCTTGAGATCAAGGCCGATCAGTTCGAGGACATTTACGGAAACGTTCTGTGTAATCTGACACAGGTTTCGGCCGATGATGTTTTCGAGATTGCGGAAAATAAATTCCACCATGTCCGTGCCGGTGTTCCGCGCGCGATCTTTGAGCACAATTCCCAGATGGGTGTGGTGAAAGTCGGAACAGATGTACAAGTGAGAGGCGAAGATTTCCACAAGCTCATCCAGTTCTACAGAGAAGCTTCAAAAATCGGCATTCCGTATTGCCTCTTCGGACACTTCGGAGACGCTCACCTTCACTACAACTACCTTCCGACGAAAGACAAAGTGAAGGTCTGCCAGGATAAGCTCCTGGAGCTCTATAACAAGGTCTACGAATGGAAGGGATCGCCCTTTGCTGAGCACGGGATTGGTCTGCTCAAACAGGGCTACATCAAGAAATTCCACGGGCCGAATCAACTGGGACTATTTCACGATCTGAAGAAAGAACACGATCCGCATAATCAGTTCTTTCCTCAGGGATTTATGTCCCAGCCTTCGTAACTATTTGCAGGCACCTTTTTTCATCCCATCGATCCAGCGGTTAATGAGATTGTTCCCTTCCTTGTGACTCACACTCCGACCGAGCTGAGGCATCTTGATCGCGAGGTGATTCTGGCCGATCCGGAAGCTCAGGATCGACTTCGAAGACTCACCCGGAGTGACATCAAAGATATTTCCCCCGGTCGCAAAGCCCGCGGCCACGGGTGTTTTACAATGACCCATTTCAATGGAAGTAGAATCTCTGTTAGTGGAAAAGAAGAGCCCCGTGTTCCGGGCATTTCCCACCGGATTATGGCAGTGAGCACAGTTGATTTCCAGGTACGCCTTGGCACGAAGATCCAGCGGAGCTGATTCATCACTCCAGACCGGAAGTTTTGTGACTTCGGCCATGTCGGGAAGATTCCTAAGGTGCCCCGCCCGCGCCCAGCGTTCAAGCTGGTCATCTACGTTGAGAAACTTCGCACGAGGTCCGATGGGAGTGATAGCACCATTGATCGAGTGGCAGCTCGCACACTGACGAAGGCTTGGAACATGATAATCGATCGCTACGCTTTCTTTTGAAGGTGTTTCGACTTTCGCCGCAAAAACCATTCCGCTTCTTTCGAGGAGGGCGGTTCTGTCATTTTTCCAGAGGTAATTCAGTGGCGCCCAACCTTTCGCACGGTGAATGAGAAGGCGTGTTTCGATCATCCGGACCTTTCCGGTGGTGGCGTCTTTCAGGGAGAAGTTTTTTGCGATCACTGTTCCCACGGGGAAGGCCATGGGAAATTCCGGTTTGTAATCAATCGCACCCCCGGCAGGGAGATAAATGAACCGGTCCTTCAGGGCATAGTCCGTGAAGAGTTCGTTTGAGAGTTTGTAATTGAGTCCGCCTTCGAGGCGATAATCAGAGAGTTTAGGGCAATCATAATTGAGGGCCCCGACATTCACTCCCTCACCTGGTGCGCCACACGCGGCTTCAATTTCCGCAGCGTCCGGGCGTGAGACATCATCCACGACTCCGGCGTTGAGATCAATCGCCATGGGTCTTACCGGAGCGAGCTCGCAATTGTGATCAGAAAGGTCTCGGGTAAGAGTTCCCGGAAGTGGGAAATGTGGGCGATCGTAATCGAGGTGAATGTTCGCGAAACGGAATTTGCCTTCTTTTTTATTCTTCCCGATGCAGATCCGGTCGTTCGGGAGAGGTTTTTTCCCGCCGTAAGTTCCGTCATCGATGCCGTCGTAAATGATGTCGTGAGACATGGGACCCGCGACAAACTTAATAATGAAATTGATCCGCGATCCATCCGGCAACGTGAGCCTTGAGGCATCGAAGTCATTGGAGTGGATAGACACTCCCTTCGGCATCGGATCGTACGTCGGATCTTTCACATGCCTTTCCGAAACAAAGTAATTCGAGACCGCGAGATGAGACAACGAATGATTCCGGAAACGGTTGTGCGCGATCTCTGTTCTCTGGGAGGCAAGTGAGAAGTATCCCAGGCCCTTCGGAACGAGGTTAATGATACTTCCCTTCGTGGAAAAGTTTTTCCCGTTGTTATCAAAGATCTCGTTGTCGTGAATGTATGTCCCCTTCCCGTCTTTTTTCACGAGATCCGGAAGATTGAAAACAAGAATCCCGGCGGTGTTATCATGGGCCCGGTTCCCAGTAACATCGGCGTCGTCGGAATTTTCAATTTCAATTCCTGCCACGTTATGATGTGCTTCGTTCCCGCGGACAACGATTCCCACAGACTGGCCCACGTAGATACCAGCGTCAGAGGAATCAGAAACTTCGCAGTTCTCAATCAGGATATTCTTCGAGAGAACTGGATAAACTCCATAGGCCCCGTTTTCCGGAGAGAGTTTTTTAGTCCAGCGAACACGGACACCGATGATCTGAACATTATTGGCACCGATGACTTTAATCCCATTTCCCGCGGTGTCTTCGACCGTCAGGTTCTCAATCCTGAAGCGGTCCCGGGTCGCAAGAACTCCCTGGGCACCGGCCTTCTGTTTTTTGAATGAGAGAATCGTTTCTGAAGCTCCCTGCCCCCGGATGCGGATCCCCGGCTTAGTGATCAGAAGTTCGTTTTGAAAGTAGTAGGTCCCGGCCGCAAGTTCGATCTCCGTTTCACCCACGGCGTTTTCAATGGCATCATTAAGTCCCCGCTCGAGGTCGGGTCCGGAGACCTGAACGACTGAAGCAAATGAAGAGGTGATTGTCAGGAGAACTGTCAGGAAGAGAATCATGTATTGGTCCTTATTTTCCCGATCTATATCTCAGGTAAAATCGATCGCCAACAGGGAAGAAAAAAAAATACTTACCGAAGTGCCACGAGGCAGAGTTCCTGTCTGTGGCTGGGTAGATATTTCAGGGCGTATCTTTCGTACCCCAGGGCCACGATGTCATCCATGAAATTCCAAAGAAGTCTCAGGTGCTTACTGTCGTTAATCTTAAGAGTCAGAACCAGTCCCATGGGCTCCATGAACTCATGCAAGCGGACTACTTCTTTCATCACGACGGTCGGAGGGAGATTTACGTCGCTGATAACCCAATCGATATCCTGCTTGAAAGTATCTTTGGTGATGTGCTCAAACGGCATCCGATAGTGACGGAAGTTAACATGCTTAACGATTTTTGCATCCATGTCAGCAGGATCGACACCGTAAACTTTCATGTCCTGCTCAAGAAGAAACTGTGTTGCGCCACCAGGAGCAGAACCGAGCTCGAGAACGATTTCGCCATGATCAAAAGGCAGATCGAAAGCTTCAGCCGCTTCAGCAATTTTGTAATAGGCCCGCGATGGTGATTCAGTTTCAAGAATCGAGCTCACTTCACCCGGCGTCTGGAAATGGGTGGGCTTCATGGTGTATTCGCCCACCCAGTATTCATCCGGGCCGACCATCATGATGAGCGTAACTTTTTCGCCAGGGCGGAAATTCGTTTTCTCGGAAAGCTCTTTCAGATCAGACGGAATAGAGAGGGACTCTTCGCGCTTCCAGACCCACGCGCGGGCGTAGTTCAGCTCTTCTTTCGGGAATTTCCCAACGCAGACACCGGATACCCGACAGAAGACCGGGGAGAAATTCACTTCCTTATCGGCTTTGAATGTGAGAAATCCCGGCCTAGAATAGCTCAAACGAAGATTCGGATACGAAAGCATGATCTCTTCTTTCAGAAGGTCCTCTGCTTCGGGATTGGTCAGGGTAAAATAAAACATTCTTAATGAATATCAAAGAAATGGTCCATAATCTCCAAAAAGTTTTGGACGAGATGGGTGAAACATTCAGTAACTTTCAGAGCGAATCCGGACTCGCCTGCTTACCCGGCTGCGGGAAGTGCTGTCTCTTTCCGGATGTTGAATCCACCGTGTTCGAATGCCTTCCGATGGCGCTTAAGATTCATCGCGAGGGAACACTCGATGAATGGATCACGAAATTAGAAAAGGCCGATCACGTTTGCGTGATGTGGGAAGGAAATCGTGAAACCGGTGCGGGAAAATGCACGGCCTACGGAGTTCGTCCGGGCATCTGCCGCCTCTTCGGTGCTTCCGGTTACTATGACAAAAATCACAACGTCGAACTTTCTGTCTGTAAGTTAATCAAGGAAACTTACCCCGAAATCTTAAAAAAAGTTTCCGAGGGAAGGACCGAAAAAAACACGCCCATCATTTCTCAGTGGTACTCCCGAATTCAGAGCTTAAGTGCGCCGGAACTTCTTGAAAGAAGACCGATGAATGAAGCGATTCTGGGAGCACTGCAGCTGATAGGTTTTTACGCGCAATACCAGACCCTCGAATAGTTAAGCGAACTTAATAGTTATTATTAGTGACAGTTAAGTTTGGACTCTTTAGGATGATTCCAACTTTAAGAGGAGTCCTGATGAAAAGCTTGCTCACTTTCACTCTTGTTATTCTTTCTCTCAATGCCTTTGGCCTGGTTCTCGAAAAACTTCCGAACGGAGACCTCTCCTACTATCCAAAATCTTTTTACGCGAATAAGAAGGCCGGCAATGTAACAGTTGAGCAGCTCTTCGATATTCTTTCTCAGTCACACTCAACCGTGAAAGGCGACTACGATCAGGTAGGACGCTGTATCTCTGATTGCTACGCTCACAAGTCGATCGGCTATGATCAGGCCCGGATTGTGATGTTCGGTGAAAGAGATCTTCAGGAAGCAGGAAACGAAAAATTCGTCATCGACGTCTACTGCGGGAAGAAATTCACGTTCAAAACTGCCAGCGAAACAAGTGGCATGGGGAACACAGTAAATATCGAGCACACATGGCCTCAGAGTAAGTTCGCTTCGAACTTCGAAAAAGGCATGCAGAAGTCTGACATGCACCATCTCTACCTCACGGACTCTAAAGCAAATTCTGATCGCGGGAACTTCGAATTCGGAGTCGCTGGAAACGCAGTCAACGAAATGCACGCGGATAACTGCGGAATCTCTAAACTCGTCCGCGATGACGGTTCCTATATCTTCGAACCACCGACGAATCACCGCGGAAACGTGGCTCGTTCCCTCTTCTACTTCGCTGTCCGCTACAACATGGTGATCTCGAAGAAGCAGGAAGCTGCCCTTCGCGCCTGGCACGTAGCTGATCCCGTCGATGCTGCAGAGAGAACTAAGCATGACATCGTGGCCCGCCACCAGAATATCCGGAATCCTTTTGTGGATTTCCCGGAACTCGTGAACCAGATCTCAGATTTCTAAGAAAACCCAAATTTTCCTCATGAGAAGGCCATCCTCGGATGGCCTTTTTTATGTTAACGTTCGTTAAATTTTTCAGGAGGCCAGCGTATGGCAGGATTTAATAAGGTCGTTAAGAGTTACGATGAAGCCCTCGCGGGGATCAAGGACAACATGTTCCTCATGGTCGGCGGCTTCGGTCTTTGCGGAATTCCGGAAGGCCTCATCAAGAAAGTCCACGATCTGGGTGTGAAGGGATTAACCATCGCTTCGAACAATGCCGGCGTTGATGGCTTCGGTCTCGGGATCCTCCTTGAGAAAAAACAAGTGAAGAAAATGTTCTCTTCATACGTCGGTGAGAACGCACTTTTTGAAAAACAGGTCCTCTCCGGAGAGCTCGAACTCGAACTGACACCGCAAGGAACGCTCGCAGAAAAAATCCGTGCCGCTGGTGCCGGGATTCCAGGTTTCTACACAGCGACCGGTTACGGTACACTCGTGGCGGAAGGAAAAGACGTGAAGATGTTCAACGGTCGTCCGTACATCCTGGAAACGGCGTTTCCGAAAGCAGACTTTGCCCTGGTGAAAGCGTGGAAGGCCGATACTTTCGGAAATCTCGTGTTCAGAAAAACAGCAGCGAACTTCAATCCGATGATTGCGACAGCAGGTAAAATCACAGTGGCCGAAGTCGAAGAAATCGTCCAGCCAGGTGAATTAGATCCGGACCAGATTGATGTACCGGGGATTTACGTGAACCGTCTCATCAAAGGGACATTTGAAAAACGCATCGAACAGAGAACAATTAAAAAGTAGGACATACATATGGCACTTTCAAGAGAACAGATTGCTCAGAGAATCGCCCGTGAAATGCGCGATGGATATTACGTGAACCTCGGAATTGGTATTCCGACACTGGTAGCAAACTACATCCCGAAAGGAATGGAAGTGATGTTCCAGTCGGAGAACGGAATTCTCGGCATGGGAGAATTCCCGACGGAAGAAACCATTGACCCCGATCTCATCAATGCTGGTAAACAAACGGTGACTGTCATTAAAGGGGCGGCGTATTTCTCATCAGCGGATTCGTTTGCGATGATCCGCGGAGGTCACGTCGATCTCACGGTCCTCGGAGCGTTTGAAGTGGACGCGACGGGAGCACTCGCCTCGTGGATGATTCCCGGCAAACTCGTGAAGGGCATGGGCGGAGCGATGGATCTCGTGGCCGGAGCTGAGAATAT
>CANGAC010000061.1 GCA_947451425.1 Bacteriovoracaceae bacterium | reverse complement strand
CTTGATTTTGATTTCTTTGATCCGGCGTTTTTTCCGGGGACAGGAACTCCGGAAGCAGGGGGGGAAGACTTCCACGGCTTCATGCGGATCCTGAAGATTTTAAATCGCAAGAACTTTGTCGGCGCTGATGTAGTGGAACTTGCTCCGATGCTTGACCCGACTAATAATTCCTCGTGTTTTGCTTCAAAAGTGACCCGCGAAATTATTCTCGCCCTCAATAAATAAATTCTCACGGGCCGCCCAGAATAATGGGCGGTCTCCTGTTTCTCATTCCCTAAGAGATCTTCTCTTCATTTGTTTTCGAAGCCTTACCTTTTTACTCAAGGTTTCTCCTCCATCTGCCGTAAAATCACTGTATGAAGAAAATGACCCGCATGGAATCCAGTAAAGAAGTTCGCCGAGTCCTGAACCGCAATGGAGTGGACCTTTCCTACTGTCAGTACAGTGTTGCGGGCTACGAAATTCGCCTGACGGGCTGGCTCTGTAAGACTGATACGTCGGACTTCGTTCCGGGCCAGGTTGAGGCCCTCATTCATGATTTCAAAAAAGCTTTGCACGGTTTCTCCGTCGCCGGAGATCTCGAGAACTGGCACTTCACCTCAGAATATATTTCGTACCTCGGAGATAAGGCCCAGCACAAAGGCGGGGGCCTTGATGGTGAGGAACAAGTCTGGGAAATTGATCTCGACGATTACGACTTAGAAGTCAGCTGAACGTTGTCTTCCATGTGTTTTTTTCTGAGATACGGGTGAACGATGAAGGCCACACCCAGAATCCCGATCTCATAGAGAACCATCATCGGAATCCACACACACATCATAGAAAAAGCGTCAGGTGTCGGTGTAATCACGGCCGCTAGAACCGCAAAAATCACGGCCATGTAACGTCTCCATTCCCGGAGCGTATACTTCGTCACGATGCCCATGAAGCCGATGATCAGAATCACATTTGGTAGCTGAAAGAGAATCCCCAGAAACACGAGAACCTTGGCGGCCAGCATGAGGTAGTCGTGAAGGTTCAGCATCGCCTCAACGTCGGCCACTCCGGAGTAAATGAGCGTTTTAAACGTGAACGGGAAGATGACGTAGTAACCGAAAGACACGCCGGCGATGAAAAGCAGAAAGCCCACGACGATGAAGGGGCGCACCGCCCGGGCTTCGTGATCGTAAAGGCCAGGTCTCACAAAAAGCCAGATTTCCCGGAACCAGAAGGGACTCGCGAGAAGAATGCATGACCAGAAGGCCATGGTGAGTTCTGCAATGACCTTATCGAGAAGACCCGTGAAGACAATTTTGCCGTGACCTTTCAGGGCCACGCGAAGTGGGGCAAGAAGGATTTCCTGGATGTCGTTGGAAAAGTAGTAACAGATGCCGAATGAGACCACGAGAATGATGAGAATACGGATAATCCGTACCCGCAGCTCCTCGAGGTGATCCATAAAGCTCATTTCTTTCATACCCTTCCATCATATTCAGTTTGCCGTTAGAATGAAAGCATGAAGCTTTTTCTCCTCGCACTCATTCTCGTTCTGCCCCGGGCCCATGCGGCCAATGGTGACCTCCTGAGATGTCTTGGTGGTGAGGAAAAGAGACTTCATCAGGCAAAGAATACCGGTCCGATTTATGATCTCAATCAACGGATCATGGCCGAGATGGTTCAGATCCCGGATGTCACAATTAATGCCGAGGATTTTAAATCCGTTTGTCAGACAGGTCGCTTTTCTGAATCCTGGAAACTTCTCGAGCTCTCGCTCCGGAAGGGCAAGAACACATTTGTCATTCCGAATTCCATCCAGGGGCTTCAGCGTGGGATCACGGAAGGGATGATCGATGACTACATCGAGACGAGTAAGGAAATTCTCCTGAATTTTATTTCTCAGGTCCAGACCCTCTCCCCGACTCCCAATTGCCTTCTCGAGGAAGTGCCGAAGCTCAATAGTTTTTTCACTGAGATCAAGTATCTTCAGGAAGACGTCGACATAAAAAAAATCATGGCGGGGAAAGACGAAAAGATTTTTGAAAAGATCAAAGATTACCCGAATGCGTTTCAGCGCTGTGCTGCCCGTCTCAAGAAGAAAACCAAATCCGAATCAACCGCCAAGGCCAAGAAGCCCTGAAGCTCGCGCCCGGTTTCTTCTTCCTCTCTCTGTGAGGACTTCCGCTCAAAAGAAATGATGACCGTATTACCCTTCATTTCTCCCACATGCATATTCCATTCGTGGACTTTCGGAAAGCGTTGAAGGGCGGCATCAATCTCTTCCACCCAATCGGCAACCGGCCGCAATTTGAAAATCCGTGGACTCGAAGTTTTGACGGGAACGGGCACCCACTGCTTAAGCTCAGGCACACAGGATCCGCAGCTCGTGCCGGCCTTGGTGGCCTTCGATAATTCTGCGAGTGTTCCCTTTGGGTTCTTCTGAAAAAAGGAAACGAGATCCTTCTCAGCGACCTTATTGCAGCGGCAGATGATCGCGTCTTCATTGATCACTTTCTGTTTTTTTTCCGTAGGCAATAATTCTTTTATCTGTGGCACGCACGTCCTGCAGCCCATGCCCGCTTTCGTGACGGTACCAATCGCCTCAAGCGTCTGCCCTTTCCCGGAGTCAACGCAGGCAACGATGTCACTCGTCCGGACGCCGAAGCAGCGACAAATCAGAGGACTTTCATCCTGATAGAGAAACTCTCTCCCCTGGTAAATATCCAGGGCCAGATGAAGCATCTCAAGCGGCGGAAAAAAAATCTTATCGGAGATTTCCTGCTGAAGGTCCCAGAAAAGCTGGTCATCTTTCCAGGCAAGCTCCCAGGCAGAAAAATCGAGGAGTCGCGCTTCTGCGAGAGTCATCCCGTTGATGAGCGAGCACAAAGACGATAGCCAGATGTCCGGCACACCTTCGTAAGTCGCTTCCTGAATGACATCTTTTTGATCAAATTTCAGATGAAGCTTCTGGCCTTCGAGCTGAGCACTGACCTGAGCATCCGGAAGGTGAGAGAAGTGAAGAGCCGACTGGAGGAGATCCTTAAATCTTGTCATCTTCAGGCTTCCATTCCTCAGGGGCAAAGGTCGTGAGGATTTCGTGGCCCGTTTCCGTGATGAGGATCGTGTGTTCAAACTGTGCTGACCAGGATTTATCCTTCGTCACAACTGTCCACCCGTCATTTAAAACTTTGCAATGACGTTTTCCAAAATTAATCATCGGCTCAATCGTGAAGGTCATGCCGGGTCTCATTTCGACGCCTGTGCCTTTTTTCCCGAAGTGCGTGATCTGCGGCTCCTCGTGAAACTGACGGCCAATCCCGTGTCCGCAATATTCATGGACAACACTGAAGCCATTGTCGTGAGCGATCTCTTCGATCACGGCACCGATGTCTCCGATGTGAGCACCCGGGCGGCAAACGGCGATGCCCGCGAGCATGCAATCGTAAGTGACATCCACGAGTTTTTTCATCTCAGGCTTAACGGTGCCGACAAAAAATGTCCTGTTGGTGTCGCCGTGAAAACCTTTCCATAAAGTGGTGCAATCGAGATTGATGATATCGCCGTCTTCCAGGAATTCATTCGGAGAAGGAATGCCGTGGCAGATGACATCGTTTCTTGATGTGCAAAGAGATTTGGTGAAACCGTGATATCCCAGCGTCGCAGGAATCCCGCCACGATTAATCGTGTACTGGTGACACATGGTATTAATTTCTTCTGTGCTCATGCCAACGCGAAGGTTTTTTCCGAGGAAATGGAGCGTCTTTGCTGCCATCTTGCAGGACTCTCTCATGACTTCAATTTCGCGGGCAGATTTGATGGTGATCATGTTGCCTCCGTTATACACATTTGTCCCAAGATGCGCTAGCTTTGATGGATGAAAACAGTAGATGTACTGAGGACGAATACCTCACCTTACCAGGCGAAAGATTTTCATTTCCGTGAGAAAGACGCTCTGGAAAAAATTCCAGGGATTCGTTATCTCAATCAGATGAAGGGAACCAAGCCCCAGATTCTCATCACGAATACTCAGACAAATCTCGGCGAATTTTATGCTGAACTCCTGGAAGGAATCGAGCTGATCATTCATCCCAATTCCGGATACGAACACTTCGCCCCTGATGCCCATCTCTGGAAAGATATTCCGGTGATTTTAGGAAACGAAATCCGCGCTCCCGCCGTTGCGGAATATTGCCTGCGTTGCCTCTTCGAAGGCGCCATCGAATTTCCCCAGCACATCCAGTGGGAGAAAGCGAGAAAGTGGGACCGCCCACTCATTCAGGGAATGCCCATCTGGATTTTCGGTTACGGTCATATCGGACAGATTCTCGCGCGCACGCTGCATGCTCTGGGAGCTCAGATCACGGTGGTGGATCCCTATATTTCTGAATGCCCATACCGCTGGGTCAAGACCTGGCAGGAAGGAAAACTCTCGGACGCCAAAGTCGTCATGCTCGCGATGGGACTCAATAAATCCTCTCAGCGCATGCTCGATTACCGTTTCTTCGAAAACACTCATCCGGAAGTTCTCCTGATTAACGGGGCCCGTGGAAAACTCATCGAAGAAAATGCTCTCAAGGATTTTCTTCCGGCACATCCCAAAGCGTTCGCGTTTCTGGATGTCTTTGAGAAAGAACCCTTCGGTTCTGAGTGGCATCACGTTCCTCAGGTCTGGAAGACCAGTCACATGGCCGGTGTCGATTCCGGACTTGATGACCGGATCATTCAATTTGAAGTGAAAATGATTTCTGACTGGCTGACTTTAGGGAAGGTCGGTTTCATTAAGAAGCACAGATCCAATATCCTTCAGTACAAATACGTTGATGGTGAGCTGATATGAATAAGCTCACGCAGCTTCTCACTCTTCCGGGAAATGGCGTGCACACCGTACACACCGCCCGGGAAAGAAAAGAAAAATTGATCGAGGCCCTCTTCGGGACAAAAGATACGGCGAAGGCGCGCGCGATCTGGGAAAAAAATATTGATTCGCTTTCTTCTGATCGTCCACTTGTCATCGGAATTCCTTCTGACAATGGTGGCGGTATCCAGCGGGGCGCGAACTGGGGACCACTCGCGATCCGCGGAGAACTTCTCCGTGAGAAAAATGAATTCCTCGACGTCGGTGACGTGAGAGTCATCCCCCATCTTCTCCATGACAAATACTTAAATGAGAAAACCATCCGTGACTGCCGGAAGGCCCTCTATGGGAAAGTCGTAAAACTTCCAGTCTCCCCTCTTTCGATCGCGGAAGAAGCTGTGAATGAAATTTACAAGAAAGCCCCAGAAGCGCGCATCCTCGGATTCGGCGGAGATCATTCGACGAGCTATCCGCTGGTGAAGGAATGGCTCCTTTCCCGAAGTGATAAGAAAAAAGCAGGGATTCTTCACTTCGATGCCCACACTGACCTTCTGGAAGAAAGGCTCGGCATTGACCTGTGTTTCGGCACCTGGACTTTTCAGATCCTGAAGTTTCTCAAGTCCCGTGATCATCTGCTTCAGATCGGCATCCGCTCTTCCGGAAAAACCAAAACCCACTGGAAAAAGAATGTGGGGATTGAGCAGATCTGGGCGAGTGAAGTCGCCAAAGACGGAGCTGACAAGACACTCAAAAGAATCGTGAAGCATTTTAAAAGACTCGGTGTCGAAGAGCTCTATGTGAGTTTTGACATCGATGCGCTCGACGAAAAATTTGCTGCTGCTACCGGCACACCGGAAAAAGAAGGACTTCTTCCTACGGACTGTGCCGCGATCCTGAGATTACTCTCCAGAGATTTTAAGATCACCGGAGCGGACCTTATGGAAGTGGCCCCCTTTGTCCTTCCGGAAGGTGTTGAGCCGCGCGATCAGAAAAGTTCACTGACTGTTGCAGGCGATATCGCCCGCCTCCTCCTGGAAATTCTCCGGAAATGAAAAGAACGATTGTTTTCCCTCCGATTGAAGAGGCCACAGAAGATGGCCTCGTTGCTGTGGGTGGAGATCTTGAGGTCGACACTTTAGTTGCGGCTTACCAGCAGGGAATTTTTCCCTGGCCCGTCTCTGTCGAACTGCCCCTTGCCTGGTTTTCTCCGGACCCCAGAGGAGTTCTTTTTTTTGAGGAACTCCATCTCGCAAAATCCTTTGAGAAATTCTTAAAGAAGTCTCCTTTCCGGGTGACGTTCAATGAGCGCATGAAAGAAGTGATCCTTGAATGCGCGCGCGTCCCCAGGAAAGATCAACCAGGTACGTGGATCACTCCGGATATCATCCATGGCTATGAAAAACTTTTCCGGGAAGGCCTCGCGTATTCAGTTGAAGTCTGGAAAGAAGACGAATTAGTGGGCGGCCTCTACGGAGTTTCCATGGGGAACTTCTATTCGGGAGAATCGATGTTTATGAAAGAGGATAATGCCAGTAAGGTCGCACTCTGGACATTGTGCCAGCGCCTGAAAGAGAGAGGCATAAAATTTCTTGATACGCAGATGGTGACGACCGTCGTGGAACAATTCGGGGGACGTTACATCCCCCGTGAAGATTTTCTGGATATGATAAAAAAGACCGACTGGAATCTCCCGCGCCGGGAAGTCCTCTAGCCGCGCGGCTGCTGAGAGTTTGCTTTGCTCAACGCCTCGATGACTCCAAGAGTTTCATCATAGTTTCTGCCATTGTGGTAAATGCGCGAGAAACATCCCTCTTCCGCTTTGATAAGAATTTTTCTTTTGTTCTTGATCACTTCAAAAGTTGTGTCCGCAATGTACGATGGAAGACATTCAATCTGCCCGCCGTAGTCTGTTGTTGGTTTCACGATTTTTGCAATCTTCGTCTTCAGAGCTGCCACCTGACGGGCAGTGAGTTTCTTCGCTTCTGAAGGGCCGTTGAGATGATAGTTTTCCGTGCGCTCTTCATAGGTAATACTTCCGTCGTCCATGATGGTGATTTTCGAGAACCCTTTCACATTGAAGTTTTCTGTATAACGGGCGATGGGTTCAGCCGCGAAAGCAAATTGGGAAGCAATAAGGAAAGCAAAGAGTGCAGTCAGTTTCATAAGAATCTCCTGTTTTTTCCATGATAGGAGATTTCGGGAAGATCATGAGTATTCCGGTAAATTCTCGGGAGTGACAAAAGTTTTGACAGCGCTAACTCTCCTGAATTCCAGAGAAGGAAGATTTACATTTATCCCTATTCCTGATCCTGTCGATAGGAAATTGTGAAAATTTTCATCCTCCTCTTTATTGTTACTCAATTCTCCTGGGCCCAGGATTCCGCCAAAGTTCAGGTAAAGACTTACGATGATTATGAGGCAAAAGACTTTAAGAATAAGGATGTCGATGCTCAGGATGGAACACCCGCAGAGAGAAGTCTGATTGCAGACCTCCCTGATCCAGCGCGGACAAAAGAACTCATCAAACAATCAAATCTTGAAAAAGAAATGTCAGGAAAAGATCAGATCTTCTTTGATATTCTGATGAGCCGCTTGCTCCGCGAAAATTTCTCCGAGACGAAGAAAAGATATCCGAAAATTGATTCCTCCAAACTCATGGCCTTCAAGAAACTTCTGGAGGCGGAAAAGTGAAAATATTTTTTCTCCTTCTGACTTTATCATCTCTGGCCCAGGCCTATAATTGCCCGCACTCCGTTAATCCCAATTCCATTATCTATTTTGTGGACACAAGAAACTCCACTCACGAAGTAAACTCGGCGCAGATTGCGGCCTGTGAACGCGGAGAAACTCTCATCCGCATGTCGCCGCCGATTAACAAGAATACTTTTAAGAACAATTTGTCGGGTCTTGCGCGGGCGAACCGCGCCGTGAGTTCGGTGATTATTTCCGGTCACGACGGGGGCGGTCGCATTCACAACGACGATGGCGATGGCCTGGATAAGTTCGAGGCGATCGGCGCCATCAAAGAGGCTTATCGTGGGAAGCCAGCTCTCCTCGCTCAATTAAAGTCGGCATTTCTCTGGGGTTGCTGGTCCAATGGCCCGGCGGAAGTGGGTATCTGGCGAAGTGAACTTCCTTCCTTGAAATTAATTGGCGGATTCATCGACATGGCACCCATCAATACCGCGACCGCCAGTCACACTGTTCTCGAAGGATTACTGCGCCGTGAGCGCGAGATTGAAACGGCGAAAAATGTAGCGAGCCTTCGTCGCTCCATTTCGTCAGTGGAAAACATCAATCAGACATACGCCGCCGTCTACGCTGAATCCTGCGGCCAGAATATGTACTACTATAACAAGGCCGCGTCCTATTACGGTGAAGAAGATCCCAACATGTCGGGTGGAACGCACTTCACGAATTTTGATACTGCGTTTCGCTGCGAAAGCTTGAGCGCTGCCGACAAGGCGAATATTCGTCGCCGGATCATGGGTTACTACCTCGGCAATACTCCGATTCCTGCCGATACCTCTCACGGTGACTTACGGAATCTCTATATGTTCGCGAGGAACAATTCCCGCTGCCTCTTTGACGACAACATGTTCAATGCTGACCGCCTTCTCATGCTCACTTTCTTCCCGGAAGTTAAGAAGAATTTTTCCGCGACATTTTCTGCAGACATCGACGCCGGTGTCCGCGAGTTCAACTCTCTTCTGACCGAAGTGAACAGCAGTGGCATCAATACCTGGGATATTCCGGGCTACAGAAATCTGGGCCGGATCATCAACGAAGGAAAGAATGCCTTCTTCACTCCAAAGGGGGCAACGCTCGATGGGAAGAACCGGCAACAGATCCGTTCCATGATCAGTTACCTTCATTCCATCACCGCCAATCCTGCGATGGAGGGTACTCTCCTGAAAGGACGACTCCCGGCGATTCGGCTACTCCAGCAAAGAATGGAAAATTATCTTTATCAATTGAACCCCAATTGCATGGATTTTCTCCAGTGGCATGAGTATCAGGCAGGACGGCGCCCCGCCTACTCTTGCGGCAGATAAAAAAAAAGGCCCCCACTTTCGTGGAGGCCCTTTGATCAGATCAATTTATACGTAAGAGAGTTTCAGGCGCTGGTTGGCCTTGTAAGTTCTTTCCACTTCTTCCATGAACTCACGCACGGCCTTGTCGAGTTTTACTTTCTCACCACGGCAGTAAGCTTCGATGCGCAACTTGAGGTCCTGGTAGTTCGTGTTCATTTCAGCTGCGAGTTCTTCACAGCGCTTCTTGAAGCGGTAATCGCGGTCAATCAGCTCTGAGACTTTCTTCGAGAGTTCCTGCTTCAGAGTCTTCGGCGTGTAGGCATTCTTCACTTCCGCAAGCTTCATCCAGTTCAGGACTTTGATGTAAAGGTAACCGATATCAAACTCATACCAACGGTGGCGGAACGAGCATGATTTCATATGGGCATGGTGATTGTTGTGGTCCATCTCGCCGCAGGTAAGGAAATTGAGCGGAAAGATGTAACCGATGTTCCGGCTGTTATCAGACGTCACATGGTTTCTGTAACCCCACCAGTGAGCGATGGCGTTTACGCCTCCCACTGCAAAGATCGGTGATACGAGGAAGTTGAGAACAGCAATCACTGATCCCCAGAGCGGGCCGAACATGACGATCGCAATGAGAGTCATGATGTACGGGCCAGTGAAGGAATGATGATGGATGTAATTCTCAAGCCAGTTTGTCTTGATCGTTTTCTGGATCTTCTGCACTTCAGGAAGTGACTTCCCTTTTGTGTAATCGAAAACACCAAGGAAGAGCGCATGAATAAGACCCTTGTGAAGCGGACTATGCGGATCTTTTTCCTGATCTGAGTGAGCGTGGTGATAAACGTGAACAGAAACCCAGTCAACTTTCGACATCGAAGTCACAAACCAAAGCCAGACCTGCATCGGCATATCGATCCACGGATTCAGCACCACACCCTTGTGCGTGTGATGACGGTGGAAGGAAAGGCTCATCGCTGTGATCGTCACATGCGTGACCGCAACGATGTAGATAGAAAGAATGATGATCGGATGAGCGGCGATAAAATCACCGAAGAATCCCGAAAGTCCGATGGTGTGGGAAAGAGCGAACCAGAGAGTCGCGAAAGAAAGCGCGAAGAAACCAAGAAGCTTAAACATGAATCATCCTTAAAAAAAATCAGGACCGTTGCGGGCGATTGTACTCATGGGAATTTTCTAAAAGTCCCGGGGGTGCAAGCTCCACACAAAGGCCACAGGTAATACAGCCGCGGTCATCAATGATGAAATTGTCTTCCGTCACAACAATCGCCTGAGTCGGACACATTCTCTCACAAAGTTTTGCGTCTTGCCAGCTACGTAACAAGGCCACGTCCCCTGTAAACTTCGGTTTTCGCTTAAGCCGGGGAGAATAAAAATAAAGCTTGTCAGGAGATGCACTTTTATGGAGCTGGAGATTCCGGAAAAGTTTTTCCCCCCGGAGCTTTTTCATCTGGTAGTTGTTCCACCAGCGCCGGAAAAACGGAAGTTGGTTATAGAATTTGCGATCAAGGATCATTTTTCCACACTCCTAGCGGTCGAGTTCATTCCGGCGAATCCCAAGACTCGCCAGAGAGGCCCGTAGTTCGTTTTCCCTGAGTCCAAGAGTCAGAGCCGGTACCGCCTGGGAGAGCATAAAACTCGGCGTTTTAATTTTCACACGTTCAAGATTCCATTTTGGTCCGGCCAGAAGGGAAAAGCCCGCTTCACCGTTTGGTGATTCCAGGCTGGAAGAATGCCACGGGACCGATGGTCCCTTGTCTTCCATTTTCTTTAAAATTTCAGCAGAGCTTCCGGAAAACTCTTCGCTCAGAATTCCTCCCAGCGGAAGATTGTCAATCACCTGAGTGATGATCCGGAAACTCTGGAACATTTCTTCAAGCCGGATGAGGTAGCGATCATACGCGCGCCCGAAGATCCCGACGGGAATATCGAAGTCAATATCCTGATAGAAATAGAATGGCTGCGATTTCCTCAGATCAAAGTTCACTCCGGCTGCGCGCATCGCGGGCCCGCCGACTCCCCATTGAAGAATGGTCTGAGCGGAAACACTTTCTCCCGAAAGAGAATCACGGAAATCGGCCTGAGAATAAAGGGCATTGTTCACGAGAGGAAGATTCTTCAGAAGCAAGGTAGCAACGGTCTGGTATTCAACGATCCATCCGTGGGGAAGATCTTCTTTCACTCCCCCAAGCCACGCCACTCCAAAGCCCTGTCTATGACCGCAGTACTTTTCAAAGAGCTCGTAAATTTTCTCGCGCATATCAAGGAAGAGACGATGTTCGTTCTTCCCGAGAGCAAAACACATTTCGTGAAGGACAGTGAGATGCTCAGCAATCCGTGAAAGCTCGAGCATGATGATCCGGATCGCCTGAGCTCTTTCCGGCAGTTTCAGCGTCATCATTTCTTCCAGAGTTTTCACCCAGGAGATTGTGTAATGAGGAGCGGCCCCTTCATGGATCCTGTGAATGTAATGAAGAACCTGAAACCAGTTCATGCTTTCAAGTTTCTTCTCAAGTCCCTGATGATGAAACCCCGCTTCGATGTGGCTCGTGACAACTTTTTCAGGGTCAAAACAGACGGTCCACTCAAAGTTTCCGAGAGTTTCTTCGGCAACGATCGGGAATTTTTTCCACATCCAGGACTCTTCAGCATAAGGAGCTTCAGACTTATTCGGATTCATCCGGTTAACGGGAAGTGCCTTCGTCGCTAAAAGAGGCCAGCCGCGGATGAGGGAATCTTTTCTCAGGGGATAATTGCTCTGACCTTCCGTCAGAAGAAGGGTCGGGAGATCCTGGTCAAACCGGATGTTAAACATCTCGCCCTGTTCGCGCTCGTGCCAGCCGGCGTGAGAAAAAAAGCGCCTGACACTCGGGACCACTTCCGTCTCAGAAAAATCGAGATGAATATTGAGCCGCTGATGCGTGCCCATGTTGAGCAGGTGATAAATGAGTTCAAACCGGTGTTCGCGATTCTGATGATCAACACAGGTAATATCGAGAAGCACGAGAAATCCGAGGTCATCACTGATGAGTTCAATCCAGCGGAGGAGATTTTTCGGACGGACGGAAAGGTGGTGCTGCCCCAGGGCCTCACTGTAAGTGCTTCTCCCGGCTTCGCCCAGGACATTGCGGGCCTTATCAAATTCCTTCCAGCTAAACATGGGTGAGTCTCTTCCTGCATTCCTGCAGGGCCTCGAGAATTTCTTCGGGCAGAACTCGTGACGGAGAAAGAACAACGTGCGGAAGATCGCGGCTCAGTTTCACAAAGGGATGATGCTGGAGGGAGGTTTCTGCCTCACCAGTCAGGAGAAGGACTTTTTCCTTTCCCAGAGTTTCAAAAATCTGCGCGATTGCACCGGAAGACTTCGGTGTGAGAACTCCGTCCCATACAATCACCTGCGCGCGATCCGGGCTATTCACCAATACGGGCGAGAAATCCATGTGCTCTCTGTACTTACTTCCCATGAGCGATACCCACTCGGTCGCGAGCCAGGGACCTCCGAGGCAGTAGATCATGAGTTCGTTTTGCTTTTTTTCCATCAGTATATGATCTTCAGATCTTCCTCTAGGTCAATCGGGTCCCACTTCTTCCAGCTTACATCATCCGGGAAAACATTCATTTTCTCCATGATGATCTGGTTAGGATCGGGCCGGCAGTCGAATTTTTTGTTGGTCATTTTCGCCCAGGAATAAACTTTGCGGTGAGTACCGTATTCATGAGTATCGTAGTCAATGAAACGCCAGAAATCTCCCATGACGCCTTTCAGGCTCTTCAGGTGATTCGGCATGTACTCCATCGCCAGGTCCATGTCTTTGTCGTTACAGTCATCAATCTCATTAGGGAGAAAGTGAACCGGATCGCCGTTCACGTTATAAATGTTCGAGGCCCAGGTTTTTCTCCGGCAATCAAAATACGATCCTTCCTTATGAAGGCGGATGTACATCCCGACGTAAGAGTGAAACCAGAAGTGCTCAGCGCTCTTGTTGATGTTTCCGTGATAGACAAACTTCTCACAGGTCGCAGCTTCGGTGAAATACTTCTTGATGAACTTCCGGAAGCGGGCCATTTTCCCGACGGGTTTTTTACTCTCTCTCAAAGCTTCGCGGGCCTTGAGCTTTTTCTCCAGGTCAGCGCGGTTTCTGGTGAGAATGTCCTCCGGGCGGTCCTCTCCTACTTCTTTCCACATGAGGTCATAGAGCTTGTGACAGCCACTCTGGATTTTTTTGACTTCGTCATCCGACATGAAAGCCGAGCGCTTCCGGAAATACTGAACAGACTCGCGATACGGAATAAGTTTTCTCACGCGTGTGTAGGGAAAAGTGCGGTCGACGGTAAAATTTCTTCCTTCGAGATTCTGGAGGGTGACCTGGAGTTTGTCCCACGACTGGAGGTACTGAAAATCCGGAATATCCCTGATGTCGGAGTAATTAGAATCCTGGGGATCTACGGCAATAAAAACAAGACGCGAGTTCCACGTATCGCGGCCAAGGCAGTTTGCTTCAGGACAAGTCTCTTCGACGTATCCACCGATGATCCGGACGCGCACGAAGTGATGATCGAGAGATGGTTTGATCCTGTCGGCTCCACCGAAGACGATAATCTTCTGCGGATCTCCCATCTGATCAAGGACCCTCGGCATGTAGGCGATGGAAAAATACGGACGCCCGAACGTTCCGCTTTTCTGGTTCCACACGTCACCCTGGTTACAGTAGTGATGTGAGTAGTACCTCTGGCCGGAAACGAGATCCACATTGTATGCGAGATGAGAATTCTCCAGCGTGGTAATGAGCACGTTGGCGAGCTGGTCTTTTTCCGTGAACTCAGGATTCACATCAAAGAACAAATGCGGCTGCACTCTTCCCAGTTGATCTTCGAGAGAATGTTTTTCGCTCGCAGAAAACCATTTCGGCTCATAGATCGTAAGGAGTTCTTCTGCTTCGTATTCTCTTCGCTGATTGTGATTGCTACAGGAGATGAGAAAAAGTGCGATGATGAGTGGAAGGCATTTCAATTGACAGACCCCTGGTAACAATTCATCATGGATTTTACTTTTCGTGCGCCTGGGTGGTGGAATGGTAGACACAAGGGATTTAAAATCCCTCGTTCGCAAGAACGTACGAGTTCGAGTCTCGTCCTGGGCACCAGTCCTTCTCTTTCAAAAATTTTACCCTGATTTTCACCATAATTCAGAGCACCATTCTCACTCTATTAGGCCCTCTTTAAAGAAGGCATTTCTAGCAACATTACTCGGCACTTCTGAAGGTTATAGGCCTTAAAGAGGAGTTATGGTGCTCGATAACTCCCCAATAACGCAAGCAGATGAAGATTCGTTCTAAACTTTAGGAAGTTAATAACCAAAGGTTAGTTATGGAACGTCTGCGGAACAAACTTTGGGTCACAGCTCTCTCCGGTTTCTTTGTCATGCAAGGGGCCTTCGCCGGATCATTCTGGGATCAGCTCTTCAAAAGATTAGATAAATCAAAAAGGCTCGAGCTTCAGGCAAGCTACGAGCAAAAACCTGTCGTAAAACTTACCCCCAAGCTCCTGGGATTCCGCGGAATCGTGGAGATACCCTCTGAGCTGAAACTTGTCAGCGGTGCTGGCAAGATCCACCCGATGTCTGGCCAATTGGTTTTTGATGGAAGAGTCACCTGTAGTTATTCTCCGAGACAGTCCGGTCGATTCATCAGCAGCAACTTCGTCCTCACAAGTTGTTCTGATGGATCCCGGGCCGGAGATGATGTGAACGTTGATCAGAAAATTGAACTGAAACTCAACATGGCCTCTTCCGATAAAGCGACCCTCATTGCGAGAATTAAGATCATCAGAAAAGACGAAGCCGATTACGGACTTCTTCTTCCTTATCTTGATGCGGAAGAAGGACAGGTTCTCACTTACAACGGTGAGGCCTGGGTTCCGGCCTTTCCCGAGGCAAATGGTGGTGGAGCTGGGGCCCAAGGTCCGCAAGGCGAAGTAGGACCGATGGGACCACAAGGTCCAGCGGGTGCAACTGGTCCACAAGGTCCAGCAGGTGCTGCCGGAGCAAAAGGTGACAAGGGAGATAAAGGCGATAAAGGTGATGCCGGTGCTGCTGGTGTGGCCGGACCGATGGGTCCTGCCGGTGCAATTGGACCGCAGGGTCCGCAAGGTCCGAAAGGAAATGATGGAGCTGATGGTGCACCTGGAGTTGCAGGCGCGCCCGG
>CANGAC010000060.1 GCA_947451425.1 Bacteriovoracaceae bacterium | reverse complement strand
GGATCCCAGCCCCAGAATCTCCCCCATGAATAATCGGCCCAGACTCCACCGAGGATCACTCCTCCGGAAAGAAGGACCACACCGAACTTGATACAGGTGTAAGTGAGCTCCACCTGGTAGCGGTAATCAGCAGGTTCAATTTTTTTAAGTGCCGAACGGATCAGGATGGAATTAGCGAGGAGCCACGAAAGTGCCAGGGCCGCATATGACAGAATGACCGTCGTGACGTGAGTTGAGAGCCAGAAATTATCCCGGAGAACAGGAACCAGCGGTGAGATTCCCGGATCAAGCATGCCGTTAGCAAACTTCATCATCATGAGACAAAGCACGTTGTACGCAAGCCCCGCCAGAACGAAGCTGATTTCTTTCCGGTAGAGGGTAATGATCGAAGCAATGATCAGAGCTCCGAAGCCGGAGAACATCACCGTTTCATACATATTGGTGACGGGCGCGCGGCCTGAGATAAGAATTCTCAAGGTCATCGCCGCAATCTGAGTTCCGATCGTCAAAACAGTGAGGACCGTTCCGAACGTGCGGTTCTTCGTGAGAACGAAAGCAAAAATTCCCGAAAGCGAAAGAATCAGGGCCCACAAAAAGAGGTTCCACTTGAAGTATTTAAGCTCGAGCAGGTAGTGATCGCCCTTTGCCTTGAGGTAATCCTCTTTTGCCTGGGCCATGAGAGCACCCACAGGGTTTCCGCTTCCTCTGGCCGTTGAAAGTCTCTCTTCAGAAAGATATTCGGGAAGGGTGAAGAATTTTACTTCCTGACCGTTCACCGCCGGAACTGTCCAGAGTTTCCCGGAAATCAGTGCTTCGTAGGTGCGAAGGCGGGCATCGACTTTCGTGAGTTCTTTTTTGTAGGAATTGTTCTCTTTCAGCGTCCGGAGTTCGCCGACAATCAGATCCATCTTCGGCATCAGTTGTTCAACCGGAATCGAGTGCTCGCTCTCAGGGATGCCGAGGAATTTTTTTACATCCACATGATCGACCCGGACACTGACCGGGAGATTAAGCGGCATGCCGAAGGCCTTGAGAGAAAGTTTACAGAAAGCTTCGGTCGCCGAAAGTTCTCCGACTTTTTTCTCACCCGTAATAAAGCGGATGGAGTCAGTCGCGAGAACATAGAGAGGTTTTTCCCGTCCTTGCGCCAGCACCGGAAACGTTTCCAGTTCATCGGAACAGAAACCGAACGGTCCCTGAGCAAAGGCGGAAAGAGAAAAAACAAAACCAAGAAGAACAACTAAGTTACGCACGGGCGCCTCCGGCCTTCAGGTGTTTTCGACGTAGGAAATAATGCCAGATGCTTCCGAAGACCAGGAGAAGGGACCCGAGATATTTCCACGGGCGCCCCGGATCGAAATTCACGGAGAGAACACTCCCGTAAGGGCCTTCCTGGCTCTGAAAGTATGAGGCCTGATAAAAAGTAAAATTCTGGTGCTTCAAAGGATTATTCATGAAGATGTGATGCTTCTCTGAGCCCTCGTTGCCTTTAAAGAGAGTCACGAAGCTTTCAAACGATGCCGGTGTGGCCGTTCCCGGATCGGTATCCATCTTGAACCGGTCCAGAACGAGTTCATATGGAAGCGTGATATTTTTCTTCGTAAGTTCAAAGACAATTTTTTCGCCGTTGAACTTGTAGGACACCGGCTCTCCCGATTTCACCCAGAACTTATCATCGCCCACGGTGACTTCAACCGCCTTTCTTTCGCCAATGATGGTCTGACCGTTGTCCTGAACTGGTTTTACATATTTCGGATAAAGTCTTGGGTAACTGTCACCATGAAATTCCAAAAGGAGAACTCTGAATCCCATCCACGGTAGATCCAGCGCCTTTTCTTTGTTCACATCCCCGGTTTCCCACTTCGACGTGTTCTTATTGTAGAACGCGGCTTTGTGACCGAATAAGAACAAATGCGGACTCTGTTCAAAAAGTTTTTTACTGAAGATCCGGTAAGGAGAATTTTCATCCAAAGCAAGATCGCGGTTCAGGGGAAGGGGAGACATCTCCGGAAGAAAGGCAATCTCCTGTCCTTCGAATTTTACCGCAACAATCTCTTTGCCCGTAGAGGATTTTTTTCTGCGGATATCAGATTCTTTTGGAGCAATACAGCCGCGGTTCTCTCCGTTCCAGACAATGAGACCGTGAGCTTCCGTAGATCCGAAACAATCGGCAAGAGATCCGGGCAGATAGTGCACGTTCAGAGGACCCAGTTGCATCGTATTGTTGAAGTCCGACATCGGATGAAGAGTGAGAGTCAGCGTTTCGCCAAAATTATCATTGTAGAGCTTGTAGCGCGCTGAAGTCTGCCCTGGATCAGGAATCTTTACCGGAATCCATTCGAGCTCATCCTGCGAGAAGGGAAGGAAAGTTCCCAGTCGGATATTTTCATAATCCAGATTGAGGTCTTTGGCTCCCGCCTGGAAAGGAAGCTCAACCGAAACTTCTTTCCCGCGGCCCGGAAACTGGATCTTCATCTCGTCATCATTCAGCGTGATCTGACGGGTGGGAAGATTCGGCGTGAGTGTGATGGTGCCGTCCACTCCCCCTTCGTAGGTGATGTAGGAACCCAGGAAAAGTGTGATGAGTCCGGTGTGGATGGTATAGAAACCGTAGAGATGTTTTTTGGGCGGAAGGCGAATCAGAGTCGCAAAGAGAATGGAAAGGAACATGGTGAACTGCATGCCCATGAACCACCAGGATTTGTACACCAGGCGATTGGCGTATTCTGTTCCGTGATAGGACTCCATGAAGGTGCCGTAGCCGAGAGCAATAGCAAACAGACTGACGATCACAACAGCGAATTTGAGGTTGCCGAAGAAGAGTTCAACTTTCCGGTAGGCGGAGATTAGGCTTTCCATGTGCCCCCAATTTCTCACAGACGCCTTTAGTTTGTCACCGTTTGCCGAGGAATTGATAAAGAGAAAGAAGGCCGAAGATGAGTGGTTGGTGAACCAGGTAGATCACAAGAGAATGACGCCCCAGAAAGTCCATGAACGCCGGAGTTTTCAATTTTTGTAGCACCGTTATTCTTGACAAATAAGGTCCCAGGAGAATTCCTGCCAGGATGACCCAGAACCACGGGTATATCGGAATAAAATCCATCGAGGGCTTCTGAAGAATGCTGGAAACCCACTTGATATCAAATCCCACTCCGTATTGAAGGAGAAGGATGAGAATCATCGTGATCAGTGCTGCTGTCCGGTGATGAACAAACAACGCCCCTAATAAACTTCCGACGAGAATGCAGTGAAGAGTGCCGAAGTAAACCCATTGCTGAGGGAAGACTAAATAAGTTCCGATGCTCACGAGAAGGGCCGAGATCCCGAGTTTCTTTAAGCGCTTGAACATCGCCGGCGCATTCATTTTTTCTTTGTGCGTGTAATTGAGAGCGATTCCTACACAGAAGAGAAAAGTTCCCGCGATAAGCCTTGGGAAAGCAAACCAGAAGCCTTCGCTGAAATCAATCTGATTTAAACCGAACATCCGCATGTCGTAGGTCACGTGGAAGATGATCATCCAGATGACGGCCACCGCCCGGAGGATGTCGAGAAAGGGGATTCTCATTCTTTGTCTCCGGGGTAGTGAAGAAAGGCCGGCCCTTCATTTTCGAGAATGATTTCGCCGTTTCCTATGTTGGAGAGTCCCCAGCTCGAGAGCGCCGGAAGCCACGACTCAGTTTTAATGGGGTATTTCACGTCACCTGTTAGCTTCACTCTGATCTTTCTGAGTGATCCGAGAGAAAAGCGACCCTGATGCTGAAATTTCCAGTGACCGGACCCCAGGAAATGCGTTTCAATATTTCCTTCCATTCCATAGAGAATGGCCTTTGATTCCGGATGCAGTTCCAGAAACGCCAGAACTTCGCCCCAGACGAAAAGTTCGTGATCCTTTCTTCCACCAGAGAGGCCCCAGAGATGAAGGGTGTAGTTCACCTGCAGATCAAGAAGCTTCAGGGCACAGGATAAATCTGAGGAGTCTTTGTCTTCGGAGAGTTTAAAGACCAGAGTATTTTCAGGAATTTTTTTGAAAGAATCTGAATCACCAACCCATGCGTTCATGCGGCCGGTAAACCGGGCCCCTCCGTCCACTGCCATCACGGAAAAATCGTAAAACCGATCCGGAAGATCCGGTCCCATGGGCCCCACCAGCACCCATTCCGTTTTGTCTCGAAGCTCTTTTGGTAATTTCATGTTACAGTCCCATCTTAACGACAGGAGACCGAAATGGTGAAGGTGAATTCTTCGCGCGCCAAAAAAATTCTCGAGACACCTCGCTTTCTGAAAAATGAAATATCCCCCTCCATGAGGCGCTATCCCGGTGACCAGATCACTCTCTGGATGGATCTCGAAGGAAACGCCCTTTCCGTCAAAAATTTGTCGTTTTCCGGTTCTCTGGAGAATGGTCAGATTCTTGTGCTGGAATCCATGGCCAGCCTTTTAGTCGGAAAAAAAATTTCTCTCCTTGAAACTCTTTCGATCCGTGAATGCGAGGCTTTCTTACGGGATAGAAATTCTGAGGCGGCCTTTGAAGGGATGACTTCCGAGGAAGAAAGTTTGCTGCTGGCAGTATTCCGCTGGATCCGAAGCTGGCCATTCAAAAACCCCAATGAAGTTTATTCTTATGCAAAAGAAAAGGGACCCTTCAGAATTCTTCGACTCGCCGATAAAGTTCGGGAATTAAAAGCCTTTTTGGCCTCCGCTGATGTAACATCGCTCTATCTGGGTCACCGGCATCCGGAGCTGATCGATGTCGAGGATCTTACGGTTTATGTCGACGTTCCTTACGCTTCCGAAGAAGAGCGAGCGCTCTTTCAGGAGCTGCATGAAAGAGGGGTTGAGATTTTTCATGAGGAAGAACTTAATTTCATCCCTGAGAGCTAGAGAAAGACTTCCTAAAATTGTGTTTGATATTCCGAAAAAATTACCGCTACAATAGCTTTGACTCATTAAAAGAGAGTGTGATGGACGATACGAAAGAACTTGTTTTTAAAGAAGCTAAGAAAGAAGAAGAGGTTGTGAACCTCTCCAAATTCGATATTCAGGCCTTCACGGATACTCAGGATTTTTCATGGTCACTTGATAACATCAAGAAGGAAGTGAAAACCGGATGGAAACTCTTCTCAGTCACGACGGATGAAGAAATTGTTGCTGCTGTCCTGATCAAAAAAGACGGCGATACTCTTTTTACAAAAAATACTCCGATCAAGATGGCGTTTCAGGGAAATGGGTTTTCTCACCAGATCAAGAATTTTTACGAACAGGAAGCCAAGAAGCAACAGCTGGCACGCCTGGTGAATTATTGTCCGGTAGATAATTTCCGGATGATTGCTCTGAACGAGAGTCACGGCTACAAGCGAACCGGCAAGGCCTTTGGTGTTTCAAATAACATCATTGAATGGGTAAAAGTTCTTTAATTCCTGTCCGGGAGGACTTCATGGCGAAGAAATCATCCAAGAAAAAAGCGACCAAGAAAGCGACCGCTAAAAAAGCCACGACCAAGAAATCGACAAAAAAAATTGCAGCGCCTAAAAAAGTAAAAACGGCCCCGAAGGCCAATATCGCTTTCATGAAGCCACTGATTCCCTCTAAGGAATTAGCGGTGATCATCGGGTCAAATCCCATGCCCCGGACTGAAGTCATGAAGAAAGTCTGGGCCTACATCAAAAAGAACAATCTCCAGGACTCTAAAAACCGTCGGGCGATCAATGCGGATGATAACCTGAAAGCGGTTTTCGGCGGCAAGAAGCAAGTCACCATGTTCGAAATGACCAAGCTCGTTTCTAACCATCTCAAATAATAATTCAGATTTGTTTTACTGAGTGAAACTGCTGGATCTTGGTATCGGGGAGAATTTCCGAGGCGAGATCTGAGTTCATGAGATCCTGGCATTTCATCGTGGGATTTCCCTTCGAAAACTTCTTTTTCCCACCGTAGTACGCCACACACTGCTCGCTATAAAAGTCAAAATACTCAGGAAAGTTCGCCTTCACGTGGCGAAGGATCGCGCGCTTTTTCGTGAGATCCATCGACCCCATGATGTCATCAGGAAGAGGATCGAGGTTCTTCATCTCTTCCAGAACGGTCTCACGGCGGGTGGCCGATTTTCCCAGCTCCGTCAGGTTGTTCCAGGACAGATTCATGAGTTCCCCCTGAGAGGGATGCTCGAGCAGGTAAAGGGTGAAAAAGAAATCTTTGAGTTTCTGATCGGCCTTGCGGGTGGAACTGAGAATTTCATAGGCCAGTTCCCGGTCGCCGTCTTTTACCGGCCGGTAAATACGAGCGCGTGCTTCTTCGATCAGAGACGGAAGGCAATCGGCGTGAATCGTTTCTTCAATTTTCCCGAGAAAGCTCTCTTCGCGGGCGATTTTCAGGTAATCACCTTCAAGTTTCTTCCAGAGTGCCTCACGGACAAAAGTTTTTTTGCAGTAAAACTCGGAAAAGGGAGTTTTCAGAGGCCGTTCAAGAAGTGTCCAAAGCGAGTAGGGAGCGTCACTTCTGTCTTTGACAAGTTCAGCAAGTCCCACCGCCATGTCCGGGTCAGAGGAATCCTCTTTCCAGAAAGACACGAGATCATTCCAGCAGGGATTTTCTGCGCGCAGGCAGTTTTTTAAATATTTCGTGCCGACTTCATTTCGTCTGACCCTGAAAACATCATCCTGCCGGAGCACTGGCCAGCGATAAATTTCTTCCATTTTCACGAAATCACCCCGGGGTATCTCGCTGCTGGTCGTAAGAGTCCTGGCATATTTCTGGGCCATTTCGCCCACCATCGTCTTCCAGACTTGGGCCCGTTCAGAAGGGCGAATGTCGAGAGCATGATCAAGAAATTCCCGTGCCGAACCCTCAGAATGAAGGACGGTTAGATCCGCCAGATTGTAGGTCGCCGCTGCCGAAAAACCGGGCAGCAGGAGGATCATGAATAAAAAGTATCTAACCATTAAGACTATTCTAGTTTCCTCCGTAAGAAAGCGTCAATTTCTGTGAAACCTTTCTTTTCGGGAACCCGTTTTGGGGGTAAATTGTGAGGGTTCAAAATCCGGAGGTAGTGTGAAGAGTTCAGGGATACCTGTTGTTGTAAAAAACGTCGTTTCCGAGTCATGGCAGATTTCTTTTTATGAGGAATTCCAGCACCTGATCATCCCCGGTGGAAAGCTTCACGAGGGGTTTCTGGAAATGATCGAGTTTGCAACCACGGAAAGAACCGGAAGCTTCCGGCGTGAAGTTGTGATCAACGCTTATCCCTTCCTCGTCGCTCTCCGTGCTGAGGAAAAATCCCTGTATATCGGAACCCGGAGACTCTCGAGGGAGCTCTCCCTCATGAAGCTTCATGAAGTGAATCCTGTTCCGATGAATGAGGCCATGGACAAGGCGATGTTCAAGCTGAAAGATCACGTGGAAAAGATCACAACGATCTCACCGGGTCAGTTTCCAACAGAGATAGAGTGGGTCTCCCACAAAAATAATCTTCCCCGGTTCTGGAATCTGGCCCAATGGAATGATGTGAATGATCACGCCAAGGGGATCCTCGCGGAGCTCGTGAAAAAAACCGGTGAATACCGGCCGAGTGCATTTGAAAAAGTTTCTGACTATGGGCTTTCTCTTACGGCGCAGTTTGATCTGATCCGTGTTCACCTTCTGAAGTTTCTGGCCGTCCTTCCGTCCCTTGATCACGATAAATCCGGCGAAGAAGTGAAAAGAAATCTTCTGGAGAGTTTACGCCGCCTGAAAGAAGACAACGACGGCATTTCTCAGAACAAGAAGAGGGGATCGCGTCCTCTGCCTTTCCACATCACAATTGCGATGAGCTTTGCTCTCCAGATCGCCTCTTTTCTTCCGCCAAAACTTCTGGCGACGATCGTCCGGCATCTCGTGCGCAAGATGGCCAAGCGCTTTATCGCCGGTGAAAGCATCCGCACGTCTCACAAAACACTCAAAGATCTTCGGGCCTCGAACCGACAGTGTACGCTCGATCAGCTGGGGGAACTTGTGGTGTCGGCGCACGAAGCTGATGAATACTTCGAAAAAGTTCTCCAGCTCATTCACGGAATGAAAGAGCATATCCCGCGCGGAGAAAAAAACTCGGCCGGCATTCTCAATGCTCACGTTTCCATTAAAGTTTCTGCTCTTTCGCATGATTTCCGTCCGCAGGCCTTCATGGCAACTTATATGAAAGTGGCCCCGAGGCTTCGCCGGATTCTTCAGGAAGCGCAAAGAGAAGAAGTTTTGATCAATATCGATGCCGAACACTATCACTACCGTGATCTCGTTCTGCGGATCTATGAAAAATGCCTCGCGGAAACTCCGGAACTCAAGGATTACGCCCAGACCGGGATCGTGGTTCAGGCATACCTCCGTGATGGTGCCAATCACCTTCGGGATGTGATCGAAGTCGCTAAAAAAAGAAAACTCCGGATGCCGATCCGCCTCGTGAAGGGTGCGTATTGGGATGCAGAGACCATCGAAGGGGAAGCTCACCAGTTTACTCCGCCGCAATTCCTGAACAAAGAAGAGTCTGATCTTCACTTCCGGCAGCTCGCGTACATGGCGCTGGAAAATCACGACTGGATCCAGCTCGCTGTCGGCTCTCACAATCTCCAGGATCATGCGTTCGTTGAAAGTGTTCGAGCACTCCGCTTTCCTAAAGCTCCCGTGATTGAGCATCAGTGTCTTCACATGACTTACGAAGCTCTTTCTCACGGTCTCGCGAAAATGGGCTGGCCTACCAGAAACTACATGCCGATCGGAAACCTTCTCGTCGGAATGGCGTATCTGGTTCGCCGGATCATGGAAAACTCTTCGCAGGTCGGAGTACTGTCCATCATGCGTTCTCATCAGAAGGCAAGTGGACTGATTTCTCCGGTGGACGTGCATCTCGCTAAGAAAAAGTCCGGGAAAATTGTCTTCGATAGCTTTATCAAAGAGTCCAAGGGGGATTTCACTCCTGCCAGACCTTTGAGATTGTTTCTTACGGCCGAGCTTTCGTCGCTGGAAAATGCCCTGATCAGCCTTGAAAAAACTCTCATGGAAAAGCAGTCCGAATTCTCCCAGTCAAAAGACGTGAAAGTTGTCTGCAGTTCGCGACCGGAGTTTCTCCTCGGAACATATAAAGCATCAACGAAAGAAAATTCTTCCGCAGAAGTTGAGCGTCTGGAGAAAGCTCTCTCCAGTGGTTCCTGGGGCAAGGGCAACCATGCCCTGAACCGTGTGGCGATCATGATGAGAGCGGCCGATCTCATGCTCTTAAAGAGAAATGATCTCGCGGCCCTCATGATTTATGAGGCCGGGAAAACCATGACCGAGGCCCTGGCCGATGTTGATGAAGCGATCGACTTCATTAATTTCTACGCCCGTCAGGAAATCAATATCCAGCTTCTCACAGAAAAATATGGGAACCGTGGGGTTTTCACTGTCATCGCTCCTTGGAATTTTCCGCTCGCAATTCCTTGCGGGATGGCGGTGGCCCCTCTTGTTGCCGGTAATGCTGTCATCTTGAAGCCCGCCGAACAGACGCCGTTGATTGGTGAAGCGCTCTATAACCTCCTGATTGAAGCGGGTGTGCCGGCCGATGTTCTCTCACTCGTTCAGGGTGACGGAGAAATTGTCGCTGCTCCCTTAGTCACTCATCCCCGTACGGCAGGAATTGTCTTCACCGGTTCAAAAGGTGTCGGCACGTGGATTTATAAAAATGCCGCCAATGCAGTCCTTCAGCACTATCATCATCCGTTTACGATGCAGAAAAAAGTTATCACGGAGATGGGTGGGAAAAACGCCATCATCGCGACCAATAATTGCGAACTCGATGAGACGATTTCGGGAATCCTCTACGCGGCCTTCGGGCACGCGGGACAAAAATGTTCTGCGGCTTCAAGGGTGATTGTTCACCGTGAAGTGAAAGACGCTCTCGTGAAGCGTTTGGTAGAAGCGATCAAAGATCTTAAAGTCGGCGAGTCCCTTGATCCATCAACTTCTGTGAACCCCCTCATCTCCGAAGCGGATCAGACCAGAGTCAGAGCGGCCGTCGTCTCGGCCCGTGATGAGGCGATCCGTGTTCAGGGTCGCATCCTCATCGATCGCTCGCATGAAAAACTTCCCGGCTATTGCGTAGGTCCGGCAGTCTTTGAACTGCCCGCTCATGCAGCGATGAAAAAAGAATCCTGGGCGCAAAGAGAAGTCTTTGGTCCGGTCATTCACATTGTTGAGTATGAATCCCTGATTGAGGCCGTCGAACTCTTTAACGGGACTGAGTATGCACTCACGGGTGGAGTTTATTCCCAGTCTCAGGATGATATTGATTTTCTCATCCAATTCCTGCGCGCGGGAAATCTTTATGTGAACCGCCCGAACACCGGTGCACGTGTAGCGATTGAACCCTTCGGTGGCTTCCGCATGTCCGGTACCGGTCCCAAGGCCGGAAGTGCGGAATACCTTCGCGAATTCCATTTCCCGATGATTCATCAGGACACCCGGTACAACGATATTAAATTTGCCCAGGACACTGGTTACACGCTTCAGGTTCCTCGTCCGTCACTGATTTCCATCAAAGGAAGAATCTCGCGTTTTGAAATTTTCTCCCTCGATTTCATGGAAAAATATGAGCTCTTCATGGGAACCGTGAGCGAGAAAGATAAGCGTGAACTCATGGAATTCATCAAGTGGGTCAAGGCCAATCTTGATCATTACCTCACAGGCAAACACCTGAACTTTGTGATTCCCGGTCAGCTCTCCTACAACGACAAGTCTCTCATTAAAGAAGCGGGACTTTTTGTGGCGGTATCAGGTCGTCCGGGTGTACGCGCTCTTCAATACTTCCTCGGTGCGATGGCGCTGGGGTCAGGGATTTCGATTGCGGCCGTCACTCCTGAGGCCTATGAAACCTGGAAGAGCATTCTCGACATCGCGTGGAAGTCCGGATTCTCAAAAAGTAATATCGACATTGCGATGATGTCTCCAGCAACCCTCAAGACTCTCCTTCGCTCGCCTCATTATAGTTTTGTCTGGGCCGGTTCCTACGCCAGGATGAAAGACGAACTTTACGGTGATATCCTTGAAGGTGAAGCTATCGCTAAAGACATGAGAAAAATTCTTTCCGACGCTGATGGCGTGACTCACACAGATCCGGTGATGGTGCTGGATCAGTTCGTCTGGACGAGGTCACTTGCGATTAATACCATGAGGCACGGGGCACCGCTGGAGCTTTCGACATGAGAGTCTTAGTTATTGGTGCGGGGAAAATGGTTGGTGCCATTTTAGCTGGTCTCCCATCTGAAGACATTTCGGATTGGGGGATACTTTCTAAAACTGGTACTTCTGCAAAAGACTTGGCCCGGAAACATGGGCTCCAGTTTGTTTCGCAGGCTTCTGAGTTTCCTGACCCGGAATGGATTCTTCTGGGCTGCAAACCGCAGCAGTTAAAAGAAATAAAAATCCATGACCTTCCGGTCATGAGCTTACTCGCCGCCATTTCGGAGAAGACCCAGAAAGAAATTCTCAAAGTTTCTCATCTGGTCCGCGTGATGCCGAATCTACCGGTGAAACACAGGTCCGGTGTTATTCTTCTGAGTTCGTCTTCAAAACAGCATCTTAAAATGCCCGAGGAATTGTTTTCGAAGCTTGGTCTGACTAAGATAATGGATGAAAAAGAGCTGGAAGAGCTCACTTTGCTCACCGGCTCGGGCCCGGCACTTTTTTATGAATTCGCGAAAACTCTCGCTGAAAGTTTCAGGTCTCTTTCTGAATCTGAGCGCGAAGTGATGGTGAAAGCTGTGCTTCAGGGGTCGGCAGCTTCTCTCAACGAAACCTCACTTCAATCGATGATCGATGCGGTGACTTCCAAAGGGGGAGTGACGATTGCGGTGCTGGAAGAATGGAGACGCTCAGGTCTTTCTGACGTTTTAAAGAAAGGTGTCGCAGGTGGGATCAAGAGAACCGAAGAACTTAAAGCGCCCCTTCTTCAAAGCTAAAATCTGCCTTCTCGTTGTTGAGCGCCCGGTAAAGTTCACCCTGGCAAAAGGTATTCTGAACAAAGGCCATGCAGCGGTTAACTTCCTTTTCGGATCTCTTCTCGCTTAACATTTTCCGCTGGGATTTATTCAGTGTCACCAGGTGCTCGCGAAGAAGATCGTCGACATAGACACAGGTGCAGTTCTGATCACAGTTCTCGATGAGTTTCTGGACTTCGGGAGCGTTATCAAGCAGAGCTTCCATGTCGTCTTCGACCATTTCCATCCGCGGGCGGATGGTGCGAAGAAGAAGCGAGGCCTCATCGTGATCAGGCACACAGTCGAGGGCGCCCATTTCACCGTCGAAAATTTTGGTCAATAATTGAGTACCGAGAATAACTTCTCCGCGGGCGAATTCTTTTGGTGCCGGTGGCATCTTCTGAGATTTTTTCTCAGTCGAGCAGGAGGCGAGAAGAATCAATGTGAGAAAAATGGTTAAGCGCATGAGTATTCCTTAACGCCATTTTATCAGATTAAAGTCTGCTAAGGGAAGCGCTTCGCGAAGACTTGAATTTGACGGATTCCCGATGGGACAGATGTTCGACAGTCAGCTCGAGAGACCTGAAGGCGGGGTTCTTAAGAATCTCCGCTTCTGGAAGCTTAAGTTCGTGACGGGTATGGATAAGCTGAGGGTAATGATGCTCGAGCTCGAGAATAAGATTCTTCACAACGACCTGGTTCAGAGTTTCTTCTTTGGCCTGGAACCGGATCTTCAGGATCTGCAGGTGCGCATACTTCTCACTGACATCAGATGTGATCTGGGTCTCTGGTTTCGCCTTGGATGACTTCATTCCAAGATCAAGGCCACCGCAGGAGGTGATGATGAAGAGGGCCAGACTGAGGAAAAGGCTTCGCATGGGAAGCTTATCGGTACCTGACTGAAAAACTTGAGCAAAGGCCTTGTTTGCCTCTCAATCAGATCTGTTGAATTTTTTGAAGACTCCGTGAATAATAGAGACTGGAGGTGTTCTCATGGAAGACATCCGGGCGATCCTTTCACAGTTTCATTCAAAGAAGCGGAAAGATAACGATATCCAGAAATCTGGGTTGGGCCCTGCTGACACTCCTGTGGCATCCGAAATTCCCGACGTCTTCTTTGATATCGTTCTCCAGAAATACAAGCTCAACCGTCACGAAATTGCCCTTCTCATGCAGCTCTATCGGCAGGTCTGGTGCCGTGCCAACCTCTATAAGTCACATGGTATCGGGCCCATGAATTCGCTGGCTGAACTCTCTCAGGGCCTACAGTTATCCATTGAAGATCTCCATCATCACATCCGCAGTCTTGAAAATTATGGCTTCATTGAAACCGTGAGAAGCGGGCAGTACTTTGTCAGAAAGTATTTCACTGAAGACCTCGACCGTAAGTACGGCCAGAACTACAACGACTTCTTCTAGGGTAGGGGGCTCAGATCCTATCACCCAGACTTCGTGCCCTTCGCACGCATTACCAACAACACCAAGTGATTTACGACATTGGTTGCGATCATGGAAAGCTGGGGCGCTCCTTCCTGGATGAGCCGATGGTGAGCTCTATTCATCTGGTGGATCCCAGTATTGAAGTCATAAAGAATCTTAAAGATTCGTATATTACTGAACAAGATTTTAAAATTACAATCGAGCATAAAAGTGGCCAGGACTTAGTGCTAAGACCGCAGAAAAAACTCATTCTTATTGCTGGTATGGGGGGAAAAGAAATTGGATCGATTCTCACTCATCTTCTTCCTCAACTGACTGTCGATGATGATGTGATTATTTCTCCCCACCGGGACATTCTTCCTTTGAGAGAATCATTGGCACTCTCTACCTTTTATCTGAAAGACGAATCTGTGGTTCTCGATGAGGGCCGCTTCTATCAGGTCATTTGTCTTTCGCTTTCGGGAAATGTGAAAGTTCATTCATATGGAACAAAGATCTGGGGAGGAGAAACGGGGCGAGGGTATCGGGAGCATCAGCTTCTTCATTTTAATGCCCATAAGGATACGCGTTCTCTGGCGTATGTGAGTTTTCTCAAAGCTCTAACCTGACGATTTTCATAGGCACAACAAAATCTGTGTTACTATAGAGGCATGGCACTTCTCCCTTTGGCTTATTATTTTGGAGACGACGAAGCTTTTTACAAAACCCTTCAGGGTGAATTCAAAAAACATACAAAACTCCTTCTTCGATTCGAGCGGCACTACGCAAACACTGAAAACGGAATTCAAAGCCTTTTCCTTCTCCTGGGCGCCAATAAACCGAAAGTTGTTTTCATTGATTTTTCCAAGGACACGCAGGAGTATCTTCATCTGGCGCGGCTCATTGCCCGGACAAGCTTCGAAGAAAAACCGCTGACGGTTGGGCTCGTTGATTATCTCTCTCCTCGTGAGGTCCTTCAGGAAAGTGTAGCGACCGGGATCAATCTCACCCATATCAAATCTGCGGAAACGTTTGACGTCGTTTACGATGTGGCCAATCTCGTGGGACCTGAGTCCGTCATTCCGCATGGCTTCGCGACCGCCGCACTCGCAGAAACCTGGGACGCCGGAGCTGTGGCAAAAGTCGGGTACGTTGAAACAAATGGCATGCACCTGGAAACAGATTTTTCCGTTTCCAAAGGTGACCGCTTTATCATCCAGCATTTCTGGACCAAGGATAAGATTATTCCCTCGAAGGAAGTCTTCGTCACCGAGACTTCCCAAAAAAATCTTTTTTACCATTTCCAGCACTCTGTGGACGTTGAGTTTGTGGTGATCGATGAATTCATTCCGCCGGAAGGGATGGATGAAGCCTCCATCGAAGAAAGAAAAGCCGAACGGGAAGACCTGATCAAGCGGCACAAGAAAAAGATGGCGGCCTGGGTGGATGATAACCTTTCACGCTCGCAGGAAAAAGCGATGAAGTTTCTTATCATCGATAAGGATTTCAGATTCTACAATAATCAAAAGCGAGCTGATAAACACCCGTACATCATCCGTGCGACGCCGTACCTGAAAGACATTGCCGACGACCTGAATCGCTTATGCCCGCAGCTTATTGCTGTGGCCCTGGAACCCGCGGAAGACAAAAATGCGAAACTGAATTTTGATTTCCTGGAAAAACTTGTCAGTGTTCTGAAGCGCGATCACGCAGAAAGCACACCCTTTCTGGTGGTCTTTAATACGAAAGTTCCTACGAAAGAACTCCGTCAGCAGCTCTCCTACGAGCATCTCATGGCCACCGACGGGGAGCTTGAAGCCGAGGTCCTTCTCAAAATGGCCGAGCTTCTGGAAAAGAAACTTTCGAACACAAAAGTCATGCTCAAAAATTCTGACCCCCGGGTCTTCATCAGAAAAACCAATCCGGCTTCGCACGCCTACAT
>CANGAC010000059.1 GCA_947451425.1 Bacteriovoracaceae bacterium | reverse complement strand
AGGAGTAAGTGAATCCCAGTGGAGAGTCGGAAAAAGTTCCGAATAAAATATCGAGGAGCATCGCCAGAAGAAAGCCTTCTCTTAGTCCAAAAATTTGCTGGTTAAATTTCACGAGAGTCATCCTCTTGAAAGCACCAAGACCGGGAAGAAACGAAAGAAGTATTCCCAGAATTCCCATCGCTCCCATTTTCTTCTTTTTGGTCCTCAGAAAAAACATGAGGGGCCATAAGAGTGCCGACAGGTGAAACCCTGAAGGGGTGAAAACATGAGCAAGGGCGAGGGTTTTGTATTCCTGGCGCATCCATCGATCGAGGGGGGCCACCCTGCCGGTTAAGATCGATTCCCAGAGTTCAAGCAGCGGAAGTTCCTCTGCCGTGACTATTTTCTTAGCGGCTTCAAAATGAGAAAGCCTGAGTGAGGGTTCGGCTTTGAAATAAGGCACGAGAGAGCGCTTCTCGTGGGTTTTGAGAATGAGGAGGAGGGCCAGGGAGAGAGCGAAAATCCACATGATCCATGACTTGTTCATGACCTGAGGGAAGCAAAGAACGGGCCTCATCTGCCGGAGGTAAGTGGATATTTTCATTGGGAAGACGGGGGTAGGCGTAAAGGTAATTCCCTTGCCTCTTACGTGGAAAAGAGTTAATTACCCTCCATGAACGAAGTCATTCAAAAGGGGCTTTTTCCTGATGTGGAAAAATGGCTCCTGGAAGACGATCTAAACCGGAATATTCATTACGTGCGGACACTTCCTTCGCATCCGGTAGAACTCACCCTCAAATTCAAATCCCCACTCCTTATTGCGGGGATGGATTATTTCTGTGCGGTCTTTTCCTATCTTGGAGAAGATGTGAGTGAACTCCTGGCACTTGAAGGAAAAGAGTTTGCGAAACCTGAAGCCGTCGTTCTTACGAAGAAACTTCCTTTCAATGTTGCGGTTACTGGTGAAAGGCTCGCCCTCAATCTCCTTCAGCATGGGTCATCCATCGCGACCTGGACGAAAAAGCATGTTTCCCTTTCGGGATCGACAAAAATTCTGGATACGAGAAAAACCACTCCGGGCCTTCGCGGACTTGAGAAATATGCCGTGAGAGTTGGTGGAGGATTTAATCATCGCTTGGGACAAACTGATCTCTGGATGATTAAGGATAATCACAAGTCGAGCCTTGGTGGACTCAAAGGTGCTTATGAGTTTTTTGTATCTCAGGGAACTTTTTATAACAATATCATCGCTGAGATCCATGATCTGAAAGAGCTGAGTGAAGCCATCACTCTTGGGATCAAGCATGTGATGCTCGATAATTTCTCACCGGATCAGATTCGGGAAGCTGTGAAGTTGAAAACTTCCGGCATGACGATCGAAGTTTCCGGCGGCATTCGTCTGGAGACGATGAAAGATTTTCTGATCCCTGGTGTAGATGCCCTGAGCATTGGTGCTCTTACGTATAGTGCTCCGAAAGTGGATATCTCCCTTAAATACAGGTCGGTATGAAAGACTTTAATACAGATGTTCTGATCATCGGAACCGGAATCGCGGGACTTTCGGCGGCGATCAAGCTGGCAGAAAAAAAACTCAATATCACCATCGTCACCCGTGAGAAGCGTCCGGAGTTAACAAATACTTTCTGGGCCCAGGGTGGGATCATCTATAGTCCTAAGGATCTCAATGATCAGGAAGATCTGATCAAGGACATCAACAAGGCTTCTGCCTTTACCTCGAACATGGAAGCGGCCAGGATCCTCGCCACTCGCTCGGCCGAGATCATTGATGAGGTCCTGATTGATAAGTCACATACCGATTTCGCGAAAGACGCTGAAGGCGAACTTCTTTTTACGAAAGAAGCTGCTCATTCACGTGACCGGATTATCTACAAAGGCGATATGACGGGGAAGACGATTCAGATTTCCCTGCTTAATTATCTCAGCGACTCGGCGAAGTTCCCGAATGTGACTTTCCTCACGAGCCATACGGCGATCGATCTGATCACGCCGGATCACCACGGAATCGACATTACTCAGCGTTACGAAGAGAACCAGGTGCTGGGAGCGTTTCTTCTCGACCAGAAAAATAATGACGTCAGAAAAATTCTCGCGAAAACGACGATCCTTGCGACGGGTGGTATCGGTGCCCTCTACCTTCACCATTCCAATGCTGAAGGAGCTCGCGGCGACGGTCACGCCATGGCCTATCGTGCGGGTGCGGATGTCACGAACATGGAATTTATCCAGTTTCATCCGACCACTTTTTATAACCGCTCTTCTCACAGACGTTTTCTCATCTCCGAAGCAGTTCGTGGAGAAGGTGGGAAACTTGTGAATGCCAAGGGCGAGAGATTCATGAAGAAGTATCATCCGGATGAGGAACTCGCTCCCCGTGATGTAGTTGCTCGAGCGATCCTTGAAGAAATGATTAAGGAAAAAGAAGACTGCGTTTATCTCGATATCTCAGAGAAAGGCGAAGCCTACCTTAAAGACCGTTTCCCCACCATTTACGCTTATTGCTTAGATAACCAGGTGAACATGGCGACCATGCCGATCCCGGTCGTTCCCGCGGCTCACTACACCTGTGGGGGAGTGAAAACTGATCTCAAAGCGCGAACCAATCTCAAACGTCTTTACGCTGTTGGAGAGGTTGCCTGCACGGGACTTCATGGCGCCAATCGCCTCGCCTCCACTTCACTTCTGGAAGGTCTCACCTGGGGATACATCGCGGCGGAAGATATTCTTCAGAACATTGGTGAGTATCCGGATTACAAGCTTGAGAAGATCAAAGACTGGACGGAAGGTCATGAAGAAGTGGATCTCGCTCTCATCGCCCAGGATCAGCTCACTCTGAAGCAGACGATGTGGAACTACGTGGGACTTTCGCGCTCACAGAATCGACTCGCCCGTGCGAGAGCGATGTTCCTGGAGCTTCAGGATGAAATCGGGAAGTTCTATAAGAATGCCCAGCTTCACGATGAGCTCATCGGTTTAAGAAATGGCGTGGAAGTCGCCTTCATGGTCCTGAACGCATCGATGAGAAATAAAAAATCTGTCGGTTGTTTCTATCTCAAAAACTAAGTGTCGTTGAGTGGCTTAAAGTAAGCATGTCCCAGAAGAACGAGATTTCTTCTGATGAAGTTTCGACGTCTAAGAACAAAGTTCGTAGGACGAGTCGGGCTCCACTTTCTAGGATTCGGAAGAATCGCAGCGAAGAGATGAGCTTCTGCGGGATTTAATTTCTTGGACGTTTTTCCGTAGTAGTGAGTGGCAGCTGCTTCAGCGCCATACACACCCGGTCCGAGTTCAATCACATTGAGATAAACTTCGAGGATTCTTTTTTTGTCCCAGAATGTTTCGATGAGAACAGTGAAGTAGGCCTCAAGGCCCTTTCTGATGTAAGTACGGGACGGGTAGAGGAAAACGTTCTTGGCCGTCTGCTGAGAAATCGTGGAGGCACCCATCTTGATTTTCCGGCGCTTGTTCGCGTCGATCGCCTTGGCGATGGCCTCGAAATCAAAACCATTGTGAGAGAGAAACTTCGGGTCTTCCGAAGCGATCACTGCTTTCTGAAGATGAGGAGAGATGTCCTCCATGGCAGTCCAGTCTTTCTGAATCGGTACCCATTTTCCTTCGAGGGCGTATTCAAAAGTGCGGATAAAGACCAAAGGAGTGTAGTAAACAGGAACCCATTTCAGAAGAATCACGGTCGCAACAGTAGAAACAAAAAAGCCAATTGATCCCCAGATCGCGGCTTTCTTCGCAATCCTGAGAGCAGGTGTGGCCTTTTTAAATCCGCGTCTGATGTAACCCATTAAATTTTCTTCTCAAAAAACCGGGAAGTTTTGTAATTCGAAAAACCTTCCCGCTCGTAAAACGTGTGTGTCCGTTCCCTGAGTATATTACAATTCAGGTAAATTGTATGTAAGTGGTAGGTCTTTGCCCACTTTTCAGCACTTTCGATCAATGCTTTTCCAATGCCATTTCCGCGGGAATTTTCCGAGACGATCAAGGCCTTGATTTCTGCTTTGTCATCTTCGATCAGATCTTCCACGCACTCGAGATGAATCCAGCCCAGAATATTTTTATTTTCTTCATAAACAAAGAACGCATGTCTTGGTGACTGAAGGAGTTTTTGGAATCGATGTGCGAGTTCATTTTCCGTGACCGGATAACCAAGCTGATCAGAGAGAATGGCCACTCCCGGAAGGTGAGTGGAGGACATCGGAAGAATACTCATGCCAGAGGAGAATCCCCCGTTTGTCAATGCGCGTCAATACTGGTAGGTTACCATGAGTTTTTTACAGGGTAGGGGGGTAAAGAAAATGACTTTCCTCACTCCTTCCTCTACAACGAACCATTCATTCACCATAGGTAACCCATGACTCCCGATACGACGAAAAAATTTCAGGAAAAGTCCCTCTATTTCACCTCACTTGGTTGTTCCAAAAACCTTGTGGATTCTCAGGTTATGTTGGGCCATCTGAAGCTTGATGGTTTCACGATTGCGGATGCTCCGGAAAATGCGGAAGTCATCATTGTGAATACCTGTTCGTTTGTGGAAGCGGCAAAAGTCGAATCGATCGAAACTGTTCTTGATCTGGCGACCTACAAAGAAAATGGTAACTGCAAAGCTCTCGTCATGTCTGGTTGCATGGCCCAGAGATATGCGGGCGAGCTCGAAGCTGAGATGCCTGAGATCGATATGTTCATCGGAACCGGGGAATATAACAAGATCGTCCCACTTCTGAAGGCGATGGAAGACGGGAAACTCGAAAAGAAATCCTTCGTAGAAATTCCAAAATTCATTCATACGGAATTTGATCCGCGCCTCAATACGTCGCCGTTCTACATGGCGTGGTTGAAAATTTCCGAAGGCTGTAACCGCAACTGCACATTCTGTATCATTCCCACTCTTCGCGGGAAGCTTCGCTCACGGACAGTTGATTCTCTCGTGAAAGAAGCTGAACAACTGGCAGCGACTGGTGTGAGAGAACTCAATCTCATCTCCCAGGATTTCTCTGACTACGGAGTGGATCTTGAAGGCGGCGGGAAGAAAGAAGGGAAGAACCCGATGATTTATGAACTCCTTTCTCGTTTAGAGAAAGTTGAGGGCATTGACTGGGTTCGCGTATTTTATTTCTACCCGGATGATCTTACGGAAGACGTGATGGATCTTATGGCCAAGTCGCCGAAGATTACGAAATACCTCGACATGCCGGTTCAGCATTTTGCTGACGGAGTCCTGAAGCGGATGAACCGCCGGGTAACGGAAGAAGTGATTCACCAGAAGATTAAGACTCTGAGAGAGAAGATTCCCGGGATCGTTCTCAGAACGTCGATCATTGTTGGTTTCCCAGGTGAGACGGAAGAGGATTTCGAGGCCCTGATGAGGGGGGTAAGAGACGCTCGTTTCAATCACCTTGGCGTGTTCAAGTATTCTGATGAAGAGGGAACTCCTGCACTTCGCCTGAAAAATAAGATTTCTCAGGAAGTGATTGATGAGCGCTTTGAGAAGCTCTATGAACTTCAGAAAGAAATCGCCCGCGAACTTAACCAGGAATATCTCGGGAAAGTGATCGAAGTCCTCGTTGAAGGTCCGCATGAAGAGACAGATCTTCTTCTCCAGGGTCGTCACGCTGGTCAGGCACCTGATATCGATGGAAAAGTCATTATTAACGACGGTATGGCGAAGGCCGGGGATTTCGTGAAAGTAGAGATTACGGAAGTCCTCGACTACGACCTCGTCGGCAGGATCGTGTAAGTTTTACACGCATCCATAGCCGATCTCCGGAAAATGTGAAGTTTCCCCTTAGAATACCCTCATGCGTATTCTCACTCTCATACTTGCTTTCTATTCTCTGACTGCGTTCGCTCTTCCTAAGCGCGAGTACATCTCTGATGCCCGCATGGGAGATGTGAAAGACTACCGCATTGGTTCAGAGTGGGGAAAAAATCGCGTGACCACTGCGATGATCAAAGGTGAATCACCGGCCTTTGTTCGTGCTGTTTCTGCGACGGCCAAAATGCCTAAAGGCGGAACGGCTTTTTATCTCGGAAAGTTTGGTGACGCTCACATCATTGCTACAAACCACCACGTTTGCCCGACCAGAACTTATTGCAGTGGCGACTACGCGAGTTTTCCGGTTCTTAAGAAAAAATTCAAGGTGGTGGGCTTCTACATCACTCTTCCTCAAATTGATCTCACCCTTTTAAAAATTAAAGTGAAAGAAAAAGAAGAAGCAGCACTCATGGCCGTCGGGAAAAATTTCTCCTTTAAAAAAGATGTCACGAAGGGGATGGATCTCATCACCGCCGGATTCGGCATCGGCGGAAATCCTGGTGAAGTCCTCATGGTGAACCAGGACAGTGACTGCAAAGTTTATTCGGGAGACGCGGAATACAGATTCATGGCCGATCCGGATAACATGAACCCCGGCACATATAAGGCGTGGTCATTTGCTCACTCCTGCGACATCTCACACGGCGACTCAGGATCTGCCATGGTCGAGCGTTCAACCGGAGATGTGGTAGGAATTGTCTGGACGGGAAAACTTCCTAAATCAAAAGAAGTTCAAACGAGCGAAGCCCTCATTCATCTCTTAGAGAATCCTACGGAAGCTATCTGGGAAGAGCTGGCCTATGCTGTTCCTTCTCCGAAAATTGCAGAAGTTTTGAAAATGGTTTTAGGAGATAAGCATCTGGCGCCGGAAACAAGAACAGCTATCGAAGCAGTTCTTAGTGATCCTTAAGCGGAAATTTCTTTGAAGAGAGAGCTTTTTCGAGAGTTTCAATTTCTTCTGTGAGCTTGGAACTCTTTGCTTCATGAAGCTTATAGTGAAGAAGCCCATAGGCCTGCTTGTCTTTCAGGTCTTTCGTGAGGAGTTTCGTTTCCATCTGGGCAAGACCCAGTTCGAGTTCCTTGATCTGAGCGGAGATTTCGGTGAAGCGAAAGTCCATCTGCTGGTGAAGATCCTTGATAAGGCCCACCACTTCGTTTTCTGATTTTTTTCTGAACCAAGACAGCATAAAGTTCTCCGTCTTCCATCATAGTCGATAGGGAGTTTTCACTCTACCGAGGCAATAATCGCCTCTACACTCCGGAACAGTAAGCGCTTAAAATAAGAGAAATTCAAGGAGCCCTGGTGAAAAAACTGATTCTTCTGCTCAGTCTTGTGACTTTTAGTGCGTGGGCGCAGGTGCCCAAGGAGAGTCCGTGGAAAACGAAACTCCGGATTCTTATCACACAAATCGCTGGACCTGAGTGGAGTGACAAACTTCTTGGAAAACAAGAAGTCAAAATTGCAGAGTTCACTCTTCCTGAGATTCCGAAAAACTTCAAGAAAAGCACAGACGTCACAAGTTACAACAAGCAGTCAAAACCTGACACGGAGTTCGACAAGCTTCCTCCGGAAAGAAAAGGGCAATTCGATAAGTCCTTTATCGAAGAGCTTTTTATCGTCACCAGAAAAATAGAACCGAAAGACGAAGATCTCTCCACGTGGCTCAATAATCTCGACCAAGGTGGATCACGTGAAGCCGTTTACCAGGCCCTGGTCCTCGATGAAGTGTACGCGACACTGGAGCAACTCGATGAGAAGCCTTCCGTCAGGCTTATTGATTTCTGCCAGAGATTCAGTAAAAACTTTTTTGCCCTGACTTACACCGAGGAAGGTCTCAAGCAATACAATCTCTACACTCTGAAAAGAACACTCACGGAAAAGGGCCTCGATCTTCTTGAGTACTATGAAGGCAAAGACCTGGAAGAGCTTTACCGGTGGTATGCGCTCTTCTCGGCTGAGATGGCCAAGGAATACTCACCACTCTTTAAGTCAAAGCTCCGCCAGAGTACGGAAGCTAAATTTCACTATGAATGGGCGAAGGGCATGCCGGTTCAGCACATCAAATCTGAGTTCATCCTGAAGATGCATCAGGTAATGAACCAGCTACAACTGCTTCAGTAAAAGAAAGGGTTTTCCACATCAAAGAGTGATGTGAGAAGGCGCTCGACTCCGAGGGCCACTCCTGCAGAAGGAGGAAGACCCTTTTCGAGTGAGCGATAGAATTTTTCCGGTTTCGGAAGTTGATATCCGTAGAGCTTTTTCTTTAATTCGTCCTGTTCTTCAAAACGCTTCTTCTGTTCCACTAGATCCGTCAGTTCATTAAAGCAGTTACAGAGTTCAATTCCATTCACATAAACTTCAAAGCGCTCACAAACCCGGGGATCTGATTGCTTCAGAGTGGACAGTGCCGCTAAAGGAGCGGGAAATTCCTTCACTAGGAGCAGGGGATACTTTGAAAGGTGGGGTTCGATTTTATTCAGATAAAGCAGGAAAAAATAATCATCCCATTCGAGTTCCTGCTGTGGAACGGGGACATCTGGAGACTCGAGAAGGAGTTTTTTGATGGAAGGAACTGTGAGAAAATTCAGGATGTCGATCTTCAGGAATTCCTGAAAGATTTCCTGCATGGTCCTGGTCACAAGCTTCTGGCCGGCAATGTTTTTTCTCAGCGGGATTTTCGCATGAGTTGTCGCATAGGTGATCAGGTTCTCTATATCTTTCATAATACTTTCGTAGCGTTCGTTTTTACGGTACCACTCGAGCATGATGAATTGATTTCTATGAACCGGCGAAGAAGGTTCATCACGGAAACAATAAGACAGAGAAAATATTTTTTCGAAATTCTCGGCTGAATCTGCGAGCATTTCTTTCAGGCAAAATTCCGGAGAGGTATGCAAATATAACGGAAGCTGACGCTGATCTTTGACGGAGTGTACCTGAAAAGGATGAATATGAACTTCCATGCCAGGATTCTCCACGGCGGGTGGAGTTAAAACATCCAGGAAGCCTTGCTCCCCGAAATAGTTCCGGATAATCTGGATCAACTCAAACTGGTAGCGTCGACGCATGGACCTTCACCGTATTAAAAATCTGCTTCAACAAGAACATACCCTTTCGCAGGATGAGTGGAAAGGGGCCGTGGTTTTTCTCTGTACCGAAGACAAAGTGCTTTTCATCAAGCGTTCGGAAAACATGCCCACTCACAGTGGTCAGGTGGCTTTCTTCGGTGGCCACAAAAAAGCTCACGAGCATGATCCCTGGATTTCCGCTCAGAGAGAATTTTCGGAAGAAACCGGACTCGATAGTACACTGGTAGAATTCATGGGGTATCTTCCGGTCATCATGACCGCACGACTTCAGGCGATTGTTCCGGTCATGGCACGGCTCACAATCCCGATGGAAGAATTTGTAAAACGTGCAAAATCCAATGGAGAATGGGACGTCTTAATTCCCTACCCATGGGAAGAATTGTGCAGGGAAAAAGACTGGCACTATGCTTGGCGCAATGGATATACTCGCGCTCCTGTATTGTTTCGCATGATGAGACCTGAACCTCATCTTCTTTGGGGAGCGACTGCCTCCATCGTGTGGGACCTTCTGAGAAGATATTTTGCTGAGGAAAAAGTATGATGTTAGATTTCTTTGATCCGAATTTCGATAATGTGGAAGTCCTGATCAGTGGCTTTGTTGTCGTAGGATCTGTTCTAACTTACTGGATGAGCCAAAGAAAGCAGCGGAAAATTTCTACGGATGTTCCGACGGAAGCTCCGGGCCCGGTAGTTGTTCCGAAAAAAGATCTGGCACCCGCCCCTCCGAAATTCAACTGGACGCAAAGACTTTCATTGGGGCTTGAGAAGTCACGCTCTGAAGTCTGGGGAAAAATCGGTAATTTATTTTCCGGCGAAGGCCCATCACTCGATGAGATTGAAGAAGTTCTTTATACTGCGGACATTCCCACGGCCCTCGTTCAGGAATTACTGGCGAAGCTCGACAAGGATGGGAAAGGGAAATCACCGGAAGAAATTCAGCAACTCGTTTACGGATTCATGAAAGAGAAAATGGCACCAGTTCAGAATCAGGCGCCGGCAGAAAAAGCGAAAGTCACAAACGTCATCATGATTGTTGGTGTGAACGGCGCGGGAAAAACAACCACCATCGGGAAACTCGCTACGAAGTTAAAATCTGAAGGTCATAAAGTTATTGTCGGAGCTTGTGATACTTTCCGCGCAGCTGCTGTTGATCAGCTTCAAGTGTGGTGCGACCGAGCGGGTGTGGACATGGTTCGCGCTAAAGATGGGGCAGATCCGAGTGGCGTGGCTTTTGACACAGTGGCCAAAGGAGTCAAGGAAAGTTACGACTACTGCCTGATTGATACCGCCGGAAGACTTCATACCAATCAGAATCTGATGGATGAGCTCACCAAAACCAAAAGAGTCATGTCGAAGATTGATGCTCAGGCCCCGAATGAAGTCCTTCTCGTTCTCGACGCGATTACCGGACAAAACGCCTTGAAACAGGCCCAGGAATTTCACAAGGCTCTCCAACTTACCGGAATCATATTTACGAAATGTGACGGCTCAGCAAAAGCGGGGAGTGCAGTCGGAATTGTGGATCAGTTAAAAGTTCCCATTAAGTACATCGGAGTCGGTGAATCTGTTGAGGATCTCCACGAGTTTGACATGGAACTTTACCTCAAAACTTTGGTGGGATTACAGCCAACTTAAGACCTTAATTTCATTGTGGAAAAACCCTGCCCTTCATTGACTTTTATAGGGGTCAAAAGTACCTTAATTCTATGACTCCAAGTCAGGAAGTAGAGTTTAGTGTTTTGGGCTGTAAAGTTAAATACAAGCCGGAACAAAACGATAGTCACATCGCTAAGGCGGTGATCGATCTCGTGCTCGCTGAGATTCAGCAGCTCAAGATTAGTCGGCCGCAGTTGAGAGATACAGATGTTGCAGTTCTCGTGGCGCTGAAAATGGCGGCAGAGAAAATGCAGATCGATGAAGAGTATAAGGGAAACATTCTCAAACTTGAGGGTTCCCTTGAGAAGGCCCTGGAAAGCCTTAGCACTCAGGCGATATAGACGTGAGTAAAGAGTCCCTACGGAAAGAGTTGTTATCAAATCTTTCCTCTTTATCAGATGATGAAATCATCTCGTTGAGTTTCTCCCTTACACAACAGCTCGCTGGATTTCTCCAGTACTTCCCTGAATTGCAGAGTCAGATCGGCGCGGGTTTTTTGCCGCTTCGAAATGAGATTGCTCCGCTTTACCAGGAGCTTCTCCGGAAAGTTCCGTTGAGCCTTTCTTATCCGGTTTTATCGGAAGGAGAAATGGTCTTCGGCATGCCAGCAGGTTTGCCTAAAGGAACACCGTGGCTTCTTCCACCTTATAAAGTGGTCGAGGCAAATTGGTTTCTGGTTCCGGGAGTGGGATTTTCACTCAAGGGCCAGAGGCTCGGTAGAGGAAAAGGTTTTTACGACCGCTTTCTTGAAACCCATAGAGGAATCAAGATCGGGCTCGCCTGGAGCGGTCAGATGAAAGAAGACATTCCGGTGGAGTCGCACGACTGCCACATGGATTTTGTGATAACAGAAAAGTTTTGCTGGGACGTGAAACAGCAAAAGAATCTTTAAGGGGAATACGATGAGTCCGATGTTAATGGCCGTCATAGGTGCCGTAGCTGGAGCTGTCATCGCCTTCGTTCTTCTCACTCTCAAAAAGGGTGCAGAGTCGAAAGGTAAGGAAGCACAGGCAAGTGATATTCTGAAGAAGGCGGAAGCCGAAGCTCAGGAAGTGAAAAGAAAAGCGGAAGAGCGTGCGAAGCAAATCGTCCGCGATGAACGCAACAATCTTGATGCCGAGATGGAGAAGAAGAAAAAGCATCTCACTGATTTCGAGCGCGGCCTTACGAAAAAAGAAGTCGCTCTCGAGCAGAAGACTGAGCAGATTCAGAAAGAAACTGATCGGGTGAAAGCGAAAGAAGCGGAAATCGACACCCGCGTTCAGAAGCTTGATACTGAGCTTAAGAAAAATGCTGAAATCCATGAGGAGCTTGCTAACAAGCTCACTCAGGTTGCAGGTCTTACCAAAGAGCAAGCTAAGAACCAGCTCATTGAGCAGGTAGAAGAAGAAGCGAAACTTGATGCTGCGAAAAAAGTTAAGCGCATCGAAGAAGAAGCTAACGAAGAAGCTGAAAAGCGTTCAAAGAGAATTGTAGGAATTGCGATCCAGCGCTTTGCTGGTGAGTACGTTGCTGAGCAAACGATCTCTTCAGTGGAAATCGCTGACGATGGTGTGAAAGGTCGTTTGATTGGTCGTGAAGGCCGGAACATCCGCGCCTTCGAACAAATCTGCGGCGTAGATCTGATTATTGATGATACTCCTGGAATCGTGACGATTTCTTCTTTCAACGTTGTGAGAAAAGAAATTGCTCGTATGACAATTGAGCGACTGATCGCTGATGGTCGTATTCACCCGGCAAAAATTGAAGAATTCTACGACAAGTGTAAGCATGAGTTCGAGTCACGCCTGCGTGAACTCGGAGAAAAAGCTCAGATGGAAATCGGCGTTCACGGGATGCACCCGGAAATCCTGAAACTCATCGGTGCTCTTAACTGGCGTACTTCTTATACTCAGAACCAATATCAGCACGCTCTCGAAGCCTCATTCCTCGCCGGTAACATGGCGGCGGAACTTGGACTGAACGTTAAGCAGGCCCGTCGTGCCGGTCTCATTCACGATATCGGCAAAGTGCTTGATGCTTCGGCTGAAGGTTCTCACGCAGTAATCGGTGCTGATTTTGCGAAAAAATACGGAGAGTCTCCGGATATCGTTCACGCGATCCGTGCTCACCATGATGATGAAAAACCAGAATCAGTTCTTGCTCACCTTGTAGCAGCGGCTGATGCGCTCTCAGGTGCCCGTCCGGGTGCCCGTAAGGCCCTCAAAGAGTCTTATGTGTCTCGTCTTTCTGATATCGAAAAAATCGTTAATAGCTTTGAGGGTGTTCATCGCTCATATGCTATCTCTGCCGGCCGCGAAGTTCGCGTGCTCGTAGAAAATGAAAAAGTTTCTGATGAGCAAACCATCATGCTCTCGCGTGATATTGCTAAGAAGATCGAAGAAGAGATGTCGTATCCAGGTACGATCAAAGTTTCGGTTATCAGAGAAACTCGCGCTGTAGGTATTGCTAAGTAATTTTCAATCAAGCCGGAGGGATTATGGATAAATGTGCAATTGTCACGGGATCCTCCTCCGGCCTTGGTCTTGAAATCACCAAATCCCTTTTGTTCTCCGGCTACACTGTTTTCGGCGGCTCCCGCTCCGGAACAGATATCGAACATGACAATTTTTATGATGTGGAACTCGATATCACGATTGAAGAATCCGTTGAGGAATTCTTCGAGACGATCCGCGAGTACGCATCTGAAATTGATCTTGTTGTAAATAACGCCGGCGTCTGTGAGATGGCACCGGTGGCTGAAATGACCACGGAGAGTTTTGAAAAGCAATTTGCGACAAACACTCTCGGACCATTTCTTCTCTTCAAGTATCTAGAACCCATGCTCATGAAAGGTGAGACTCACATCATTTCGATTCTTTCGACTGCTGCTCAGTACGGTTATCCCAATGTTTCTGCCTATAATGCTTCAAAGTTCGGTCAGCTCGGAGTGATCGAATCTTTGAAAAAAGAATGGAAAGAGCACAAGGTCCGTTTCACGAATCTTTTTCCGGGTGCGATCAACACACCACTGTGGGATAAAATGGGTTCAAAGTTTTCCCGCGAAAAGATGTTATCAATTTCTGATTTTATGAGCGTGTTCAATTTTGTTGTCCATGCGCCCCCAACGATTCAGTTCCCTGAAATGACCTTCCTTCATAAAGAAGGTTATCTCGAATGAGGCCTTTCCTCGCGACGAAGAGAAAGCTCCTTGATCTGATTGTTCTTCTTATCCTCGCCACCGCTGTTTATTTTCTTCAGGATTTTGATTCTGCACTTCTTTTTTCTTTCGGATTTATCTGGAACTGGGCGGCCTCCCAGGATCTTTCTCAGGTGATGGAAGGAAAGAGATATCAGTACACCATGCTTAAGCTGGTCCTGAGTTCCCAGGCGTGGATTGTTTCTCCGGGGATTGTTCAGCGATCTCCTGAAATCATCAAACTCATCCTCCGATCGTTACCTGCTGGGCTCTTCTGGTGGGCAGTCATCTGGTTCATGGGGAGTGAACTTCCTTTTTGGGCAACCTTCCTGGGAAGCTTTGCTTTTGAGATTACTCAATGGGAAGTGCTCTTCCGGAAAAAAGTATGAGAATCATTCCTGTCGCCCTCGCTCTTTTCCACAGACAATCTGGAGAGACACTTGAAGTGTGGACTCAAGTGAGAACTGACGATGGCATTTTTCACGGACTCCTCGAATTTCCCGGCGGGGGAATCGAGTCAGGGGAAACACCACTTTTAGCTTCGATCAGGGAAGTGAAAGAGGAAGTCGGGATTGATATTTCGGCATCAGATGCAAAATTTCTGGGAACTTATTCCCGCATGCTCACTGGCAAGACCGTACTGCTCTATCTCTTTCTTTTTCCGGAGTACCCGGGTCTCTCAGAAAAAGGGCAGTGGCTTCGGATAGAAAAAGAGAAGCTGAGTTCCCCTTACCAGGGTCAGATTCCTGGTCCGAATCATCAGATGATTGATGATCTTTACCGTTACCTATATGATGGGCGCCTATGAACAGCGTTACCCAAGTCGTCACTCAGACTTTCCTCCTGGCTTTTGCTTTCGGAACTCAGATCTATTCCCCGGTCGTAAATACAAAGCTCACTGGCCCCGGCTTTTTTAAGCTTGGAACTTCTCTTGTCCTGGGATGTCTCGTGCTGGCCCTTGGTGTTTCCTATTACATGGAACCAGGTCTGGTACCCCGTCAGTGGTTCTGCTACATCGCTTTGATTCTTCTGAATGCGATCACATTTATTTTTCATCGCGATCACAAGTCTATCCTCATGTGGGTGATCTACGGAATTGAACTCATCTTATTTCTTTCTCTGATCTTCCTTACGTATCAGAACAATCCTTTGTGGATAAATTTCTTCCTCGGCACCATGATGCTTTTGGGAATCAGTAATTTTGCCATGATCCTCGGTCACTATTATCTCGTAGTTCCTAAGCTCACTGAAGAGCCGCTGATCTATTGTCTGTTTATTTTCTGGGTTGTGATCTTTCTCCGGATGGCTTCATCGCTTTCGATTCTCTTTTCAACAGGTCTTCCGTATCTCGCTGAGAATACCATCCTGGGTGATGGCTATATGTATAACTGGCTCTTCATCACGATGCGCTGGTTGTGGGGGTATGTAGCTCCTCTTATTCTCAGTTTCTTCACCTACCGATTATGTAAAATGCGATCCATTCAGAGTGCTACCGGTGTTCTTTACATCGTGGAGTTTTTTGTTATTGTGGGCGAACTTATCTCAGTTTATCTCATGACCAAGCACGGGTTACCGTTATGATGGAAGTTCAGATTACTTGTCCCTCCTGTAAGTCTTCTGTGGAAGT
>CANGAC010000058.1 GCA_947451425.1 Bacteriovoracaceae bacterium | reverse complement strand
CCTTGTCACGGAGAACCCCCGGGAGATCGCCTAAATCGTTCTCCAGAAGCGGATATAAATAATTGTTGATGGTCATCGTGACCGGAACCGGAGTGCGCTCTTTGAGCCCTTTCCGTAGCTCTACGGCCTCTTGCCAGGACATGAGGGAGGGAAGGCTCACGACATTGAATTTTGTGTATTCCGGGTCATTGAGTCGAGAAAGCATTTTCATAGTGTCATCAAAGACCACACCGGATTCAAAGATCTGTTGAAAATTTGTGGTGGATTCCACCATCGTGAGCGCGTGACCGGAAGCCGGAGCATCGAGGACCACAATGAGCTTCGGATTCTCTTTTCCCATCTCGAGAATTTTTCCGAGATAAATGAGATAACTGAATCCCGGCATCATGTTCACGAGGGCGCGAAAGAAAGCCGTTTTCACAATCCAGCTCGCGATGAGTTTGGAATTGAGTCTTTTTTCAATGTATCCGCGCGCGCACTCTTCGAGATCGAGAGCTACTTCGCGAATTCCGCTCGAGCTCATGTCACTCCCGAAAGAATGATTTTCTCCCATCGATTGATTCTTAAAAGTGAGATAGATCGCTTCGTGACCGAGGCTTACAAGATTGCGTACGAATGCTTTGGAGAGGGTTGTCTTTCCTACACCGCCCTTACCTGTGAATACGTACAGGCGGTGTGGAGAGTTCATTAGAAAAGGTACATGCCAGTAAGAAGAAGCTTCATGTAGTAGCCCTTGAGATCTGAGCCGGAGTCCTGCTGAACTTTAAATGGCCAGTGCATCTGGGCCATCACACCGATGACGTAATTATCATTCAGGCGAAGATCCATACCACCACCGAAGTTTGTTCCGAAGGTGAGTTTTCTCGCTGTCTGTCCGCTGCCATCGCGATCTGCCTGAGGAGCATAGAACCCGAGACCCGCAAGGAAGTAAGGAGAGAAGTTATCGTACTCGAACATTCTTCCTTTGATTGATCCCGCGAGACCCATCAGTTTCATTTCTTCGGAATTATCTTTGTGAGTAGACATGTGAGCGTCTACGAGAAGGTCAAACGAATGAGAAGCTGCGTATGAGTAAAGAAGATCAGCAGTGATTTTATCCTGTCCGTACTTTCCGTAATTACCAAAGAGCATCGTCTGCCCGATACCAAGACCTAAACCGTGCTGGCGAAGTCTTCTGGGAGCTGGTCCATGATCAGAAACAGCTGGTTCTTCATTTTCTTCAACCTTAACCGGGGCCTTAGCTTTTGGTGCTGTTTCCGTCGCATTTGTGTGTGGAGTCGCCTTTGGACTTGCGTCTTTCAGTTCTGCGGCGGTGTCTGGTGTCTGGATTTTGCGCGGACTGTTGGTCTGTGCTTGAGAAAGAGAGGGGCTTAAAAAACTGATGGCCACAAAAGTGGCCACCAGTGGAATTCGAAAATTTGTTTGGCTCATGAACCTAGATTAGTTCAGAGTTGTAGAATTTTCCATAGAAGAATTCAGGCCAGCTACGAAAGCAGGCATGTCAGTAGCAACAGTTGCTGCTGGCATATCGAAAGTAAGGTTGAGCTTGCTTTCGAGAGCTCCGATGTAACCAGTAAGAGTACCTTCTTCAGAACGGATGACACGCTTAAGAAGTTCAGTGTTACCTGGCTTAAGTGACTTGCGCTCCTGATCGAAAAGAAGCTGGATCTGAGTCATATAAGTGATGTCGTTCTTAGACTTGTTATCGATAACCTGGATTTCGTGACCTTCGCGAATGATCTGAGCGATCTCTTCGAGTGTTACGTAGCAGCTCTGGAAAGTGTCGTAGAGCTTGCGGTTCTGGTAACGCTTGATGGTACGTACGTCTTTCATGTTGTTCCCCTAATTTTGTTAGCCCTATAAATTCATTTTCAAGGGCAGGTCTGTTAATAGTTTTCGTTTAAATTGGTCGTGTTAAACGCAGCTGCTCAACTCATTATGTTTTTGCGCGCTGTCGCCACACTAATCAAGTCGGGGTGGTTCTACTAACTGGCCAATTCTAAGTCAACCCACAAGGTCATAAATAATCCTAAAGAAGGAAAAATTTGGAGGGTGGGCGGTAAAAACTTCCACATTCCTTTAGGTTACGTGACGAATTTTCAATGAGTTACATTTAAAAGCTCCGCATTATTTTTCCGACCTTTTAGGAATCAAAATTCTTAAAACGACCCCTTTTTAAACCGATAAGAACTGAAAGGAAGTTCCAGTGAAGGGACTTTCGAAAACAGGAAGTTTATGGCGGTTCTTCGTTTCAGTCTCGGTTGTTTTCTTCTTCTCTCGCTTTTCACAGCGTGCTCACACCACTCAGATAGTTCCCCGGGAATTAAACTCACGGAAGCTCAGGAAGAGGAAATGAATCGCGAAGCACTCGCGATCGCTTCTGAGCGACTGGAGCGAATGGTTGTCGAGGCGAGAAAATCAGAAAGCTCTACACAATTTTTATCCACTGACCTTTTCCTCAAAGCGAACATGTCGCTGATGGAAGGGGATTTTGTGACTGCGGCCGTGCTTTTCAAGCATCTTTCGATGCTGGTGCCTGACGACGAATTCGTCATGAAAAAATACGCTGTGAGTTTGATCCGCGTGGGCGATCTCGAGAGCGCGGAAGTCGTCCTGAAAAATCTCTACCAGAAAAGCCAGGATGAGAAAGCTGGTCTGATTCTCGCGGGAGTTTACGCGGGCCTTGATAAAGAAAAAGAAGCCCGGGACGTTTACACGGCACTTCTCAGGAAAAATCCTAAGAATGAAGACGCGTGCGTTTTCCTCAGTAAGTCGTACGCGATTGCCAAGGAAAATGACAAGGCCTTCCGACAGCTCGCGGACTGCGCGAAAGCTGATCCAAAAAACGGTATGTATGATTACTATGCCGGGAAAATCCATCTCGATGCAGAAAATATGAAAGCCGCGATTGCCTCTTTTCTCAAAGCGACGAGCCGCCAGCCGAATCACACGCAGGCGGTGAACGCTCTCGGTGTGATTTTTGAAGAAGGCGAGAAGTATAAAGAAGCAGCTGCTCTTTACCGGAAACATCTCGCGTCTGTTCCCAATGACAGTGTCATCCTCAATCGTATTGTTCACGTGCTGTTTCAGCTCGAAAATTATGAAGAAGTGATTTCCTATGCGGAACGCCTGGCCGACCTCGAGCCGGAGAATCTCAATCTCAAGGTGAAACTCGGCATCCTTTATACAGATGCGCGGAAATATCCTGAAGCGCTTTCGATTTTCAAGGATCTCCTCCAGAGTGCTCCGCAGTCCGATAAGATTCTCTATTATATGGGAGCGATCTATCAGGAGATGCGCCAATATCAGGAATCGATTGAGTACTTCAATCAGATCCCGTCCACTTCAGGTCTGTTCACAGACTCAACGTTGCAAATGGCGAACATGCTCTCAACGCTTGCGCAGGAAGAGCATCACGCAAAATCCGGTGATAAATGGAAGACGGCGTTTCTTAAACTTGTGAATGAGAAACTGGAAAACATCAAAGAACTGACGGTTGAACTTTCCGTTATCAAGTCAGGATACTTCGAGGGAATCGGCGACTATCGTGATGCGATGGAAGCGATGATGGTTGTTCAGGACGAGAAAAATTTCGGTCTCCAGCATAAGTATTATCTCGCAAACCTCTTTGAAAAAGAGAAGCGTTTCGATGACTCGCAGGCCCTCATCATGACCATTCTAGATAAGGACCCGAAGAATGCCCATGCGTGGAATTTCCTCGGTTACTCGCTCCTCGTTCGCGGTGAGAAAATGGATGTGGCCCTGGATTACATCCAGAAAGCACTCAACATCTCTCCCGATGATGGGTATATCCGCGACTCTCTCGGCTGGTATTACTATAAGACCGGCAACATGAAGAAGGCCCTCTCAGAACTTAACTTCGCTCATCAGAAAGTCCCTGACGATATCGAAATCCTGAAGCACCTCGCAGTGATTCATCAGGACTTGAAAGAGTTTACCAAGGCGAAAGGATATCTCGAGAACGCTCTGAAACACGCCAAGTACAGGTCAGATAAAGACGAGATCCTCTCCCGGATTGAGTCTCTTGAAAGCACCCGTATTCCGGCATCCAAAAATATTGACTAATTTCTGAAAGCGGCTGAAGATGACTCATGTTCAGCCGCATTCTCATACTTCTTCTCCTCACATCCTGCTCACTCTTTAAAGGCCCCGAAAAGCTCAAGGGAGACGATCTCCTGAAACACCTTCAGGCGATTAAACTTGAAGGTGAAGGAAAGGGGCGACTCCACATCAGAGAGCGGCAATATCTTTTCGGCATTGAGGCCTTACTGAAAGATGAGAAAGACTGGCTGATGGCGGTCACGATTCCTCTGAATGGCGAGGAAGTTTTATCGTTTCCTGCCCTCCGGGAAGAAAAAGTGGCATCTGATCTCACGGATACTTTCGCTCTCCGCATCGATGCCGGAATCAGAGAAAATCTCAAAGGGTCGACACTTCGGGGCGAGGAATTCTTAAGTGCCATGAGAAAAACACTCCGTTTTTTGCTGGCACATCGACTGAAGCTTCCGGTTCAGTGTGTGGCCTTTGACAGTGAAAAAATCTGCTCTGTCGGCGAGCAGGACTTTCCGGTCACGGAAAATGAGAAATCCATCACCATCACAACGGCTTTTGCTGGCCACGAATTGATCACGACTGCGTCTAATCTTACCGGTCCTTTCTTCACCCACACCCAATTCAGAGTAAAATCCCCCGAAGGGAAGCAGGATCTCCTCACTCTCGAACTCTTCTGGCAATAATAGTTGATTGTATCTGGTGACAATTCGCACCTATTGTCATTAGCAACATCTTGTTTTTATAGTGAGCTTTACGCCAGGATGGCCTACAATATTTCTATTTCTTTACGTGGAGTGAAAATGAAATTTCTGAACCTAGTTCTCGCAGGTCTTCTTGTTGTTGTGGCTTCCTGTAGTAAGGAGAAAAACTTCGACGAAAGAGAACTGCATCTCATGAGTCCTGAGAAAATTGCGGGCTTCGATCCGATTCAGGTTTCTGACCGTTATTCAGGTCATGAAAATGGAAAAGTCTACGAAGGCCTCTTTGAATTTCATCCGCTGAAGCGCCCGTATGAACTCATCCCGAATCTTGCTGATGGCATGCCGACAGTAAGTGCCGATGGTCTTACCTATACTTTCAAGATCAAGCAGGGCGTTCTCTTCCACGAAAGCCCGGCCTTCAAAGGTCCGCGGGAACTCAAGTCTGATGACGTCTTCTACACACTTCGTCGCCTCGCTGATCCCAAGCTTTCTGCCAAAGGCTGGTGGATCATTGATGATAAAATTGCGGGCCTTAATGAGTGGCGGGAGAAGAACACGAACCTCCCGGTAACGAACTACGAAGAGCCGATTGATGGTTTCAAAAAAATTGATGATTACAATTTCAGCATTGTCCTGAAGCGACCGTTCCCTCAGTTTCTTTACTCGCTCGCGATGCCATACACATTTGTCGTTGCAAAAGAAGTTGTGGATATGTTCGGGAAGGAATTCCTGAACCATCCGGTAGGAACAGGTCCGTTTACACTTGAAAAATTCGAGCAGTCGAACCGCATCGTTTATCTTCGTAATACGAAGTTCCGCGACAAATTCTATCCGTCTGAAGGTGCTGAAGGCGATGATAAGCTTGGCCTCCTCGCGGATGCCGGAAAGAAGCTTCCACTCGTAGACAAAGTTGTTGTTGATATTATTCCGGTTGACCAGACTCAGTGGTTGAACTTCCAGAAGGGGAGAGTGGATCTCATGGAAATGAAATCCATGTATGAGAGAGCTCTCGATGACGGAAATCAACTCCACCCGAATCTGAAATCTAACGGCATCCGTCTCCACATTGATCCGATGCTCGACGTTACATTCTTTGCGTGGAACTACGACAATCCGATCATGAAGAACAAGAAACTTCGCCAGGCACTCTCTCTTGCCTTCGACCGTGCCGGTTACAACCGTACGTTCTACAAGGGACTCGCTTCTGAAGCTCAGAGTGTGATTCCTCCGGGACTTGCTGGTTACAGAAAAGAATTCAAAAACCCTTATACGAAATACGATGTCACTCTCGCGAAGAAACTCCTCGCTGAAGCAGGATTCCCGGGCGGAAAAGGTTTGCCGGATATCACGGTGGAAACGCGCTCTGATACAATCCCACGCCAGCAGGTTGAGTTCCTCGCGAAAAACATGATGGAAATCGGCGTGAAGATCAAAGTCGGGCAGAACACATGGCCCGAGCTCATTAAGAAAGTCACTACCCGCCAGCACCAGGGTTACACCATGGCGTGGGGAGCGGATTATCCGGATGCGGAGAATTTCCTCGGACTGCTTTACTGCCCGAACTCTTCTCCGGGATCTAACGGATCGAACTACTGTAATCCTGATTTCGATGCACTCTTCAAAACGGCGACTCAGCTTCAGGACAGTCCGGAAAGAACTTCGCAGTATGAGAAGCTGATGGAGATGGTGGCCCTCGATACGCCGTGGATTTTCGGATTTCACCGTCCGGAAGTTTACGTCTCTCAGGCATGGCTCAAGAACTTCAAGCAAATGGAATTTAACCACAGTCAGTTCCAGTATCTCGGAGTTGATCTTGAAGTGAAAAAAGAGCTTTCTAAGAAGTTCTAAGGGCAACATGCTTCAGTATATTATCCGCAGGCTCCTTTATATGATCCCGGTTCTCCTTGGTGTGAGCCTGGTGATCTTTATTCTCTTCAACATGATCGGGGGAGATCCGACCGCGGTTCTCCTGGGGAAAAATGCCAACGCCCGTGCGATGGCCGATCTCCGCGAGCAATTGGGACTTAACAAGTCTCTCTTCCTTCAGTATCTCGACGTCGTGAAGTCCGCGTTCACTTTCGACTTCGGAAGATCGTGGGCAACGAAGCAGGAAATTACGTACATGATCACACAGGGTGCCTATCCTTCCCTGTGTCTCACAATTCCTGCGTTTGTTATCTCGACAGTTCTTTCCCTGATTATTTCCCTGGTGGTTGCTTTCTATCGTGGAAGAGGAATTGATCTCTTCGTAAGATTTTTCTGTATCGCCGGGATGAGTATTTCGGCCCTCACTTACATCCTCGCGTTTCAGTGGATCTTTGCGTTTGAACTTGGATGGTTTGAGATTTCGGGATTCGAATACGGCTTCCCGGATTTTATTCCGTACATCGCTCTTCCTGCGATCATCTGGATCATTCTCAGCATCGGCCCTGACGTGAGGTTTTTCCGGACTGTCATCCTCGATGAAATTTATCAGGACTATGTTCGTACTGCCCGCGCGAAAGGTCTCTCTGAAGTGACGATTCTTTTAAAGCACGTCCTTCGGAATGCGATGATCCCGATTATCACCTACGTTGTGATCCAGATTCCGTTTCTGATTTTAGGAGCGCTTCTTCTGGAGAGTTTCTTCGGGATTCCGGGTCTCGGCGGGATCACGCTCAATGCTCTTAACTCTTCGGACTTCCCGGTGATCAAGGCGATGGCGATTCTTTCGAGTGTCGTTTACATCCTCTTCAGTCTCCTGTCTGACATCCTTTACACATTTGCGGATCCAAGGGTGAAACTCAAATGAAAGAAAACTCACTCTGGAAAGATTCCTTCAAGCGGCTCGCACAAGATAAAACGGCGATGATTTCGCTCGTTATCGTCATTATGTATACCCTGGTGGCCCTTCTTTCCGCGATGGGGCTCATTGCCTCTGATTGGGCAAGAGAAGTGGGTGCCTCGAACCTCCCGCCAAGTGCTGAGCACTGGTTCGGGACAGATATTTTCGGAAGATCGGTCCTGGCCAAGGTTCTTCGCGGAACTCAGGTGGCGATGTCAGTTGGAGTTGCAACCGCCGTGATCTCCATTCCTATTGGAGTCTTCCTTGGAGCCATTGCCGGGTACTTCGGCGGATGGATTGATGATGCTGTTACCTGGCTCTACACGACCTTCTCTTCGATTCCGAATATCATGCTTCTAATTTCCATTACGATGATTCTCGGGAAAGGTCTCTTTGCTGTTTACATCGCTCTGGGGGCCACGAGCTGGGTGACACTCTCGCGACTTATCCGCGGAGAAGTGATGAAGCACAAGGAAAGAGAATATGTGCAGGCGGCGGGGGCGATCGGCGGCGGCCACATGCGGAAACTTTTCCGTCACATCCTTCCGAACGTCACGCACATCGTGATCATTAACACGTCTCTTCAGTTCCAGATTGCGATCAAGTCAGAAGTGATCCTCTCTTATCTTGGGATCGGCGTTCAGGGCGAACCGAGCTGGGGCACGATGATCGATGATGCGAAACTTGAAATCTCCCGCGGAGTCTGGTGGCAGCTTGCCGGAGCGACTCTTGCGATGTTCCTCATTGTTCTTGCCTTTAACCTTTTGGGAGATGCCTTGAGAGACTCCCTCGATCCAAAGCTCAAAGGAAAATAAATGAACGCTCCACTTCTTTCCGTAAAAAATCTTACGGTTGATTTTCACACTTCCGAAGGTGTTACCCGCGCCGTGAATAATATTTCCTTCGACATCCCTGCAGGGAAAACGATCGGGATCGTAGGGGAATCAGGATCCGGAAAATCCGTGACATCACTTGCGGTCATGGGGCTTCTTCAGAAACCGGCAGCAAAAATTCCTTCAGGAGAGATCCTCTTTAAGGGTCAGGACATTCTGAAATACAGCGACTCGCAGATGAGAGACATCCGCGGGAATGATATTTCCATGATCTTCCAGGAACCGATGACGAGTTTGAATCCCGTTTTCAAGGTCGGTGATCAGATCGCAGAGACTCTCAGAGTTCACAAGAATCTCTCGAAGAAAGAAGCATGGGAGAAGGCCGTTCACCTGATGGATCTCGTGGGTATCCCTAATCCCACAGGTCGTGCGCATACCTACCCGCACGAAATGTCCGGCGGTCAAAAGCAACGGGTCATGATCGCGATGGCGATTTCCTGTGAGCCGAAGCTTCTCATTGCCGATGAACCGACGACTGCACTCGATGTGACGATCCAGAAGCAGGTTCTCGATCTTTTATTCCGCCTCCAGCAGGAATATCACATGAGCATGATGTTCATTACGCATGACCTCGGTGTGATCGGGGACATCGCTGATGATGTGGTCGTGATGTATCGCTCGAATGTCGTGGAAAAAAATAATGCCCAGACTATTTTCACGGGAGCGAAACACCCATATACGAAAGGGCTTCTTGCCTGTCGTCCGAAACTCGGCGCCAATCCCAAGCGCCTTCTCACTGTCAGCGACTTCATGAATGAGAGTGGGGAAGAGATCAAGATTGATACCGCAAAAGTCGTGGTCTACGACAAGGAAGTTGTTCCTGAGAAATCCTCGGACATTCTTCTTGAAGTGAAAAATCTCGTGACTCAGTTTCCGATCAAAGGTGGATTTTTCAACCGCACGGTTGATCAGTTCAAGGCCGTGAATGATGTGAGCTTCACGCTGAAAAAAGGGCAGACTCTCGGTCTTGTGGGCGAATCCGGTTGCGGGAAAACGACCCTGGGAAGAACGATCCTTCGTCTGATTGAACCTGCGGGTGGTCAGATCATTTATAACGGAAAAGACATCACCGGCGTTTACGGTGAGGAGCTTCGCCTTCTCCGCCGGAAGATGCAGATCATTTTCCAGGATCCGTATTCGTCTCTCAATCCCCGCATGACGATCGCAGAAATCCTCACCGAGCCACTTGTCATTCACAAAGTGGGATCGAGTAAGCAGGAACGCCTCGATATGGCCAAACAGCTTGCAGAGAAAGTAGGTCTTAAGGTTGCGCAGCTCAACCGTTATCCTCATGAGTTTTCTGGTGGTCAGCGCCAGAGGATTTCCATCGCCCGCGCGCTCATGCTCCGGCCTGAGTTTGTGGTTTGCGATGAATCTGTTTCCGCACTCGACGTTTCCATTCAGGCACAGGTTTTAAATCTTCTCCTCGATCTGCAGGATGAGTTTGGTCTTACGTATGTTTTCATCTCTCACGATCTGTCGGTTGTGAATTTCATCGCCGATGAAGTCGGAGTGATGAATGCCGGACGGATTATCGAAATGGACAAGGCGAGCCGGATTTATAAAAACCCGAAAGAGGAGTATACCCGCATGCTTCTGTCTGCGATTCCGAAGGGTGAAACCAAGTCCGCGACCTGATACCCGGGAGAAATTGTCAGTTTCTTTCCTTCTTCTCCAGCTGAAAATCACTGGTTTACCTCTATGTTCTGGGTTCTTTTTCCCCTCCGGAAATAGATAGAAAGATCTCTCAATGCCCACTTCTTAAAAACCGATAGGTGTTGAGAAGTACAGGACTTTTGAGCAGGACCACGAACCCGATGATAAAACTTCCCATCAAAGATCTCGCGAAAAGAAAAATCGCAGATGGTCACATTTATCTTTCTACGAAAGAAGGGCGCAGATTTTATTTATTGAAACCCGGCATGCTGCTTGATGAAGAGTTCATTAAAAAACATGCGCAACTTAATACCGTTTTTGATTTTGAACAGGTCTCACAACCTGAGGTCATCGAAAATTTTCTGAAGCTGTTTACGGAACTCAGATATCTTCAGTTTGAAAGAGATCTCAAAGCGCAAAGTCTGAAGCTCGTCGGAGAATTTTATCAGACATTCTCTTCAGAAGCCCACTTCCTGAGTTTTGCGCAGGCGTGCTTTGAAGCATTCAATCTCATTCCAGCAGAGACTCTGAAAAAACTTCACGCTCAGGACACGCAACTCTTCCGGAAGAGTTTCTACTCTGCCGCCTTCAGTGTGATCCTCGCGGTTAGCAATGATTTTTATCACTTCACCATGCTGAGAGATTTTTACAATATTTCTTTTTCTCTCGATCTTGGCCTGTGCAGCACCAACTACAGCTACTATGTGGCCCAGGCGTGCAACCAGGAAAACAAAATTCCGGGGACCGGTCTTGAGTGGCTCGAAGGAGAAAAAGCTTCTGCTCTTGAGAAAGAAGTCTTCCTTGGTCATCCTAGAAAGAGTTACGACTTCATCAAGAATTCAAAACTCCTTGCTTTCCCGGAGCTCGCTGAGGCCGTGCTTTACCAGCATGAACTCTCAAACGGTAAGGGATTCCCGAAAGGTATTCCCCGCAATTACGTGTCAGGGTGGGAAGCCGTGATCATTCTTGCCGACTCTTTGGTTGAGATCACGGACTCATTTACCTTTGAAACGAGAGTCGTTGAGCACCTGATGAACTTTCAGAACTCGAAACTAAAAGAGCTTCCGGTGAATAAGGTCCACTTCAAATTGAAAGAGACACTAAAATACTTTGAGAAAATGAAGGAGACCCGGATCGGATGAACGAGATGGAGAATACTCCCATCATTCTGAACCTCGCAGGAGCTCTTTCGTCAGAGCTCGCCGGCTATTTGACTGCGAAGAAAATCCGCGTCGTTGATCCCAACACTGAATCCGTTCTTCTCGGCTGGACCCACATCTTTGTCCGTGACCTCGAAAACTTCGACGCCGTCGGCGACACCTATGGAACTCTTGAGAATAACATCAAGGTCATCAGCCTCTCTCAGCCTACTGACCTTCAGAACTTCATGATGAATAACGGGAAGCTTGTCCTTGATGAATCGTGGCTGACCGGTTCGTTCGGAACATTCCTCCTCGATAAGTTTTTCCAGGAATATTCTGGCGTCACTCTCTCTGATAATTACCCGAAGTTCAGAGAACTCGGCTCCTTTAACATCACGAATCCTTTTAACACCGGGGAATACCTCGATCATCTCGTTTACAATGCTTTTGAAAACGGAATGAGTGCTCTTTCGATCAAGACGTATTTCGATCATCTCTTGATGTTTCTTACGTCGCTCAAAAATAAAGGCCGCGTAGGTTTCCCGGTTGAAGTGAGTTACGGAAATTTCGGGGATGTGTACGGGCTTCAGATGCATTTCTTCTCGGAGAACATGCAGATGGAAGACGTGACGAACTCACTCACTTCAAGCATCACGAAAACACCGGAAGAATACCTGCTCTATGTGGCGCTCCAGTCTTCTGATTTTTTTGATTTCACTTATATTCCAGAAGTGAGCAAGGTCGTCATTACTGGTCTTTGGAATAAAGACGAAAACATCAAGACCCAGAATAAGGGAATGATGTTCTCAGTAGCTGGTGCTCAGGCCGTTGCTCCGTCTATGCCGGACTCGTCGACACCATTCATTCTGAACGAAGGGGAGATCGAAGATCTTTCTTCCATGGTTTCTCCGGCAGGTTCTGAGGAAGTCCGGATCATTCCTGCGCACATCGAAGAAGAGGAAGTTGTCACTGTCATCTCTGGCGGAGAGCCTGAGGAAGAAGCAGTAACGACCGTAAAAGGGTCTCAAGACGAGGAAGACAAAACCGTCACGAAGATCTCTGGTACGAAAACAGAGAAAGATAATTTTAAAGTCACTCTTGCCGGATCGAAAGAAGAGAAAAAAGAAGGGATGTCCGTTAAGAGTCTGAGCGGTGGAACTGAGAAAGGCGGAGGAATGTTCGATTTCTCCAATCGGAATGTGGTCAAAGAAGGCACCGCCGGCACAACAGGCAATAAGAAAGGTGCTCCACTCTTCAAAGTCTCGGGACCTACGAATCGGGAAAAAGAGCTCGAGGCGAAACTCCTGGAAGTTCAGATTCAGGCCGATCAGCTGAAATCAAAACTCATGACGTCGCTTTCAGAACTTAAAGTTCAGAAAGACACACAGGCGAAACTGGAAAAAATAAAAGAAGAAACTAAGAAGATCGTTGTTCCGGATGCGCCCTCGCGCCTTGAACAGATTCTTCCGAAGGAACCAAATAAGGTTCCTTCTGAACGCGAAACCAAGCTCGCCGATGAATTTCGCCAGATGGAAAGGCTCACTCGTAAAGTTCAGCTTGAATCTGAGCAGAAAGAAACGAATCTCTCACGGGAAATCGAAAAACTGACCCGGCATCTCACTCTCAAAGACACGATGATTGAGAAGACCCGGGAAACTTACACGAAAGCTCTCGAGAAAAAAGAACAGGAAATGGCTGCCCTCCAAGCGCGCCTTGAGCAGGCCAACAAGCACATGGCCAGCGGCGGAGCAACTGGACAGTCGACAGTGGTAAAAGAGCTTGAGCGGCAGGCGCAGAATCAGACGAAGATGATTGAAATGTATAAAGCGAAGATTACGACGCTGTCATCGATCATTGATTCTTCCAAGAGCGATGACGGAAATTTTAAAGATGAAGCTAAGAAACTTCAGATGTCGAATGATGTGATGAAACAGCAGCTCGAGATGACAAAGAAAGAAGTCGTGAAACTTCAGGAGCGCGCGACTGCGGATAATACCCAGATGATGGCACTGAAGCAGGAACGCGCGAAGCTGATGGAGTCACTGAAGAAGATGGAGCAGAACGCCCGTCTCAGTGGTCAGGCCGCGGCTGGTAACCAGCAGAACGACGTAGAACTGAAGCGCATGCAGGCCCAGGTTCAGCTTCTTGAAACCTATCTCAAAGATTCCAATTCCAAGGCCAAGGATCTGGAAATGAAACTCCAGACTGCGACCGTGGTTAACCGGAACAATACCGCTGCGGAAGACGGGCAGAGTAAGGTGAAGATCAATCACCTGGAAAACTCGGTGAAGAAGCTCACGCAAGACCTGGTTGAGAGCCGGAATCAGATGGCCGAAATGAAGAAAGAGACGAATAAACTCCGCCAGGAAAAAACCGCGCTCCAGAACTCCTTCGATAAAGCGAAGAAAGACCTCGAGAAATTCGAGAAAAAGCCTGCGACGCCGGGCAAGAAGTCAGCTTAATCCCTTGCCAATTTTAGCGACCAAATCCATAATTTCAGTTCTCGATATCGATGCCCGGTTGGTGGAATTGGTAGACACGTTAGGCTTAGAACCTAATGCGCGAGCGTGGGGGTTCGAGTCCCTCACCGGGCACCATTAGTCAAGCTCTGCGAACCAACATTTGCAGAGGTTTTTAAAAAGCCAGGGTCTCGCGCCCCTGGCTTTTTTATTTTCAGCTCTCTTTCATAGAATTCTTTATCCAGATTCCAATATATTTTCACCGAGTCAGTTCCGATTTCAACTCTTCGGATGAATTTTTGTAAGGTCATCCTCCGAATATTGAAGTCAGGTGTTTCTTTTAATGATTTAGAAAATTGCCTCGCAAAATTCTCAAAAGTCTCGAGTGGCACGAGCCTCTGATCAAGATTGAGCTCTTTCACCTTTAAAAGCCGTTCTTCATGGTCCTTCTTGGCAAGTTCAAGCTTCTCCATCTGTTTGAACAAGGGAACTGCTGAGACAGTTTTGGGAAGAATCGCGATCCTTTCTGCTAAAGCGTCCAATTGTGAGTTTAAACCCCAGATTTTAGCTTTAAGGCGTTTCCCTTCCTGCTCTTCATCATTTTTGCCATGGATGGCCTTAACCTTATCCATGAGGTCTAAAATGAACTCCTTACTATCTAAGAATTTACAAAACTCTTCCCAGACAAGGGGTTCAAGTTTCTTGGCCTGAACCCGGTGAGGTTCACATTTAAAAGTTTTCTTAGTGAGGCAAGATTCTCTTTTGGTTGCCCATGAATGCTCATAATAGGGAACCTTTCCATTTCTTCCAGTGGCAGACTTACCAGGCATATGATCGCCACAAGTCATACAAAATGCCACGCCTGAAAGAATGTACGGATGTCTATTGCTCGATGTAATGGGCTTGAGCTTAGATTTATTCTTTGTCAGCATTTCATTTACTCGCTGAAAAACTGATTCTTCTATGATTCCATCCCAGACAGCTTTCGTTTCCCTCCATTCTCCTTTTTGCTGGAAGACCTTTACTCCAACGTAGATTTTATTTCTTAAAATGAGCTGAAGGTTACTTACCGTAAAGTGGCCGAGACTCATTCTGGACCCGCCACCTTCTAAATGAGTTTTGGACTTGTACCCATTATCATTCAACCATCGCGCAGTTCTAGAAAGACTTCCTTCTTTAAGAAACATTTCGAAAACCATTTTCACGCGTCCTGCTACTTACTGGGAAGCTGGTTATTAATCTCACCCCAAGCTTTCGGAGGGCGTGTAAAAAGGATCACGGTTCCTGCCAACGAACCATTTTATTGTGGAGAAACACCTTTCCTTCATCGGGAATCTATTTCTCTGCTATAAGTCGAATACCAACATAACTGGAAAGGAGTTTTATGAAATACCTGATTTTTACCTGTGTGTTCTTGCAACTGACAGCCGCGTTCGCAACTGATTCGACAGTCGTCGGAGTCTCTAGCAAATGTCTAAAAAAAATTAAAGCGCATTCTAATGTTATTACTGAACCTCCTTCTCTAGTAGAACTTTTGGAGCGTGAAACGATGGGAAAAAGCCCATTTAGTGTGCTTCAGAGTGCCTTTGAAAAAGGGACCCCTGTACGCTTCGTCGATGGCTTCCCTACGTGTTTCGTCAATGGTAAGGTGTACGGCTCCGGTTTTCGAGATACCTTTCCTGTGTATCCAGATTCAGATCGAGTCTAT
>CANGAC010000057.1 GCA_947451425.1 Bacteriovoracaceae bacterium | reverse complement strand
GGTATGCCCTTCTTCAAATTCGATCCGGTAAGAGGCCTGGAGGCGCGCTTTGATTTTCGGAGAATCCCAACGAACAGATTCGCTGGTGGCACGGAGACCCGGATGCTTTTCGGTGAGAATGCGCAGGATGAGGTCATCGTATTGAGAGACATCAGAAAGTTTCGCAGGTGGAATGTTCATCCGCTGAATTTCATCAGCAGAGAGACTTTTTATTGCTCGTGAGAGAGACAGCTGACCTTGTTTAACTTTTTCTTTCGACCAACGATCGAGATAAACATGGAAGCGATCGAGGTTTAAGAGGTCCTGCAATGGAATGGCGTCTGCAAATGCAGAGCTGACGATGATAAAGAATAAAAGAAAACGCAGGCAGAACCCCATAAGGTCTTTTCGGAACCTGACTGGTGTTCTTAAGCTCAGTAATCCCGACGAATCCGCTCCCCTACTGTTTAGGCGGCTTCGCCATCAGAAAAATCCCCACGAGCATGACCCCTGACAGAGCAAGTGCAATGGGAAGAATGATGGCGGGAGAAAGCTTATCCCCGATGGCGAGGAGACATAGGATATGGATCACTCCGACGAAGATGCCCACGACGGAGAGCATGTCTTTCGTCATCCTCTTTCCGTCTTCCTGGCGACTCTCGCTGCTGACCCAATACTCCTTAAAAGGAATGTTGATGTATCCAGGCCATAGCCGATCCACAAACCGATAGATGACGATGAGACCGAGGTTCGACGTGAAGAGAATCATCAGAATGATCGCGAGAAACATTCCCGGTGGGACGACATTGTTGGGAACTCCGGCGGCGTCGAAGTGAATCGCCAAAGGTTCCTGCGCCCCCATGAAAATATAAAGCGCATACAGAATGACGATGAGGTTACTCAGAGGCCAGAGGTAAAAAGTAAAACTCTTCTTCATGGGCAAGGTCCTTTCATTAAGTTAATCTTATTGAATGACTCTCTCTCATTTTTTACTAGAGACGATGCACAAGAAAAATTCTCAACTCTTTTTACCGACCCACAGATGACATTCGTAGGTTTCTGTTATCGATCCCGGCAGAACTTCTCCCAGCTCCCTGGTGAGCTTTTCTTCGAGGTCCTTGGTCATTGATCCGTTTCCAGTCCCGAGACCCCAGAGAATGGATTTTACCCCATCTTCGTGAGTGAAAAGTTCTTCGGATTTAAAAACGGAATAGTCGGTATCGGAGAATCTCCATTCCGTGAGAATGCCACTGGGATTGAGCTGCGCAAGCCTGAATCCCATGTCCTCGCGTTCGCGAAGACCGTTATGGATCAGAACCTTATTCACGAGCTCGGTCGTCCTCGAATACGGATCGGGATATTTCCAGAACACAGCGATCACTCCTCCGGGTTTCAGCGCAGAATGAATCATACGGTACGCAGAGGTCGGGAGATACTGAAACGCCTGTGCAACAGTCACAAGATCAAATTCTTTATCAGGAATAAATTTTTCAGCGGACGTGCATTCAAAGCGGATGTGCGGAGTTGTGAGAAATTTTGCGACTTTAATTCTTTCCGGATCAGGATCTATACCGATCGCGTGAGAAAGCTCAGCTTTCAAGTCACGGATCACGGTCCCAGGACCGGTTGCGACATCCAGAAGCGAAACCGGAATGCCGGTAAGGGAGAGAATCTTTTCATAAAGCTCCGGAGGGTATCCCCTCCGGAGTTTAAGATAATCGTTTGATCGTGAGTGTTCGGCCATGAAAAGAGCTTAGCACATTTTTTATTTCTGGACTTGTTTCACCAGAACTCTCAGTCGTTCAGGAGAGGTTATTCCGCTAAGCTATTCGCACGATGGTTCTATGGATGAAGACGGGCGACAGAGTAGATCCGCTCTACCCCGTACCCGTCGATGCTGAACAGGAGACTTAGTTAAGAGAGCAAAGATAGTCTGGTTTTGCACCCGGATAAATGATCAGAGACTTCGAACACACTAATCCCCCGATCGATTTCTCAAACTTCGAAGAACCGGCGATGCCTGGGTTCACATTGATTTCTTTCACGGCGAGCGCCTGATAGATCGCTTTGCCATTGTTATTCTGTCCGAGAGAACAGCTGAAGCTTGGTTTCGCATTCGGGACGATAGCTCCTGATTCATGGCACACGAGATTCCCTATTTCTTTTTCAAGCTTGTAGCTTCCAGCGATTCCTGGATTGACGTTCACTTCTTTGACTTTGAGGACCTTGTAAATCGCCTTAGCGTTTGTTCCAGCGAACGCAGAGCCGCAAGTGAAGACAAGAATTAACGGCACGAGAAAAGCTTTCATAGAAATCCTTATGAGGGTTTTAAAATTCGCTGGAGAATGTAACACAAAGAGGTTGAGCGCGGAGGGATGTTGTAAAAGATTCACGGGGGAGAAAAAAAGCGGGCCAGACAGGCCCGCCTTAGGTCGTGCTTAGTGCTTAAAAGGCATATCTCCGAGATAATCCTTCTTCCCGATCTCAACACCATTCTGGCGAAGAATCGCGTACGTCGTCGTCACGTGGAAATAGACGTTCGGAACAACGTGCTGGTGAAAATATTCTTTCCCAGTCATCCACTTACCTTCCCAACGAGGCTGAGTGATTTTTCTTTCTTCCCAGCCGTTAAAATCTGCTTCTTTGAATGATGAGAGAAATCCCATGGTTGTTTCAAGGCGGGCCTTGAGTTCCGGAATGGTTTTTTCTTTATCATCATTCACCGGAGCATCTTTGCCAGTGAGACGGGCGGCGCCGAGTTTGGCAGCGTCGCAGGCGATCTGAACCTGCTTCACGAGAGGAAGCATGTCTGCCGTCAGGCGAAGTGTACCAAGAGTTTCCGGTTCAATTTTTTTTGCATCCGCATACTTCTGCGCTTTATCGAGGATAAGCGAGAGGTTGTGGAACATTTTCGTAAATTGCGTGAATTGTTCATACATCATAAGAGGTCCTTTGGTTGGAAAGGCACCAGCTTAAAAGATGAAGAACTGCCTGACAAGATTGTTAGAAAAGATCCTCGTCCTCGTCGTTACTCATACGAGAAAGAAGTGACTTGGTGCGGGCGATGTCGGCTTCGATCGCTGCAATGAGTTCGAGATCGATAGATTCAACTTCATCATTCCATACTGTTTCAGTGTTCATGGAACCTCCCTGAAGCAGTCAAATTAGCACGTCGTATTCAGATGAGAAGAGGACGCAGGGTAAATTGAGGGAGGATTAGGCCCCGCTCTAGGTTTTGCAAAGCTTCATGAGGCGATCCCGATACAGATCAAAATGCTCATGATAGTCCCCGAGATCTTTAATCACCGTATGCGCGTGTGCCTTCGAGGGTTCCACGAACTCATCGTGCATCGGCTTCACTTGCTTCAAAAACTGCGCCTTCACCCCTTCAACGGTGCGTCCGCGCTCCACAACATCGCGCTCAAGCCTGCGCTCAAAACGAAGAGACTCTGGTGTATCAAAGAAAATCATTTCATCGAACTGCTCACGGAGGTAATCCGGATGGAAGATAAGAATCCCATCCACGATCACGATCGAAGTTGGCTGAACCCGAAGGGTGTCTTTCTGTCGTGAGTGGGTTTTAAAATCATAAATAGGAACTTCGGTTGGTTTGCCGGCCTTGAGTTCAGACAAACACTTCGCAAGAAGCGTGAGCTCTAAACTTTCCGGATGATCAAAGTTCACTGATCCCCCATCGTGATCGAACCGATGAGACTGATCGATGTAGAAATTGTCCTGGTAAACGATCGTCGCGTGTTCGCCCAACGCGGTGGCGAGTTCTTTAGCAAAATAAGTTTTGCCGGAGCCTGAGCCGCCGGCAACACCTAGGATGAAAACATTATTTTGTCTGGTAGAGCCTGTCACCAGCATCTCCTAAACCCGGAACGAGGTAGCCGTTCTCGGTCATTTCTTTTTCCACGTTGATAGCATAAATTTCAACGTCCGGGTGGAAGTGTTCCATTCTTTTCACAGCGTGCTCAGAAATAAGGAGCGAGAGGACCTTAATCTTTCCCACATGATAGCTTTTCAGGCGGTCTATCGCCGCAATCATCGTATCGGCCGTCGCGATCAGAGGATCGCAAAGTAGGATCGTTCTCCCCTCTGGCTTTGCCGGAAGTTTGAAATAATACTCGACCGTATTCTGGATGAACTTATCGCGGTAGATCCCGATGAATCCCGCGGAGGCCACCGGGAGCATCGAAAGAACGCCATCGAGCATGCCGTTCCCGGCGCGAAGAATAGCAACAGCGATCGGCGGATTCGTGATCCGGGTCACACGCGTTTTGGCGATCGGAGTCTGTACTTCTACGAGATCCGTGTCGGTCCAGTCTCTCATCGCTTCGTACGTCAGGGACTTCGCGACTTCCGTCATGAGGTTTCTGAAATCACTGGCGTTGGTATTCTGATCCCGGAGGTGACCGAGTTTGTGCGCAAGAAGAGGATGATTTAAAACTTTCAGCATATGGGCTCCTAAAAAACTGTTCCGTCACTAATGATGTTCATCGGAGGTTCTCCCCCGGGTCTTTTTTCCTTGGCAATTCTTCTTCCCGCCCACCACGTTCCTCCTTCGAGGACTTTGGCGAGAGGAAATTCCTGGGGTGTTTTCCCCAGGCGCTTCTGCACTTCTTCACCGATTCTATCGAGAAGATAAACTGTGAGCGCGCGCCATTCGATAATGAGATCACTCTCCGGACGCCAGGATTGTTTTCCTTCTTCCGGGTTGGAAAAGGAAATCAGTCCGGAGTCAATGAGAAGTCCCCCATTTCTGTATTCCGCTAAACCCGTGAGACCTTCGGCACCAGTCACGGTGATTCCCGCTTCATTGAGCGGTTCGACGAGAGAGTACGTCATCCACTGAGAAAGTTTGTGGAAAGCGATGAGCCCGAGTTTTGAGTGTCTCCAGACGTCACCGAGATTCGTTCCGTCCAGAGTTTCGCGACCAGGCCAGATCGGTCCCAGACCATCGAGGACTCCGCGAAGTAGACCTTCCGCCGGAATAGTTTTTCCATATTTCCCCACGAGATAATCAATGAGATTTCCCGGGCGGCCATCCTGAAAGAGGGCCTTGTTTTCCATCGCCTTGCCTAAGTTCTGGAGAAGCTTTGTTCTTCCTTCGACACCAACGAGAGGATTCGTCGCAGAAACCTGGAAGGCCTCAGCGATTTTTGCTGCCGTCACAGACTGAAGACCTTTTGCATCTGAGCGAAGAGATTTTCCGTCAGAAGAGAAAGCTCCGGCCATGAACATGTGATAGCTCGCGACTCCCAGACCTTCGGAGCGGTCGTAATTTTTATTCGTTTCCTTCTCAGAAAACTTCCAGTCCTTTCCTGCGCCCGCATCGAGGAGAACCGAAGGGATCACGAGATCCCACATGATCCTTGCTCTTTCCATGGCGTCTTCGTTCTTGATTTTCTCAAGGAGCCATTTAGAGCGGTCCACACCACCCGGACGGAAATGTCCCCAGCGGGAGTGGAAAGGAATTTTCAGGTCGGGATAATTCTGGCGGATGGTTTCCATCACGTAATCCACTGTCGGAGAAAATTTCTCCTCGTGATAACGGAAGTGCGTGCCACCCTTTACTGTTTCATCGAAAACTTTTTTGGCACCGTCGCGGATGCACTTCGGAGACAGGATGTAATTGAGGTCTGTACTCATGTGATGTCTCTGCCTTTGACTTTCGCGAGGTCGTCACCTTTTTTCACTTCATCTTTCGTGAAGTAACCGGCAGCTTTCTTCGCCTCCATCTCAACAGTTGCATCTGCCGGGATAAGTGAATCCGGAATTGAAATACGGTTCACAACTTCAATGCCTGAACCCGTGATCGCATCGTGCTTCATGTTCGACATCGAATGAAGATTATGAATTTTTGTAATACCGAAGAGGTGAAGAACGTCCGGCATGAATTCCTGGAATCTCGCGTCTTCCACTCCGGCCACGCATTCTGTGCGCTTGAAGTACGTCGCTGCGGAATCTCCGCCGACCTGACGTTTACGGGCATTGTACACGAGGAATTTTGTCACCTCCCCGAGAGCGCGGCCTTCTTTTCTGTAATAAGCGATAAGACCCACGCCGCCTTTCTGCGCCGTCGCAGCGGCGTGCTCGATGCCGTACATGAGATACGGTCTGCAGGTACAGATATCGGAACCGAACACGTCCGAGCCGTTACATTCATCGTGAACGCGGCAAGTGAGTTCGATCTTCGGATTCGCGAGATCCTGAGGATTTCCGAAAATGTAAACCGTCGTTGATCCGATAGGTGGAAGCCACACTTTCAGATCCGGTCGGGTAATGAGTTCCGGGAACATTCCGCCTGATTCCTGAAAAAGAATCCGGCGAAGAACGCCTTCTTCCACATTCAGGCGTTTTGCCATCCCCGGAAGGAACCACACGGGTTCAATGGCGACTTTCGTCACTTTGATATCCATGTTGTCGAGAATGAGTTTGCCATCAGGCTTGATACGTCCGGCGCGGATCGCATCGTGAATCTCCGGGATCTGAAGGTGCGCCTGAGTAACCGCAATTGATGGGCGGATATCATAGCCCTTTTCGAAAAGATCTTTGAAATTTTCCTGAGGATCTAATCCCCACGGATCGATAGAAACCATCTTCGTGTCATTGAACCATGAAGGGTAAGGCCCAATTTTCACCGGAGAATGAGTGTTATTCAGGTCCGGCTTGTGAGTCGGAGAATATTTTCCCGAGGCCATGGAAAGTGCTCTGTAAACTGTATAAGAACCGGAGTGAGTTCCGATGGCGTTTCTTGCTTTTGGATTGGTTTGTGTCGCCACAACCGCTCCACGCTTAAGAGGATCCTTATTCCCCCAATCAAGAGGAATAGATTCCGGGTACTTTAAAGTCGCGTGAGTCGCAAGAACAACGTGCTCAGCTCTTTCATCAAATTTCAAAATCATATATCTCCTTAAGACATCCAATTATTGTCGTTCTGTTTTTCCCACTTGGTCGTGATCTTTCTTATGTCCGACCAGAAATCGAGGGAATGTTCACCGGTAATATCACCTGACCCGAATTTCGAAGCAGCAATTCCTCCAAAGGAGAATGGCTCACGAGGAACCGGAACACCGACGTTCACACCGATCATGCCGGCCTTCGCTTCACGGATCACTCTTTCCGCCATCGCTCCTGAATTCGTGAACACGGAGCACGCGTTTCCATAATCAGAAGAGTTCTGGATCTTCAGCGCTTCCGTCATGTCTTTGCATCTCACGATGGAAAGAATCGGTCCGAAGAGTTCCACGGTCGCTGCTTCTGTTCCCGGTTGCACGTGATCGAGGATCGTTGGCCCGAGCCAGTTGCCGTTCTCCATGCCTTTTGGCGCTGGCACTTTTCTTCCGTCGAGGATGATTTTTGCTCCGAGAGCTTCAGCACGAGAAATACTTTCCACGAGAAAATCTCTCTGAGCTTTCGTGATCAAGGCACCCATGTCGGTCCCGAGCTTGAGCGAAGAGGCGCGTTCGATGATTTTTGAAATAGATTTTTCGGTGTCTCCTACCGCGAGAAGTACCGAAGCGGCCATGCAGCGTTGGCCCGCGCAGCCGGTGAAGGAATCAGAGATTCCCGGGCCCGCCATTTCAGGAGTCGCATCCGGAAGAAGGACGATATGGTTTTTTGCGCCACCCATACAGAGTGCGCGTTTCCCGAGAGCAGTCGCTCTTCCGTAAACGATTTTCGCAACTTTCGTCGAACCAACGAAACCAATCGCCTTCACCGCTGGATGATCAATGATTCCGTTGACTGTATCAGAGCCGCCCTGAAGAACAGTCATAAGACCATCCGGAAGTCCTGCTTCCTTGAGGGCATTCGCAATCTTCATCGAAGTGAGCGGAGTTTTTTCCGACGGCTTCCACACGTAAGCATTTCCTAAAGCGATATTGATGGGAATCGTCCACATCGGAACCATCGCCGGAAAGTTGAACGGTGTGATGTTAGCGACAACACCAAGCGCCTGCCGACGGTACTCGCAATTCACACCACGGGAAACTTCAAGCTTTCCGCCGGTATCAATATTCTGGAGTGAGAGAGCGTACTCGAGAACTTCAATTCCCTTCATGAGTCCCGCTCTTCCTTCAGCAAAATTCTTTCCGCTCTCGGAAGCTTTCAGGTGAGAGATCTCATCGATCTCGCGCATGAGAATGTTTCTGAAATTAAAAAGAACCTGCGCGCGCTCTTTCATGGGAGTGGCTCCCCAGGCTCTCTGAGCAGCATCGGCGGCTTCAATAGCTGATTTAATTTGTGCCTGGGAAGGAAGACTCACTTCACCGATTTTTTTTCCATTGTAGGGAGAGATGACATCGAGAGTTCCGGCATCACCCTTAACCCACCGGCCATTGATGAAATTGGAACAATTGATCACAGTCTCAGGGATCTTAACTGACATGGTGTTTTCCTCGTAAAAACGTAAAGAATAACGCTAATACAAATGCTCAATGATTGGGAACTGCGCCACGCAGAAATTAAGGCGTATTTTGAAGAAACATTAAGGTAGTTGAGTTTTGCTGTCTCCTAAGCGAGACTATCCCCCATGAAATTAACTCTTTTTATTCTTACACTCGTCATTTCTCTCTCCTCTTACGCGGAAGGCAGACGCCTCCCGATTATGATCATAGGAAACCCGGTTCTGAGACTCACCGCTCGTGAGCTCACGCAAGCCGAGATCACATCACCGGAAATTCAGACGCTGGTTGATGACATGATTCAGACGATGAAAGAAGCAGGTGGAGTGGGACTGGCGGCTCCGCAGGTGAACCAGTCTCTCAGAATGTTTGTGATGAAATCATGGACGGGAGTTGCCCTCACGGTGGTGATCAACCCGAGAGTTGAGTACATCGAGCGCGACGGAAAAAAAGATTCCACCGAAGGCTGTCTGTCTATTCCTGGTCGCTCACTGAAAGTGAAGCGCTTTAAGAAAATCCATCTCACCTACTTTAACCGGAAGGGTGAATTCATCACGGAAGAAGTGGACGGCTTCAAGGCGATCATTTCCCAGCATGAGTATGATCACTTAAATGGTGTTCTGATTGTGGATCTTGTGGACCAGATGCTGGGCGAGCTGAACTTTGAGAAGTACTTCAACTCGCCACTGATGTAATTAAAACGTGCAGATCTGAGTTGCGAGATTTCTGATTCGTCTCGCAGATCTTCCGTTTCTGTAGCGGTAGGAATAACAGTCCTGCTGATCCTTGATCATGATTGCTTTTCCATTCCGGTACCCGGTAACGGTGATTGATCCGGCATCACAAAGAACTCCACTATTATGGATCGAGGCCTTGTCAGCAACCCGCAGAAGCTGACGGATCTGGAAGATGGTTCCGTAACTCAGGTGGCGCGCGAGACTCAGAGTCGTTCCATCGCCGGACTTCTTGGTGATCTTCACGTTGCCATCACTGGTGATCAGACAATCATTTTTAAAGCTCATCTCCGGAATGATCAGCCCACTTACCGCGTGTTTCTCAAGAACGAGTTCCGAGGCAAAGGTGTTGAATGCGAAGAGGGAAAGAATGAGGACGACCAGCTTTGGCATAGAGGCTCCTTAGTTGAGCCGAGGCTAATCAAGACCCATTTCGTTCGTAAATCTTCATTGTGTAAACATTACACATGGGGCCTATAGAAGTGAGTCGCATTCCCTATAGTGGCGCAAATTTGGAAGGTGAAAATGAAAAAGACTTTGGCCGCGAGTCTCATGTGTCTCTCCTTGTGCTCTTTTGCGTCATCGGAAACGACGACGGACGTGTGCAAAAATCCTTACGTCAGGAATATTTCCAACGTCCTTCAGAACGTGGAGATTTCCGGAGAACTGAACCCCATTGATCTGGAATTCCTCGACGGTGGCGCCATGGTTGCTGGTTTCCGCGGGGAAACGGAACCGGCCTTCATTGACGGACTTTATTCACGCACGGACATCTGGAAGGTGAAGACGGAAGGAATTCCCGATGCTCACATTAATGCGGCGACCTTGATTAAAGGTGGCGTTCGTCACGAAGTGGAAGCGATGTTCATCCGTCACTTCAAGGATTCTTGTGAAGCGAAGACCGCGATCCCGATGTGGCCAAACCGCTCACCCTTAAATGCGACGAAGGCCCTCGCTCCGGATTTTAAAATCGGAAATTATTTTGTCTTCAAAGCGGGTCTTGGTTTTGTGGTTTCTGCAGAGACTGTAAAAATGCTCGGAGTTCCCGGCATGGGTGTATCGCTCAAGGGCGAATACCTCATGGAAGGGTACTATCAGATCCATGTGATGAGAATCGATGACAAGCACATTCGTCTTAAAGTCCTCGCCCGCCGCGGGAAAGAAAAAGATGTGTCTCTCAACGTCGGCATCCAGGGGGAATTCAAAATCTGGAACCTGAAAGTTGACCGCTCGGGCTTCAAACGGGTTCTGAATCCGGATCCGATAAAACTTTATTATAATAACTCTCACGCCAGTGTGTTCATGGTCGATTACCTTCTTGATCTCTCGGAACCGAAAGTAGCGACGGCCTTTAACGACATGGTAGCGAAAGCGAAATCCTATAAGGCGATCCAGCTCGCACTCCCCTTTAAAGATGTGCGCGAGCTTGAGCAGTCCCTTCTTATGAACATTGCTCCTCTGGAAAATCTTTACGCTTCAGATTTCCAGGCCGGGAATCTCGGAAGAATTCAGCGGAACATCCGCTCTTCAGCAACTCTTGATGCCAATATCTGGGGAGTAGAACTCGGAAACCGGATCGCTGGCATTGGGTACGAGAACGGTTCATCAGTTTCCCGGATCAATCTTCGCGCGAGTAACGATGATCTCACCCGCTACGTGCTCACGACTCACGAAACGCAGGTGGATGCGCTCTGGCTCTTTTCCTGGGGGCGCGTGATAGATGAGAAGAAAATGCAGTCACTTTTTGAAAGTGACGAAGACCAGAAAAACTTAAAGCCATTAGAAATGGTTCTGACGGTCGAGAAAAAAGACAAGCGCCTTTCGGTGAAGGAATTCGCAAAAATCAGGAAAGTGTTATTGAAAACAATTTCGGATGAAGTCTATGTCCAGATTCCGTGGAATGACTGGAAACAGGATACCGGAAAAGCACTGAACTTCGGGATGCGCTTAAACGTTACACTCTTTCCCGAGGCCATTCTCAACGCTCCGGTTCTCACGATGAAAGAACTCCTTGTCAGTTACCCCCGCTATCTCGCCAACAAAGGCCTTCGCGCGCGGGACTTTTACAATGATAGTCCGACCCCGTATGGCTCCCGTGGGCCCCGGGGATTAACTGCGGAAGAGAAATACAAGAAAGGGATCCAGGAAATTGCAGAGAAGCTCTCCTTCTCTTTCAGTAACCTTCGCCCGGATTCAGAGAGAATAGAAAAATTCCTGGAGCTCCAGAAAAATCCGATCTTCTCTCAGACAGGATTTGGCTTTCTCATGACTCTGAGACCTGACCGGAGCAATGACTATTTCATCGTCCAGCTCGATATGTCGGCCGACGGGAAGAAGCTCGCATTCCTCAAAGGAAACCAGGATCGTTCTGCGCTCTTTAAAAAGATCCTGACCATCAAAGCGGCGCTGGAAGATGAAGACCTCGATCTTCGTCGGGAAGCGGAATCTCTGTCTGTGGAAAATCCGGTGATCGTAAACAACTAAGTGTGAAAAGAGTTTTTTCCTCTCTCACTCCCATTCTGATCTTCACAGGGACCCTCATGGGGTCCCTTTATCTGTATGTAGCGCAGAAAGAGAAATCATCTCCTCCACTGACAGTTCCCCGCGATCACGAAGTGCTCATCCGGGGGAAGAACATGGGTTTCTATCCTAAGGCCGGATCAGATGTGTATGTTTCCCGCATGGTGAAGGGGAAGCTTCTCTATCGTCACCGGAATCAGATTGATGAGTATAACCGCCGCATTCCCCGGGAAGAAAATCCCCGGGCACGAGAGCATGTGATTTTCGCCGGCTGCTCTTTTATCTACGGCGAGGGTCTCGACAATAAGGACAGCCTTCCGGTTCTTTTTCAGAAGAAAAATCCCGAGGCCCAGAGTTACAACCTGGGACTTCCCGGCGGAGGATTACATACGCTTCTTCGCTATCCGGAAGTGTTCCCATTAAAAGAGATCATCCGCCCGGCTTCGGGATATTATCTGTATTTCTTTCTGCCCCAGCACATGGATCGATTTTTTATGCGCTTTAACTTTCTCATCTGGGCCCATCCTCTTTTTGCTCACTATAGCATCCGGGAAGGAAAGCTCGTTGATCATGGAGAGGTGGCGGATACGACAAAGTTTTTCATCGCCCGCAAAGCGCGGGAGTTCGGACTCATGCGCGCGATCGTGGCACTGGATCCGGACAGATATTCAGAGAAAGAGTTAGCTGATTTTGCCATCGCCGTGAGGTTACTGAAAGAACGGATTCAGAGAGATCTTCCTCAAACGAAGTTCAGGTTCGTCGCGCATCCTCTCCTTGCCTTCGATTCGTCAAACGAAGAGCTCCTGATGCGCGAACTGAGAACGCAAGGGGTGGACATTCTGGAAGTGAAAGAAAGATTTGAAGCGTTGAAAAAAGAGCGTGGCGTGAACATCCAGGATCTATCCATTCAGGATGACGGACATCCGACCGCCCTTAACAATGAACTCCTCACAGAAGTTCTTACTAGCGCAATAGATTTATCTTCGGATAAAGCTCGTCCGGAATGAACTCGTATTTCCGGACGATTTTTTCGACCGCACGGTGGTTTTTTAAAAGCTGCGAGTAGATCCAGGGAAATCTTTTCTCTTTCACAAAATGCTTGATGACTTCCATGGACGTTTCTTCGCCCATGTATTTTGCCACGGCCCGGAACTCCATCCAGCAGATGATCAGGTGTCGGTAAGTAGAATCGGGATCTTTTGAGTCACGGATCCTCGGTGCTCCCCGGAAAGTTTTCTTCAGCTCCGGTATCGCGACCTGAACATTCTGCTTGTGATCGCGCATCCACCAGTGAAGTTCTTCGTGGAGCAGCTGAGCGAGAAGTCTCTGGGGGTGGTCCTTGTATTTTGTGTTGAGGATGATCACCGGCTTCCATTTGGTCTTCTCGAGTTTCGGATCAATGAGAATCCGTTTCGTGTAAAGGAAACTTGAAAGATCGTATTTCCGGGCGAGGTGAAGAATCTCCAGCCGCGTCTGAGCTGTCGCGGCGTTGGGAGTGACTTCTTCCACATCCATCGAAAGGGCCGTCTCCACTTTCTTGGTATTGGCGCAGGACATGAGAAGGAGCAGCAAAAAAATTTTCATGACTTTATTATAGCGGATGGATAGCATCAATCTATGAAAACATTTATCTTTTGTTCACTCTTTGCCCTCCCCTCTTTCGCTGCCACTTTCGAGTGCCGGTACCTGTACAACCTGAGCGAAATTTACAGCTCCGAGGTTACTGTCGCTGACGGTGCCCGGGATGTGAAAATCGCCGAGCTTGGTGAGTACGAGTTTTTCATGAGCTCGTTTCCCGATGGGAAGTACGAATTTCAGGCCCTGAATGTCTATGAACCATCCCGCACCTACGCCAGTGCCCGTATGAGTTCTGCTAATCCGGAGATCAACATCGTGATCTGGAAAAGAGAAGGCATCATGGAAGGATTGTGCAAGCTCCAGTCGAACTGATTTAGTCGCTTTCTTGCAAACCCGGGGTGGTCCTACGATAATCACCCCATGAACAAGATCATTCGTGCCCGTGTGATAACGGGCAGGTTTAAAGACCAGATCGTCCGTATATCTAATATCAGTGCCGATGAAATGGGCCGCAAAAAAGCTGCGTGCTCATTCTCCGATGGTACCCGCGCTAACATCCCCACGACCGATCTCGAACTCATTCCCGACGAACCCGAAAAAGCTCCCGAAGTGAAGCGTCCGAAAACTTCCATGCCCTTTATCTCCGGAGCCGCTTCCAGCCGGACACTTACTCAAACCAAGAACATGGGGAAGCTTCGCCCGGAAGTGAAGAAAGCCACGACCACGAAAATCAGTATGAGAAAGTGCGAGAAGTGCGGCCTTGAGTACAACATGGAAGAACGTAAGGGAGAGGCGGGCAAGCTGACGGAGTGTGAGAACTGCGCACATGAAACGGAAACGAAAGTCGAAGGCACCATGATTTTCAGTCACAAAACCGGTGCGACGATCGAGATCAAAAAAGACGGCGAGCTGATTCACGAAGCAGACACCTTCAACTACAAAGACTCCATCGAAGAGTAGTTAAAACTTCCTGCCCAATCCCAGCGACCAGATCGTGAGATCTTTCCCCAAAGACTTTCCGATGTCCGACTGAACAAACCACTCTCCGAAGGGCCAGCGGGTATAGACGTCCAGAAATCCCTGGATGGCAGAAGGGTCACGGGTTTTATATCCAGGAAGTGCGGGGCTTGAGAATTTCTGGTCAAACCAGAGGATGGGAATTTTTAATCCGAGTTCGGCACCAGCGGATGAAACAATCATTCCTGCGGCAGGTGCGATTTTTATTCCCCTGCCATAGACATTACTTTGCTTATAAGTGATCGCGGGGTTATCTGAGCCGATGTCTCCTCTTCCGTAGAGAAAGCATCCCTCTCCGGCCAGATGGTATTTCTCATTTCGCTTTCCGAAACCGGCCCCTCCGCACCACCCTTGGTTGGTCACAACGAGCGTGCGATTCCCAGAAGGAGTCTTGAGGGTCACATTTTCCTGCCAGCTGGTGTAGTCGAGGAAAGCATAACGCGATTTTTCGTAAGTGAGCGAGGCAATCTCTTTCACATGGGCCTCGACCTTTTCGCTCATCTGGTCGACTTTTCCCTCCTGATACTCGGCCGTCTCTAAGGCACTTTTCTTGCGCTCAAACTCAGCGAGCTTCTCTGGATGAGTTTCCTCCGAGGAGAGGATTTCATTCCCCAGCCTTTCGAAATCCTGGTACAGCTTTTCATTCTGAGCGGCGAACACAGGGAAACTCAGGAAGAGAAGAATAACAATTTTTATAACCATATGTGCGTCTGCAGTACATACATCCAGCTGTCTTTCGAAGCGGATGAATTACTGAAGTTCCTCGTATCATAGATGTCGGCCCGAAGTTCGATTCTCTGTATAGGAAAGTACTGTAGGGCCGGTCCCCAGCGAACGGTGTAGTCACTCTGATGAATGTCGTTCTTCAGATAGTCCACATTGGTGAGAAAATAGACACCCCGGAATGGCCGGACAGAAGTCTGCAGGAGACCGTAGCGCGCCGTACTTTCTTCAAGATTATTATTGGTGTCTTTCTTTGTGTGTCCAAGTTCGGCCATTACCGATGAGCCTTCTTTGATGTTGAAGCGCCCATGGGCGGCGTAGGATGTGAGCGTCTGAAAAGAATTCTTCTGGTGGAGAAAGGATGCTCCTACCCGGTGAATGCCTCCGACCGTTTTTTCAAACTGCCCCGAAAAACCTTTCGGACGGAGTTCTGAGTCGGTCGTGAGATTCCCCACGAACGCGTGCAGTCCCCCTTCCCAGGATTCACTCAAGTAGTGCCCCATCACCCCGTGAGTC
>CANGAC010000056.1 GCA_947451425.1 Bacteriovoracaceae bacterium | reverse complement strand
CTGTTGTAACTGTACCGGGATTAATTGTGCCATTGCCTCTGACTATCTTCTCCGACCCAATGGCCACTGCCACTGATAAGACAAGAATGCATCCTGCAATTGCGATCGAAATCCATGGCCGTGACGGTGATCTTTTTTCCGTGATCATCTCGATTCTCCTTAGAAGAAATCTTTTAAAGTAATGAGAGTCCTTGATGATCGCTGCCATGGATGTCGTACCTCCATACATTTGACGATGCTCAAGTGCTGCTTCTGCCACCCTTATTAAGCAACTTCCATAATCGCGGGATGAAATCTCTCTTCGGCCGATGAGAGCTTCATCACATGATAATTCCTGTAGTTCTGTGATCACGTTTTTCCAGAGATAAATCGCAGGATTGAAATAGAGAAAACATCCTGCGAATTCCATCACCATGGCCCAGGACGTGTCTCCCTGGCGGTGATGGTGAAGTTCATGTTTAATTGCGAGGTCGAGGTCATGTTTTTCCGAAAGGAGATTTGCCGGGACAACCACCCAGAGTTTTCCCGGAGTCCTGACGGAAAACGGAACGAAGATTTTTTCCGAAGCAACAATCCTGATCCGGCGGTGGCCTTTCAGTAAAACGGCTTCAGAAAGAATGCGGGATATAGAGAGATAACTTCTGACAAATTTCAGAAGGAAGAAAAGCACTCCGGCGATCCAGAGAAAATGGAGGAAGTTCCGAAAGTTAAAATCTTCTCCGCTGTGAACTTTTTGAACTGAGACCACTGGAGCGCGGTTCACCCGGAGAATCTTCTCCGGAATCTTCTGAACGACATCTTCCGCGTAGGCGGTATAAGTATGAGTAGGAATTCCCCGGATGGATGTTGAAGGCATGAGCTTCACCAGCATCGGAAGGAAAAGGGAAAGAAGAAAAAGAATCTGCGCAAATCGAAGCGCTTTTTTGAAGGATGTCTGAAGCGTTTTCTCCGCGAGTACGTAAAGTCCCCCGCTCACACAAAGAAGAAAATTGATCTGAAGAAAGAGGTTCACTGTGCCTGCCTTGAGTTCAGTGCCTTCCGGATCGCATCGAGGTCTTTCTGACTGAGATTAGCGATGTCGAGAAGTCTCATGACCATCTGAGAGTGATCTCCTTCGAACACATTATCAGCGAGATGATCGAGGCTATGAGCTCCGTATTCTTCACGGCTAATGATCGCTTCATAGACATGTGCCTTGTCTGACTTAAAGCTTTTCAGAAACCCCTTGGTTTCGAGAATCTTCATGATGGTCGCAACCGATGTGTAAGCGAGTTCCTTTTCACTGGCGACTCTCGTCTGAACATCTTTTACTGTGCACGTTCCGAGTTCCCAGACGGCATTCATCAGGGGAAGTTCAGCTTCAGTCAGGGATCTTTCAATTTTCTTTTTCATGAATTCATCCTACTAAAGACTTAGTAGGATGTCTACTAAGTTCTTAGTAGTTAAAATCACGCACTTCCTGACCAAAAAAAAGGCCCGCACAAGCGGGCCCTTAAGGTGACTAAACTTTTACAATCCGGTCTCTCCAGGCGATGACGTCCGGAGCGAGATAGTCATACTTCATTCCATCAATTGTGTACTGAGAGAATTCGTAATCGTGAGAGTGCGTGAGGCACTCAGTAGGACAAACAGTGGTACAGAGGCCGCAGTAGCAGCAGAGAGCTGTATCGATCGTAAACTGCGTGAGAAGAAGACGGATCGGCTGACCGTTTGAAGTCTTCTTGATCTCTGCTCCTTCAGGCATTTTCTCGGAAGCAATGTAGATACAGTCCACCGGACATGCCATCGCACACTGAGTGCAGCTGATGCAGTTCTGGACATCATTGAAGAGGCGCATGCGGGATCTTTCTGGAAGGACCTCGCGCACTTCAGGATATTCGATCGAGACCGACTTCACTCCCCAGACATAGCGGAAGGTAATCCACATGCCGACGACGGTCGTTTTAATCCCGTTGAAGAGAGCGCCGAAGTAATCTTTTACCGAGGCAGTTTCGTGCGTAGTTGAGTGTGGATTCATCGGTCAACTTCTCCTAGTACGATATCAATTGATCCCACGGTCGCGACAAAGTCAGCGATCATCTGTCCCGGTGCTACACGGGGAAGCATCGAGATGTGGGTAAAGCATGGTGACTTAACTTTTAAACGATACGGAGTTTTCTGGTCCTGCTCAGCAACCATGTGGAAACCAATCTCTCCACGAGGAGCTTCCGTGCGCACATAAACTTCGCCTTTCGGAAGCTTGATGATCTTCGGAACTTTCCCCATGATGGAACCTGGTTCAAGTTTATCCATCACCTGACGGATGATCTTGATCGACTCGATCACTTCCTTCATCCGAACAATGTAACGGTTCCAGCAATCTCCCGGAACACCCTGTTCGCCGGTTCCCACCGGTACATCGAAATCGAATTCCGAGTAAAGTGAGTAAGGCTTATTCTTCCGGAGATCCCATTTGTAGCCAGCACCGCGAAGAACCGGTCCAGTAGCTCCAAAATCAAGACAATCCTGAAGGCTCATGACACCCACGTTGGCAGTACGTTCAACGAAAATTTTATTCATCGAAACGAGCTCGTGATATTTCTTCGCTTCTTCTTCCATGTCGTCACAGAAAGTTTTCACGCGCTCAAGCTGCTCATCGGTCCAGTCATTCCAAACTCCACCAATCCAGATGTAGTTATAGAGAAGACGCGCACCAGAGACTTCTTCAAAGAGACGGAGAATCCTTTCGCGATAATCAAAGGCATAAAGAAACGGTGAGAACGCCCCGAGATCGAGTGCGTACGTACCGAAGGCCATCAGGTGAGAGCCAATCCGCTGAAGCTCGCCCGTAAGAATACGAAGGAGTTCGGCACGTCTTGGAACTTCAGTTCCGAGCATTTTTTCCACTGTCAGCGCGTATCCCCACTCCATATACATAGAGGCGAGGTAATCGAGACGGTCAACGTAAGGAATCACTCCGCGGAAATCGATGTTCTCAGAGTGCTTTTCCATACAACGGTGAAGGTAACCGAGATGCGGAATCGCGTGCGCGACGATCTCTGAGTCGGTCCAGATTTCAATCCGGAGAACTCCGTGAGTGGCAGGATGCTGAGGTCCCATGTTGAGGACCAGAAGCTCTGACTTCATCTGTTCCGTGTCTGCATTGATGGTCGGCTTTTCCGGCTCTCCGATATCCCAACGAGTTTGCATATAAGGTCTTCCTTCTTATTGAGCTTTAGTTTCCTGGGCCTTCTTGATCATCGCCTGACGAACGATGTAATCACGGTCTTCGTAATTCATCTTGTTGTCGGGATAGATATCCATTCCGTTGTAGGTTTTTTCTGCAACGTAATCTTTCCGAAGGGGCCAGCCTTTCCAGTCATCCGGACAGAGGATGCGGCGAAGGTCTTTGTGGTTATTGAACTTAATCCCGAACATGTCGTAGCACTCGCGCTCCTGGAAATCAGCAGCGGGGTACGTCTTCATGATGGAATCAACATTCGGATTCACGCGATCCGTGAGCTTCACCTTGAGGATGAGCTCGCGGGGAGCAGCGACATCGAAGTGAGCGAACATGTAACAGACTTCCATCCACTCCATGTAATCGACACCAGAGATCGACTGAAGAGCGTTGAAAGGAATTTCAGAATTCCCACGGAGCCATTCACAGACTTTCGCCACGTGCGAAGTTTCCACTGTGATGGAACCGTCGAGCTTCTTATCTTCAGGAACGTGAGCCGTCGCATTCGCGCCGTTCACGTTTTTATTGATGAGAGAGGCGAGTTGGTTCAGGTCTACATTATGCATGTTTCACCCACTTGTTTCTGAGAAGGCGCTCGTTAGCGATTTTCTTCTGAAGAGTCATCACACCTTCAATGAGAGATTCCGGACGTGGAGGACAACCCGGAACATAAACATCAACAGGAACCACTTCATCAACGCCGTTAAGAACGTGATAGCCGTGCTGCCAGTATGGTCCACCCTTGTTCGCACAAGAGCCCATCGAGATCACGTATTTTGGTTCGGCCATTTGTTCGTAGAGAACTTTCACTCGTGTCGCCATCTTGAGAGTCACAGTTCCTGCGACAATCATCATGTCCGCGCGTCTTGGTGTTGCCATGAAGGCACCACAACCAAAACGTTCGAGATCATATTTAGAAGCACCAGTGGCCATCATTTCGATCGCGCAACAGGCGAGACCGAAAGTCATGGGCCATAAAGAATTTTTTCTACCCCAGTTGAGGAAATCATCAACGGTAGTAAGAACGACACCATCTTGCATGGAGGACTCCGTAAACGTTAGTTTGAAACTCTAAGAGATTACAATTCACCTCGCAAAAAGGCGAGAGATATCAATCATTTCGGGGAGTGTTCAGAAGATGGCGAAGGGGGTTTTTACTGCTTACAACGGGAGGAATAACTAAGGGCAAACTTCTCCGTGGTATCAGAGGCGGAAGCAGGACCGCGGCCCAGGGCCTTTTCCTGATCTTGCTGCATATAGGCGAGGCGCTTTTTATCGTTTTCACAGACTTTATTCATGACCAATTCGTATTCCATCAGCGCAGCAATCGGGTATGGGACCCCATAAGCCGACGAAATAAAATTTATTTTCTCGGGCGATAGTCCGGAAAACTGACCGGTCAGTTTCTTTTCCGAGAGCTTCTTGTAGAACCCGTCGTAATACGGGCCCACATGATAGAAGAGTTCCACTGCTCTCTCAAAAGAGAGTTTTCCGTCTTCTTCGATCTTTTTACAGTTTGAACGAAGCGGAGTTCCGCGCGCAAAAAGTTCCCGTGCCACCTGGCATTCCGTGAGAAACGCTTCGACTTCCCCGCCCTCACCTTCAATCGTGCTTCTGATGAAGTCGCGCGGATTGAAAGAGTCTTCGTAAGGATTGAAAGAATTCCGGTAGGTGTAGTGCGTGAGCTCATGCGCGAGATCTAAAAGGGCATCGTCCCAGGCGAGTGAGCGGTTTAGATAAACCACCGATTTTGTCTCGTAAATCACGATGTCCGGCGAGCGCGGATTGAATTTCCTCACGAGTGTCGTGTCGGTGAGAGAGCCGTCTCCGACTTTCACCACATCACTTAAAGTCAGTCCCAGACGAGCGGCTTTGCGGCTCGCGAGACCCATGATTTTTTTCCCGGTCGTGGTCTGCCCGAGGAGATCAAAAAGGCGACGGAAGTTCATTTCTTCTGAGTTTGAGTATTCCGTCCAGCTCCCCGACTTGTGGGTCATGCTGTCGACATGAATCGTGCGCTCTTCGGTGGCGAAAAGTGTGATCGGGATAAGAATGAGAAAAGCAGTAAAAAGACGCATCTCCAGACTTCTCGGAGGTGGGCCTTAAAGCTTAAGAATTTTTGTTCAGAGATTGACGAAAGGCAGAGTGTGGAGAGTTTTACCTGAGGGTTTTACTACGAAATCACCCAGGATTTTCGCTGGAGCCTCTGGGGCCTTGGTGGCGGAATAGAGACCGATGCCTGCTTTGTAATTTCCGGGAGGAAGTTTCCACTCGGTCATCCGGATCGCCTGGGGAAGAGTCGTCCAGTGGCGGGTATCGGCCTTCTCCATCGCCGCGATCCCTTTCGAGGCACCGATGTAGGTGGCCATGGCCGCCGTTTTTGCGAGGAAATCTTCGGAGTCCGATCTCAGTTTCTGGTAAACGCCATAAGCCGCGATGATCGCCACGAGATGCTTAACCGCTACTCTGGTTCCGGTCCTTACGTATCTGGCGACAACATCTTCCTCGAGAACCACGCGCGCGATATCGCCATTTTCTGAAACGACCGGAAGTGGTCCCCTCTTCACTACGACTCCGCTTTCATTCATGATGAAGAGTTCCATGCGCTGAACAGGCGGAACAGTTTCAATCATCGGAAGTTCAAATTCAATCGCGGCTTCCATCGCCGCGAGTTTCGTCGCTTCATACCCGAACATGAAATTCCCGGAAGACGCAGAATTTTTCGGTACCATCCCGAGCTGATTCATCGCAAATTGTGCGATCACTGCAGAACCAACATTCATGATAAAAGATTTTGCACCCGGATCTTTCACCTGGTCGGCAGCACCTTTCAGACCAAAGTTAAAATGCTTCCCGACTTTCTGAGGAATAAGTCCCTCTTCCACCACGATGACAACATTCGGCTCGCCCTCATTGACTTTTTTTATCACGGCCTCGGAGGCCTTGAGAGTCTTCGCGGTTGTCTGGAAATCATAGCCGCGCACTTCTTTGGTCACAGCGAGGATCTTGTAGTGAAGATAGTTCTTCAGGTCATCATGCGCCGGTGTCGGAGCGTAGAATTTATCATCCGGCGCCTTGCCTTCTTTTAAGCGGGCAACGGCATCTTTTACGTACTCAGCGTTTTTCGAATTGAAGTGAGAGTAGATCCCCCCTTCTTTATCGAGAATCACGAGGGCGTCTTTATAAAGCTGAAGGGCGATCTGCTTGTCGCCTTTGATGTCGCTCACTTCATGAACGGCACCACCGAAGACTTTCATCATGAGGTCAGTGTGATAAAGCGTCTTGTAAGTGGAGCTTCGCTGAAGATCTGTGAAATATGTGTCCCACGCGAGAATTGTTCCGCGCGCGCCCTGAAGATCAAGCTTGTTACCGGTTTTCTGATAACGAGTATAAAGCGCCTTCGCTAAAAAATAATGGGCGTAGGATCTCTCGTAGCTCGCGCCGTAGAAAACATCCGAAGTGTCATTGATAAGAAGGCTTGCAGCTTTTGCCGAAAGGCGTTTCGTGAAGAGTTCATCAATGAGAGCGAGGGATCTCTGGAAATGGGAAATCGAAGCGTCGAGATCATTTCTCCGGTACGCGATGGTGCCCTTCTCCAGATGCCAAAGGAGAACGCTTTTCTTTTCATCTTTCAGGACACTCTTATCGAGAACTTCCTGGGCCGCTTCGAAATTCCCGAGGGCATAGGCATCCCGGTAGGCCTTCATTTGATCCTTCATCCTGGAGGCACAGGCCCCCAGGAGAAGAATGCAAAGTAATAAAACGTAGCGGGAAACTCTTACCATCCAGAAGCGGATTTTTCAGAGTACTTGAAGACTTTTGTGCGTGTGCGGAGAAGCTCTACAGCGCGCTCAATGTCTGTCATACGGATGTTCACCGAATATTCTTTGATGGTTTTGCCATCGCGTTTTTCCGGCTTCATGTACACGTTACCGAAGATCATGACATCAGCACCAGTCTGCTTGCCGATTTTCTTCACGGTCGCAGGATCAACCATACCGTCGTTCTGATAAGTGATCTCTTTTAAGATCATCTCACGGGCCTGGTTATCCACGAGTTCGAATTCACCGGAAAGAGAGAGCTCATTTAAGAGCTCATCGTTCAGGTCACCGATGGGAAAGTAAGCTTCAGATGTCTGGTTCTGGACTTCAGCAACGAAGATTTTCGGCGTCTTGTGAGCGGCCTTCATCTTGTTGTAGCCCGGGTGAGCTTTCATCTGCTTGATCACGTCTGTGATGGCCTGAGTGGTATCAGCACTCATCCAGTTATCCGTGATGGAAAGTCCTTTTTCATCAGACTTGTTAGCATCTACGCGTTCCGCTTTGAACGATCCGCAAGAAGCAGCGAAAAGAGACGTGAGGAGAAGTGCTGAGAGATATTTCATTTTCATTACCTCTTAAACTTCACCGTGACGGGCCTTCACGAAATCATTAGAAATGTTTTCGAGGGCCTTTTTCACGTTCGCTTTAGTTTCAGGATCGTCAGCTTTTTCTACGAGGTCTTCAGAAGCTTTATCAACGGCAGCGCGGAGACGGTCAGCATCCATACGCACGAGAGAAGCACATGTGAAGCCGATGTAGTCTTTTTTAGCTCCGAGCTCTTTTGTGTAGTTTCTTTTTTCCCAGTAAGTCTTCACAACAGCAGCGCCATTGATGAGGGACTGGATTTTTTCCGCAAGAGTGTTCTCGACGAACTCTCTCATCGGCTGAGTCTTAGGATTGTTAGCATCGATCGCAGCCTGGCCTTCAGTTGAAGCTCCGAGAGTCTTCTGGATGAAAGTTGTGATCTCACCGGCGATGTCAGTGCGAACGTTGGCCTTGGCGAGGTTACACGCGATTTCGCGGTTCACTTTCGGCTCAGTTTCGAATGAGAAGTAACGGTACTTCTTCACATCCATGTTTTCCTGGTCAGCGTAAACTTCAGCATCTTCGATCCAGCCCGGGCGGGTGTTAGAAGAAGCATCACGAACGACGAAGTCCTTCTTGATCGTAGCTGAGTTATCAACGTCAGCGACTTCTTTTTTCTTCTTACTGGAACAGGCAACACCGAGAGACAAAATGAGTAGAATAGACAATAGCTTCATACGAGCTCCTTTATTAGTCTAAATGCAGTTCAGATAAATGTTCTTCTATGTAGGTCGTAAAGAATGGCTTCACCTTGAGTAGGGCATCGGCCTGCGTCCTCCCGGTCACAGTTTCCGAAGTTGATATCACTTTCTTCTTCTCGCCATTTTCCGTTGAGGTCATGTTGAGAGTGAAAGTGTATTTTTCAAAGCCGTCGACATTGAGAAATTCTTTAATGGAGTCCACGTTCATGGAGAGGACTCTGTCCGCTTCTCCCTTCACGATCCGGAAGCCGGATTCCGTAAGGAGTTCCTTGATCTTTTCCGTCATCCAGTCAGGAGCCTGTCCCACTTTCAGTGCCAGGGGAATGAGATCCGGACGGGAATCTTTCCAGCGCATGATTTCTTCATATGAAGGTTTCGCCGCTTTCTTTCCGCCGGCCACAGTTGCGTATCTTTCGTTCAGTTTTTCCCGCTCGAGGTGAAGGCGCATGATCTTTCTGAGATTCGTGCGGCTTCTTCTTGCCCAGAGAGTTTCAAGTTCTGTGTCGAGCTTTTTCATGCGGCCACCGATGAGATCCGCAGCTTGATTTTTATCAAGGCTCGCGAGCGCATAAGTGAGACCGTCTTTCTTGTAGTGCTTTTTCACCTGAACGTTCTCAAGAATCTCATTCACGGATTCTTCCAGGGCCGTCTGAACTTCTTCGTTCACCTGTGACTGCCAGGGGAAAGTGGATTTGGAAGATGTGTTGGCATTTAACGTCGACTTCACCTGCACTTCAAAGATACTCGCGAGGTTTGCTCTCGCCTGGGCATCGGAAGCACTCATCGATTTCCCTTCACCAGTGGCGCAAAGTTCTCCTGATTCATCGCAAGCTTCGTACGGCGAATATACCCACTCAGGAACTTCTTTAGAGGAGCTTGAGAGTTGGGGAGAGGTTTTGAACAAAGAACAGCCCGTGAGGACTAACAAAAGGAATAGCGTTTTCATTTGAAAAAAGTTTGAACCTGTTCCCGATCAAAGTCAATTGAAGGAAAGGCGTTGACGCATGGTCCGCAAGTTGACGTGAACGAGTGCACATCTCTAGCCTCTAGTTGGTTGAATGGATTCAATTTAACGGAGGATGTTATGGAACATAAATTACCTGAATTGCCCTACCCGAAGAATAGTTTGGAACCTCATATTTCAGCAGAAACACTGGAGTTGCAACACGATAAACACCATCGGGCCTATATCAATAAACTCAATGAATTAGTGAAGGGAACGAAGTACGAAAGAATGGATTTAGTGGAGATAATCCTGTCTTCGGACGGTTCCGTTTTCAACAATGCCGCCCAGGCATGGAATCACGACTTCTTCTGGAAGTGCATGTCGCCTGATGGGGGCAAAAATCCGGAAGGAAAGATCGCTGAACTCATCAATAAAAAATGGGGAAGTTTTGAAAAATTTAGAGAGGAATTTTCAGCGTCAGCTGTTGAGAATTTCGGATCCGGCTGGACCTGGCTGGTTCAGGGAAAGAACGGTGTTGAGATCATGAACACGCATGATGCTGACACTCCCAAAGCTCACAACATGCGCGCCCTCCTCTCAGTCGATGTCTGGGAACATGCCTATTACATAGACTACCGGAATGAACGTCCGAAATTCATCGAAGCCTTCTGGAATGTGGTGAACTGGGATTTCGTGAACGAGAACCTCAGGTAATTGTAAAATCTCCCTGCCTGCTTAACCAAATCTTAACCTTCATAACACCCCCTGTAAGTGATATACAGGGGGCATGAAAAACGCACACATTCTCGTAGTAGAAGACGAACAGGACATCCGTGATCTTATCAGCTTTCAGATGAAGTCTGAGGGCCATCAGGTGACCGCGGTGGATAGCGCAGACAAAGCGGTCTCCGTTATCGAGCGCGGAGAAAAGATCGATCTCTTCATCATCGACTGGATGCTGCCGGGATCGATGAACGGTCTTGAGTTCACCAAAAAACTTCGCTCCCACAAGTCTTTCAAGAGTTCACCAGTGATCATGATCACCGCACTCACTCAGCCGGATAATATTGTTTCCGGACTTGATGCCGGAGCAGACGATTACATCACGAAGCCTTTTGATCTTTCCGTTCTCCAGGCGAGAGTCCGCGTCCAGCTGCGGGGCCTTGATCACTCGAAGAATATCGGGGAAGACAAGCTCACCTTCGGCATCCTTACGATTGAAGTCGCCAAGTGCCGGGTCATCGTGAACATGGAAGAAGTCTCGCTCACCTCAACGGAATTCAAAATTCTTCTCCTCCTGGCCCAGAAACCGGGACACGTTTTCACGCGTGACCAGTTCATCGCCAACATCCAGGGCGACAATGTGTTCGTTACCGGACGGACCATCGACACACACGTGGCAGGTCTCAGGAAAAAATTGGGCGAAGCCGCGAATGTCATAGAAACAATTCGGGGAATCGGATATAGATTTAAGGATGAAGCCTAAGAGTACCTATCCCTGGTTTTTCTTCTTCCGGATCATTCAATTATCCTTTCTGGTATTCTTTCCCGTATTAATTGCCATCCTGATCATTGATAAGGTTGTTTTTCTCCGCATCCTTCCCCTCGCTCTCCTGGGACAGGGTTTCTTCGTGTTTTTCTTCTTCCGGGCCACCAAACCCCTTGGGACCATCCTCTCCAAGCTCCAAAAGTTCCGCGGAGAGCTTCCCCTTGATACGAACATCAAACTTCTCTATGAGAAAGACGAATGGGCAAAGATAGAGACGGCGCTGAATGATGCCGACTCGAAGCTCAAAGATCAGATCAATCAGACGCGCCTTGAGAACGAAAAGATCGGGGCGATTCTTGAATCGATCTACGATGCCATTCTCGCGATCGACCCGTTTGAAACACTTCTGTTTTCAAATTCCAATTTCCGGAAGAGTTTTCAGAATGACAAAGAGACCGGAATTATCCCGAAGCTCTGGCACGTGTTTGAACAGCAGGAAGTTCTGTCTTCATTCAGGAACGTGCTCAAAGACGGAAATCCCCAGTCACTCAAAACACTCGTCCATAATGGCCGCTATTATGATCTCACCGTCACTCCCCTTCGCGGTGTAGAATCTAAAGTCATCGGTGCGCTCGGAGTATTCCACGATGTGACCGAATTCAAGCTCACGGAGCAGATGCGCGTGGATTTTGTGGCGAACGTCTCGCATGAAATCCGCACTCCTCTCACTTCGATCAAGGGTTACTCACAGGTTCTTCACGCCAATAAAGCGAAATTCCCCGAGGAGTTTGAAGGTTTCCTGGTTAAGATTCTCGCGAACACGGAAAGGATGATTGCTCTTTTCAACGACCTTCTCAATCTCTCGGTCATTGAATCAAAGAATGTGATCGGGGAAGAGGAAGTTCAGCTCTCGCCGATCCTTGGTGGGATAATCCCGAACATCAAAACCAATTACCCTGATAAAAAGATCGAATTCAAAAAAGACTTCGGTCTCGAGACCATCGAAGGTGATCCAAGGCTGATCGAAATGGTTCTCACCAATCTCATCGATAATGCCTGTAAATATTCCGGGAAAGAAATCACGATCACGGTGATGAGCTCTGAAGCGCAGGGGAAAGCTTATCTGCGAGTGAAAGATAACGGTCCAGGAATTGAAAAAGAGCACCTTCAGAGAATTTTCGAGAGATTTTACCGGGTGGATAGCTCGCGGGAAGCCTCACGCGGAACGGGACTAGGACTCTCCATCGTCAAGCACATCATCATGAAACACGGGGGAAGGATCTGGGCCGAAAGCGAAGGCGCCGGAACGGGCACAACATTCGTGATGGAGCTTCCCTCAAAACAGATACTCAATCTCCACACTGTAGACTGATTTCTTATACGCAAACCCATTCTGATCTTTCGAGTGATTGTTCGAGTAATCGTACTTGAAGTTCGCGCGCCACTTCTCCCAGAAGACTTTGGCGAGACGGGCGTTGGGATTGATCAGTAATTCGCGGCCGCGGTTGCTTCTGTCGTTGATCGGATCTGTGGACGTCATCGATAGACCGATACTCGGCGTTCCGATGTTTCCGACTCGCCCGACGATCCAGTCTCCGCGCACGGTGAGGGAGTTTGTATCAAAGATGTCGTTGTTCACACGGCTCCGGTCAAAACCAGTGTAGAAAAGAAACGTACTTTCCTTGTAGCCAACGACCTGTTCCCAGCTGACGGAGATAGTCTTTGAATCCGTGTCGTTATTGTAACTGTCGAACATCCGGTAGCGCATACGAAGGAAGGTTTCCCCTCTCGAGAAGAAGTTAAAACGCTCACCCAGCATCAATGCATTCGTGCGGGAACTGAACTCGAGTTTCTTCTTGGCATTGATGTCTTTCTGCGACTGGGAAAAATCATAATCTAAGAGGGTCGCAGCTGGCTTATCAAATAGCGTGTGTTCAAACGCAGTCCGGATCGCCGGAGCAATGAGATAGTTATCGTTCCGGTAAATCTCCGGGACCCGGTGATGATAGTAAGTGTAGTTAAAGCGAAGCTCGGGAGCAATGCTCATCCAGTTCCCATTATAAAACGTGTAGCGACCGATGATGTCACCGCGAGTGTACATCGACGACTGCTTGGACTTGGAGACCGTCGTTTCCGTTGGCGAAAACGTGACGTTCGTGTCGAAGCCGTTATCAAGGGCCGCCCGGACGAAGTACGGAGGATTCAGCGTCGGACGACCGTTCCGGAGATTGAACATGATCAGATCATATTTTCTCTGGAGGTCGACGATCTTTTCCTGGATCGGCTTGGCGAGATTGGATTCCGGATCGATCGAAATCGCTCTTTTGTACTGAGGGATGACGTAGGTTTCAACGGAGCGGAACGCGTCTCTGCTCTTTTCTACCTGATCGAGATAAATGTCCCCGATCTGGAACTCAGCGGCCTGGCGGACATCCGCCTTTTCATCCTCCGGGAGTTTTTCGATCGCCTTGAAAAAAGCCACAGCTTTTTTCCTGTCACCCAGTTCGCGCGAAACGTAGCCGATGTAATAAAGCGACACTCCCCGCTTGAACTTTCTCTTGAGGGATTCGCGGAACTGGAGGCGGGCCTCCTGAAGTTTTTCAGAGGCGAACAGCGCCTGTCCGTACTCGTAATGAATGTCGACGGGCTTGAAGTCATAGCTCAGGGCCTTGTCAAAACTCTCAATGGCCTTCGGAAAATTCTGGAGACGGTTATAACAGACACCTTTCCAGTAGGCAGCGAGACCAAGCTTTTCTCTGGAACTGGACTGGCCCGCCAGGAACGCTTCCACCGTGGTAAGTTCATCAATCGCCGAAGAGTATTTTCCCTGGGAAAATTCCGATGCGGCTTTTTTGAACACACTCTGAGATCCGGCATTGGTAATCTCTGCGGAATCTTCAGGCCGATCAGCCTGAGCGAAAGCAAATGAGATTGAAAGAATCAGCATCCATGCCAATTTCTTCATTGAGGTCCTTAATCAGGGCCGGCGGTTTTTAGTTGCCGGCGTTTATGGTTACAGAAGACGTAGTTTTATTTTCAGAAACAGCAGTATTCAGGTTATCGCTCGTCGCGGCCGTCGGAGGCGCACTCGTATTCGTCTGGCTATTGGCCAGGACCGAGGGAGCAATAGGTGTACCGAGGATGTCGTTCGACTTCGTTACCGTTCCGGTGGTCGCAACTCCAAGACGGGTGCCGTCACCACTACCGCTCTTGATTACGGTAGTGTAATTCTGAATCACCGTCGCCGTCGTTGTCACAGGAGCAGGTTTCACAGCTTCCGTCACGACGGTCTTCCCGCTTTGCGGATCAACGGTCGCCACAAGAATTTTTCCGTCATAGGTAATTTCCACGTTCTTCGGTGGAACATAGTCCCCTGAGCTCGAAACAGTCCCGGCGGTCGCTGTCGGAATGTACGAGTTCGTGTTGGAATCGAACACGCTTCCCGGAGGTGGCGGGATGATCACACCGGAGTCGATGTGAAGGAATGATCCGTTCGTTGGCTTGATGGAGTCCCCAGCGACGACCCCCTGCGCATCACCGGTTTTTGGCGGTTCCGCAGGAGCAGCGTTGGCGATTTCTGTTTTGAGTGTCGAAGAGTCGTTGCTTACGGTCTGACCTGAAAGTCCGGGTGGCACGATCGATTTCTCAGTGACACTCCCAGAACTGTTGCCTGGCGTGCGTGACGATTCGAAGTTCACGTTTTTCTCGAGCGCCTCGCGCTGACCTACGTTCAGGACGGAGGGAACCGTCGGAAGTGGGTGCACCTGATCGGCAACCGAGAACTCTCCGGGCTGGATGTTCACACCGCGATCAACAATGTCTTCGAGGCGGTTGGAATTCGTCTCACCACGGTTTTCGAGTTTGTTAAAGGAGATCGCCCCTTCAAAGAGAACAGTTGAAGTGGACTGTCCGTTGGTAGAAATCAGGAAGTCCGTACCACGCACACCCATGACTGCGTTTGGTGTCTTAATAAAGAGCTTCGACTTGTCTTTGTTCATCTGGAGGTAGTCTTTCGTCACCTGCGAACGGATCTTCCCTTTCACAAGGTCAATCACACCAGAATCTTTGTCGCCGAATTTTTCAATCTTCATTTCAGACGACGGACCGATGTTCATTTGTGACTTATCGATGAACATGAGTTTCACGAAACTCTTTTCACCGGTCTTAACAACTGAACCTTCTTCCACCCAGTCTTCTGCTTTGAGTTTCAGGGTTTTTCCCATCATGAGAACATCCACTTCGCCTTTCAAAAGTTTCACTACCGCGACTTTCTTCTGGGCCCACGCGGATGTGGTCATGAGTGCGATAAGAATGAGAAATGAGTAGAGATTTTTCATAAAACGGTCCTTATAAGGAAGCCTGTTGACTCTCAAACATTATACGCCTCGCCGGAATGGGCTCAATCAGGTCAAAAAGCGGAAGCGGATGCCGGGTAAATGCCAGAAATGTCGTGATCAGTCAGATGAGCTGGAGAGAAATTTGTTCCGGTTCTTGGGTCACCTTTTTCAAATTTCACTCAATAAAATTAAATCCTTATACCTTTCTATGCCACAAACTTGTGCGATCGCAACTATCTGTAAATATTTTTAATTTATAAAGAAACAGCAAAAAAAACCATAGTGATCGGGCTTATCCCCCGGAAACTATGGGTAAAGTTTGCCTCCTATAAGGGCGAAAAGGAAGGGAGGGCCTTTGCGGAGGCTTATTCTGATTTTGTAG
>CANGAC010000055.1 GCA_947451425.1 Bacteriovoracaceae bacterium | reverse complement strand
GTGAATTCATCCACGATGATGACCTTGCCTTCGCGAACAACGTAGTCCACATCGAGGTGGAAGAGAGTGTGAGCGCGGAGAGACTGGTTAACGTGGTGAAGGACTTCGATATTTTTAATATCGTAAAGGTTTCCGATTTTCAGAATTTCCTGAACGCGGATGATCCCGCCTTCCGTAAGTACGGCGGATTTGGCTTTTTCATCAACCGTGTAGTGCTTGTCTTTTTCCAGCTGAGGAATGACTTTGTTGATCACTCCATAAAGGCGGGTGTCGCCTTCCGACGGACCGGAAATGAGAAGGGGAGTTCTGGCCTCGTCGATCAGGATCGAATCGACTTCATCGACGATGCAATAGTGGTGCTCTCTCTGAACATAGTCCTTGAGATCAAACTTCATGTTGTCGCGCAGGTAATCGAAAGCAAATTCGTTGTTTGTTCCGTAAGTAATGTCGGCTTCGTACGCACCTTTTCTGTCTTCGTCATCCATATTTGAGAGAATGCATCCCACCGAAAGGCCCAGCCACTTATAGAGCTGGCCCATTTCATGGGAATCGCGGGCAGCAAGGTAATCGTTCACGGTCACAAGGTGAGCGCCCTTGCCCGACAGAGCGTTGAGATACAGTGCGAGAGTTGCCGTGAGGGTCTTTCCTTCCCCGGTTTTCATCTCAGCGATTTTTCCCTGATGAAGAACCAGACCACCGAGGATCTGAACGTCGAAGTGGCGCATATTCAGAACGCGTCTTGATGCCTCTCTTACGACGGCAAATGCATCGGGAAGGATATCATTTACGGTCATGTTCTTATTCTGGAGCATGTCCCGGAACTTCGCCGTCTGGCCCTGAAGTTCAGCGTCTGACATCGCTTTATATTTTGGCTCAAGCGCGTTTACGGCAATGAGTGTGGGCTCGAGTGCTTTGATATCGCGATCCTGTTTTGTGCCGAACATTTTCTTCATCATGGAATCAAACATATAAACCTTTTTCTTACTCGAGGATGAAATAGAGAGGATCAACTGCAATGCCGTTCACTCTCACTTCATAATGAAGGTGAGGCCCGGTGGAATGACCAGTATTTCCTACTGCCGATAGAAGATGACCACGTTTTACTTTTTGTCCAGATTTGACGTGCAAAGATTGATTGTGGGCATAAATAGTTTCAATGCCGTAACCGTGATCAACCTGGACGAATTTCCCGAATCCCGCTTTCTCGCCGGAAAAAGTGACAATGCCATCGGCCGGAGCGTTGACCTTGGTTCCATAAGGAGCACCAACGTCGAGGCCTTCATGCATTTTGAGCTTTCCGAGGTACGGGGAAATACGCTGTCCGAAATAAGATGTGATCCATCCGTCAGCGGGGAGAATTGTGGGAGTGGAGGAAAGAAACGATTCTTTATCGAGGAGAAACTGATCCAGTTCGTGGATGTTTTTCTCGATGTTCTCGACGACGTCTTTTACCTGGTAATACTTGTAGTCGAATTTGGCGTAATCCTGGGAAAGCGCAAAACTTCTGCGCGCCAGATCTGACCATTGTTTCGTCAGAAGATAAGAACGCTCGAGTCCGAGAGTTGCGGCGATTTTTTTATCGTAGAGAGACTTCAGTTCCTTGAACTTCGGCTGATCTTCAATGTTCACGTCGATGGTGAAATCAAGAGCAGAGTTCAGATCCTTCAGGGGATAATTTTCTTTGGTCTCTTCTTCTTTTTCCGGCTTGTAGATCGCACCCTTTGTGGTCACGTCCTCAAGGCCCGTGATCACGCGGAGTTTTTTCTCAAACGTATTGATCCGCTTTAAGTCATCCGACAAAGTGTTCATCTTCATCTGGAAAAGCTGGATCTGTTCTTTCAATTGGCGGTTTTCAATCGATAAATGTTTGTTCTCGTAAACCTGCTGGAGGATTTTCCAATAGTCGTACGCAAGGACTCCCACCAACATCGTGAGCATCACAAGAAGGAAGGCGAGTGACTTGAAGAGCACAGTGGGAATGCGGTAGGTGCGGACCCCTTTCTGTTTCTCGGGGACCACCATCACGGTGTAGTACTTATCCATGCCGATTATTTTATGCGGCAGGGGAGAATTTGGGAATATAAATCGTGAGAAAGATTAAGCTTTTGCGACGGCGAGAATCACCGAAATATTATCCTGACCACCGTTCTCATTTGCCTGTCGAATGAGATCATGAACGGCATCCTGAAGCTGGCCTTTTGTCGCCTCAGCAGGATTAGGAATATTCTGTTTTACGATGTGGAGGATGTCAGCGTCGCTGACTTTTCCATGCAACCCGTCAGAGCAGATTAAGAAAAGGTCATTTTTACAGATGCGATAGTGGAAAACATCCACCAGTACATCGGGATCAAATCCAACGGAGCGCACGAGAACGTTTTTCTGTGGATCTTTCGACGCTTCTTCCCGGGTATAAATCCCCATATTCAGTTTTTCCTGAACAAAAGAATGGTCCCGCGTGAGTTGATAAATGTGATGATTATTGATCATGTAAACGCGGGAGTCGCCCACGTTTCCGACAAAGAGTTGAGGCCCGGCGAAGTGAATGGCCGAGATCGTCGTTCCCATTCCCTGGAGATCGGGAGTGGACTGGGCTTTGGCGAGGATCGACTCATTGATGGTCTGAATCATTTCCTTCATCAGTATATCTGGCTCAAGTTTTCCATTTACCTTTAAAAATTCCGGGATGATTTTGACGGAAAGTTGAGAAGCGATGTCGCCCCCATTATGTCCGCCCATGCCGTCGGCAACCGCAAAGAAGTTGTGTGTCGTATCGAGACAGATGGAATCCTGGTTAGTTTTCCTCTTCCGCCCGATATCCGTGGCACCTGCGCTGATAATTCCCATAGAGGCCTTGAAAGTGTTTCTTCTTCCATCATAGGGGAGACTGGAATTTAATCAAACAGAATTTAGATTCCGACAGCCTGACTCGGGAATAGGAGACTGTTTGCCTCCTTGAGGTATTCGTTTGGAGAAGATACTTTTACAGAGTAAAATAAAATAAAGGGTTTACCTCAGGAGGCATCATGGCCGGTTTCGATATCAATTCGTTTATTACTCAAAACTACAATCCGAAAGATTTCTCCCATCTTCATTGGCAGGGAAATATTCAGGAATACATCGATCTCGTGATGAAAAATCCGAAGATCTCGCGGAATTCTTTCCAGCGAATTTACGACATGATCATGAGCTACGGTACATCTCAGTACACTGAGTATAAGAAAGATGTTGTCCGTTATCACTTCTTTGATGATCCGATAGAAAATGGAAAAGATGCGATCTTCGGGATCGATGTTCACTTAATGAAAATGGTGAACTTCTTCCAGTCGGCTGCCCTTGGCTACGGAACAGAGAAGCGCGTTCTTCTTCTTCACGGTCCGGTGGGATCAGCGAAGTCGTCGGTCTCAAGACTTCTGAAAAAAGGTCTCGAGCATTTTTCACGCACGGATGAAGGTGCTCTTTATACCTACGAGTGGATTGATGAAGATGGTTCTCCGATTCTCGGTGGCGCAAAACTTTTCATGAGTCCGATGCATGAAGAGCCTCTGAAGCTTCTTCCTCCGGAAGTTCGTGAGAAATTCCTCGTGGAACTGAATAAAGCAAACAAGTCGCCGTATAAAGTGAAGATCAAAGGCGAAGTGAACCCTGCCTGCCGCTTTATCCTGAACGAATACATGCTCCAGTACAATGGTGACTGGAACAAGGTGATGAAACACATCCGTGTGAAGCGCCTGATCCTTTCTGAAAAAGACAGAAGAGGGATTGGTACATTCCAGCCGAAAGATGAGAAGAACCAGGATTCCACAGAGTTAACCGGTGACATTAACTATAGAAAGATCGCCATCTACGGATCTGACTCTGATCCGCGCGCCTTTAACTTCGACGGGGAATTTAACATCGCCAACCGCGGGATCGTTGAGTTCATCGAGATGCTGAAGCTTGATGTCGCTTTCTTGTACGATCTCCTTGGTGCTTCTCAGGAACAGTCGATCAAGCCGAAGAAATTCGCGCAGACGAACATCGATCTCGTGATCCTTGGTCACACCAACGAGCCCGAGTACAGAAAACTTCAGTCGAACGAGTTCATGGAAGCTCTCCGTGACCGTACGGTAAAAATTGATGTGCCGTACATCACGCGCCTAGATCAGGAAGCGAGAATTTACCGGAAAGACTATAATAAAGAGACGATACCGAACATTCACATCGCGCCTCATACGATTGAAATGGCTTCGACCTGGGCGATTCTCACGCGCCTGGAAGAGCCGAAAAAATCGGATCTCACTAAGCTTCAGAAATTGAAACTTTATAATGGTAAGACACTTCCGGGTTACAACGAAGACAACGTGAAGGAGCTCCGGAAGGAAGCCGTTCGCGAAGGTCTCGAAGGGATTTCTCCCCGTTATATCCAGGATAAAATCTCCAACGCTCTCGTGAAAAACGGTCACGTCGGCTGCCTCAACCCATTCATGGTCTTCAATGAACTTGAATCAGGTCTTAAGCACCACGCACTGGTGAATTCTCCGGATCAGCTGGATCAATACAGAGAAATGCTCGCGGTTTGCCGTCAGGAATACGAAGACATCGTCAAAAACGATGTTCAGAAGGCGATCTCGGTAGACGAATCTGCAATCCAGACTCTTTGTTCGAACTACGTGGATAACGTCAAGGCGTACACTCAGAAAGAGAAGATCCGTAACAAGTATTCCAACAAACTCGAAGAAGCTGATGAGCGCTTCATGCGTTCGATCGAGGAGAAAATCGATATTCCTGAGTCCCGGAAGGATGATTTCCGCCGCGAACTCATGAACTACATCGGTGCTCTGGCGATCGAAGGGAAGCAGTTCGATTACAAGATGAACGAAAGACTTCATCGCGCCCTCGAGCTGAAACTTTTTGAAGATCAGCGTGACACGATCAAACTTACAACGATCATTTCAAACGTTGTCGATAAGCAGACTCAGGAGAAGATTGAAGTGGTGAAGAGCCGCCTCATTAAGAACTTCGGTTACTGCGATATCTGCGCAACAGATGCATTGAACTTTGTGGCCTCGATCTTCGCTAAAGGCGATTCGATCAAGTCTTAATTTCAGGAGTTTTGATTGGACCATCCAATTAAGAGAGACCACGCACGCTTCCGGAAGATTGTTAAGGGTAGAATCCGTGACAATCTCCGGAAATACGTTTCACAGGGAAACCAGATCATTCCTAAGGGGAATGAGAAGTTCACTGTGCCGATGCCTTCCATCGATATTCCCCGTTTCAAGTTCGGAGATAAATCTCAGGGCGGAATGGGGCAGGGGAAAGGCGAGGCCGGAGATCCCGTCGATGGACAGCAGGATCCGAACGGTCAGCCTGGTCAGGGTGAGGCCGGTGAAGGCGAGGGGAATAAGGAACTCGAAGTAGAGCTTTCGCTCGAGGAACTCGCAAGGATTCTCGGAGAAGAGCTGGAGCTTCCGAACATCGAGCCCAAGGGAAAAAAATCTCTCCAGTCCGTCGTTGATCGGTACACGAACATCGGCACCACTGGTCCGGATTCACTCCGTCACCTGCGTCGTACCTACAAGCAAGCACTGAAGCGCCAGATTTCGATGGATACCTATGATCCGGAAAATCCGGCCGTCATTCCGATCCGCCGCGATTTCCGTTACCGTGCGGCCGACACGAAAGTGGAAATGCAGAACGCAGCGGTTGTCATTTACATGATGGACGTCTCTGGTTCCATGGGTGATGAGCAGAAAGAAATCGTGAGAACGGAATCTTTCTGGATTAACCTGTGGCTGAAATCCCAGTACAAAGACATCCAGATCCGTTACATCATTCACGATGCCACGGCCAAAGAAGTGGACGAGCATACGTTCTTCAGAACCCGCGAGTCAGGCGGTACACTCATTTCTTCCGCGTACACATTGTGTAAAGAGATCATTGAGAAAGACTACAATCCGAACGAGTGGAACATTTACCCGTTCCATTTCTCTGATGGTGATAACTGGTCCGCAGACGACACAAAACTTTGTCTCGACCTTCTCGATAAGGTCATCCTCCCTGTCTCAAATAACTTCTGTTACGGACAGGTGGAGTCGCGCTACGGCTCAGGTCAGTTCTACAAAGACCTCACCGCGAAGTACGGCACGACCAATGAGAAGCTCACACTTTCTAAGATCAAGAACAAAGAAGGGATCCTCGATTCGATCAAGGAATTCCTGGGGAAAGGGAAGTAGATGAACCGCACGAAACCAATCAGCGGCGAATTATTAGCTTTGAAAGATGAAATCGAGGGTTACGCCATTGAGTATGGACTCGATTTCTTTCCGCAGATTTTTGAAGTCTGCGATTACGATACGATCAATATCCTCGCTGCCCAGGGTGGATTTCCCTCGCGTTATCCTCATTGGAAGTTCGGGATGGATTACGACCAGCTTTCCAAGGGCTATGCCTACGGGCTCCAGAAAATTTACGAGATGGTGATCAATACCAATCCTTGTTACGCCTATCTTCTTCAGGCGAATAACTGGGTCGATCAGAAAATTGTGATGGCGCACGTTTATGGCCACAACGATTTCTTCAAGAACAATGCCTGGTTCGGACACACCAACCGCAAGATGATGGACGTCATGGCCAACCACGGAACCAAAATCCGTCGTTACATGGAACGCTACGGGCACGATGCCGTGGAAAATTTCATCGACAAGGTTCTCTCACTCGAAAACCTTCTGGATATCAACGAGCTTTTTGAAACTTCAGAGCTCAAACGCAGCCGGAAAGACCAGCTCGTTCAGGAAAAAGTGGAAAGTGAAGACGATGGGTATCTGATCGATGACCGTTCGGCCGCACTCAAGTCCTTCATGAGAACGAAGGCCCGGAACGTAAAAAAAGACGAACCGAAAAAAGACGAAGACGAGATCACCGCGGAACGTCCGCTCAATAACAGAACAAAAGATGTCCTCGGATATCTCATCCAATACGCTCCGATCGAGGAGTGGCAGGCCGATATCATCGGGATTCTCCGCGAAGAAGCTTATTACTTCCTCCCGCAGCGAATGACCAAGATCATGAACGAGGGCTGGGCCTCATACTGGCACTCAAAGATCATGACGACGCGTGCGCTTGATTCATCTGAGATCGTTGAGTTCGCTGACAAACACGCGGGTGTGATGGCGATGAGTAAGCAGAACATCAATCCGTATAAAGTCGGCATCGAGCTCATGCGGGACATTGAATACCGCTGGGACCGCGGGATGTTCGGGAAAGAATATAACGAATGCAACTCCATGCCGGAAAAACTCGCCTGGGATAAAAAACTGGGCCTGGGTAAGCAGAAAATCTTTGAAGTGAGAAAGTCCCACAACGATATCTCGTTCATCGATGAATTCCTTACGCCGGATTTCTGCGAGCGCCAGCAGCTCTTTACCTATAAGTACAATCCGCGCACTGGGCGCTTTGAAATTGATTCCAAAGACTTCCAGGCCATCAAGCAGAAGCTTCTCTCTCAGCTCACAAATTTCGGTCAGCCCATCATTGAAGTGGAAGACGGAAACTACATGAACAGAAAAGAGCTTCTCCTCAATCATATTCATTACGGCGTGGATCTGGATGTGAATTTTGCCAGTGAGACACTGAGAAATCTTTTTGCGATCTGGAGAAGACCGGTGAATCTGAAAACCAAATACGAAGACAAAGAAGTGGTGTTCCACTTCGATGGCAAAGAGTTTAAACCTCAACACTGACGTGGACGACAAAACCTTCGATAAGAAATCGGCCCTGGAGTGGATCGCCACGATTGAAGGAGAGGGCGCTTCCGTGCGCGAGCAGGATATCTATCCTCTTCTCAATAAATGGATCTGGGACAATGACATTACCGATGTCGTCGATATTGGCTCAGGTCAGGGCGTTTGCTCTTCAAAAATTCCCGTCGACACGGTTTATACAGGAGTTGAGCCTTCTGAATTTCTTCTGGGAAGAGCTAAGCTCCATTACCCGGATGCAAATTTTCTGAGAGGTTCTGCTTATGAACTTCCTCTTCCTTCCTCGTCTGTAACCGGGGCATTTTCCATTGCTGTCTGGCACCTTCTGTCGGATTCAGAAAGGGCCGCGCACGAGCTTTCCCGAGTCCTTAAACCGGGTGGGCATTACTTCATTGTGACGGCTGATCCTCAGCACCCCGCCTGGAAACAAACTCCTGATCATATCTTTCTTCGTTCTGAGACTGAGCTCAATGCGGTTTGGTTCAAGCACCGGCTTAAAACGACACGCATGGGGGCGTTTCGCTCGTTCTGGTATTTTGAAGGGCGAAAAGTCTGAACTAAGACGCCTTGAGGAACTTCTCAATCTTCAGGATGTAGTGTTCCCATTCCGCACTCGTAAAATACTTCGAATGAAAAAGAATGTGATGATTCGACGGTCCCCATTTCTGGCGGGGACGATTCAGAAAAAAGACTTCATGCCTGGGATTTTTCTTCAGCCACTCCATGCGGAGTCTCTCTGCATCGATCAGTTCATCCTGAGGATCCAGAAGAATGAGCGTCGGCACCTGGATCGGATCAGGATTTTTCTGGAAGCGACTCATCCCTCCGAGGAGATTTCTGTACTCCCACACGTAAAGAGTTTTATACAGCATGATATCCCGGGGAGCGATACTCGGAATCGGAATCCGTGAATCGAGCCCTCCGATAATTTTCCGGATGAAGCCTTCTCGACGAAGATACAGCGCCGGTGCCAGGAGAACCTGTCTCAGCGGAAGATGGTCTTTTCTGCCAATTAACCAGTTGGAAAAAAACATCGCTCCGAGAGAATAGGCGACAACGAGATAAGGTTCCTGAACATGCGGAAGGATGCTCTGATCGAAATTTTTCAGGGCCTCTTCGAAAGTTTTCCCTTCATCACGGATGCTTCCGTGCCCGGGGAGAGTGATGCGGACTGTGGAGAACCCGCGCGCTTTCATGACATGTTCAAACTCATCCCATGTGGAGCTGTTGTTATTGAGACCATGAAGGATGATGAGTTTTGGAAGCATGATCTATTTTACGAGCTTGATCATCTTGTCGTCGAGCTCTTCAATGTCCTGTTGGTAAACGTAAGTCGGCTCGGTCAGTTTACCGGAAACGCTTCCTTGAGTCAGCGTTTTCCATTCTTCTTTTTGCGGGATATCGTCGCCGCGTCTGACGACAAGGGGAAAGCTCTCCCATTGGTACATCTGAAACAGCACCCAGCAATTGACCATGTCGCCCAGCTCGCAACTTTTTGTCGAGGTCTCTTTCAGTTCATCGCGATTATTTTCCATGAGGGCGACAAAACTTCCGATCTGGTTGACCTCCAGAGAGCCTCCGCGGCGCGAGCGAATTTTGATCTCCGTGAGAAGCTTTCTGGCCCTGTTGTATCTTCCGGCCTGGGTAAAAAATGCTGCCATGATCGTCTGCTTATTGGCCTCATTGCCACTTCTGGTAATGAGTCGCTGTGAGTATTCCATGCCGCCCTTCCAGTCTCCGAGAAGCCATGCCAGGGGAACTAAACGCTCCAGGGCATTCTGCGAGTTTTGTTTTTCCTGGAGAGCGAGCTTGAACTGGGCGTAGGCAATTTCATATTTGTCCCGGAGAACGTAAAGATTCCCTTTGATATTCTCGGCGTTGGGTGACTTGATGTCTTCGATGAATTTGTAGGCGTTGGCAAATTTCCCCGAGCGGAAAAAAATGTGACCCGCGAGTTCCCGGAGATCCGGATCCTGAAGCTGCTCTGTCGTCAGATCGGGAATCTGATCGACCACGAGACTTTCCTGATTGAGATACAACGCGAGTTTCAGGATGATCTTCAGATCTTCCGTTCCAAAGGCCCTCAGAGTGAGCTTTAAGAACGGATCTTTGGTAATGCCTTGGACGGGATTGAGTTTGAGTTTCACGAGGGTATCAAGCCAGACGTAGTTCGTGACGTTTATGTCTTTCATTGCTTCAACCCGGCATCTGTCCCAGGTTTTCTGAAGGTCGTTCACATCACTCAGGACGATTTTATCCAGAACAATGATGCCGCAGACTCGGGCAAAGTTCGGAGGATTTTTCAGTTCTCCGTAGCTCAGATAGTTGAGGCTTTTTGCGTATTCTCCCTCGATAAAAGCAATCATTCCGAGGTAGCGGTAGGTGATGGGTTTCAGTTTCAGCTGGCCAAAAGTAAGCTTCTGGAGAAAGACTTTCGCGAGCTGAAGTTCACCGTTAACGATGAAGTACTTCACCTTTTTTAATTCTTCCTGATACAGGCGACTGTCAGAAAACAGAACACGGTTAAGTTCTTCCTGGGAGAACACATTCGTCAGGGGCTCATAGGTTCCACGGTTAGAGTACAAATCACCCTGGATGAGCTTTTGCTGGGCATGGGCTGCCGGGATAAGGAGGATTAAGGCCAGAAGGAATTTCATATATAAACCTATCGAATTTTTCTCCGATAAGTTTACATATGAAGAGATATCTTCTGAGCTTATTGATCGGGCTTTGGCCCCTGGTAACTCTCGCACTGGCACCAGTGGAGGGTATCCTATTGGGTGAGGCCCAGAAAGAAATTCAGAATGATCCGCTCGCTTTGGTATTCTCGGACATGAAGCTCGATCCTTCTCAGAACCACGAGCATCAGAAGCTCAAATGGTATCAGACCGTTCTCAGTGGGGGAGTCTACTTCGATAGCTGCACGAACACCGGGCCCATTTCCTATTCGACGAAGTGGCGAGAAATCCAGGCCAAGCGTTCCGTGGTTTCCGCCCTCCAGTACATCGGGCTGGATCGCACGATCAAGGCCATTGGTGCTTACGGAAAGCTGCTCCAGCTGGGAGAAGCAGAATACGGAAATCTTGTTTCTAACATTGTGACAAACTACTGCTCTGAAAACGTGACCGTGATGTCACTCAAGACCATCCGGAAGTCTCTTGCCTACTATTACCAGAATCCGGAGCCGGGAATCATTCCGGATATCAATATGTCCGCTTACGCGACAGACGCATTCAAATCCAACAGTTCGAGTTCCGAGACCCGGTCTCAGGAACTTCAGTTCGCTCTGAGAAACTTCCGCGCGTTCTGTTCCTGGGGAGGAAACGTTGATGACTTCCGCCTGCTTCCGCCTTATCTGAAAAATCCCTTCATCATGAACATGGTCTCCATCAACATGGCCGGCATCGGAAAAGTCTGGGACGAAAAGGCCAAAGACTTTGCCTCAGTAAAAGATGCCCCGGGAGTGGTGAGAGTCGTCTGCAAAGATCTCATCTGCCGCCAGACGACCAAAGAAGATTTCATCAAAGACTTTCCGCTTTCCACCGGATCAACCGGAGTGCTGACTGATCTCACAAAACTTTACTGCCAGGATTTCCGCTTCGCTGATTACGACGCGAAAAAAACCATTCCCGAAGTGAAGACCTGGATCAAGGCCCAGGAACTGGAAGATCCGATCTTTGAAACGAATTTTTTTCTCTCGCTTATGACCGGAGTTCCGGACCCCTTTATGGGAGCAAGAAAATATTCCGACATCCCGTTCGTTGTGAAGAGCAGTGTCGATGAGCGCTGGACCAAATGGTCGCGCGACGTGCTCGGAACATTTTCCCGGGATCTTATGTTCGAGGAATCTCTCCGCGTGAAAGCACATCCGAGAAGAAATCTTGCCGACCTTGGACTCGACGGCTTCCGGCTGGATTTTCATGTGACTCTCGGAGAAATGGACCGGATCATGAAAGACAACGATAAAATCGGCATGAGCTTTGACTTTAAGTTATCCAAAAACTGGCTCCATTCCCTCATCACGAGATACAACGCCATCGCAGAAAAACTCGATGTAGAGGGGGAGAAAGCTTTCCGGGCCGACGTCGCCCGCTACATCGATCTTCAGCTAAAGACTAAAGAGAAACTATTCACACAGAAACTCTGGAACGATGATTTTTCCCGTCTCATTGCTGAAGAATTACTGGGACAAGTTCTCACCTACAAAGGGAGTTACTTTAAGTCTTACCAGGACGAAATGGTGACGGTGCCCGTGAAGTTCAGCTACGGCATCTTCGCTTTGAGTTATGTGCGTTACCGTGCCCAGGTCGCCCGGGGTGCTACGAAACTTAACCTCTAGACTTGACTCCCGCATAACCGTTACCATCTTCCCATTATGGCCAAGAAAAAAGCTCAGGGTACTGTTACCCCTGAAGTCGTCGCCCCGGAGAAAAAAAAATCTCCGAAGAAAAAAGACGATGTCATTGAAGTGAAGCACGATGAAGAGGACGAAGAGGAATTCTTCGCACCCGCTCATCACGTTGAAGTTTCCGAGCGCGATCTGGCAACGACTCTTCCCGTCTTAAAAAAATCCACCGATCTTAAAGTCCAGGATCCCCTTCAGGTTTATCTGAAAGAAATTTCCCGGCACAAACTTCTGACTCCAGAGGAAGAAAAAGAACTCACCGCCGAGCTTCTCAGAACTGGTGACATTGATGTCGCCAAAAAACTCGTTCTCGCTAATCTCCGCCTCGTCGTGAAGATTGCCTTCGAGTACCGGAACGCTGCTAAGAACATCATGGATCTCATTCAGGAAGGGAACATCGGTCTCATGAAGGCCGTCTCAAAATACGATCCCTCCAAGGGAGCTAAGCTTTCCTACTACGCGAGCTGGTGGATCCGTTCCTACATCCTGAAATTTATCCTGGATAATTTCCGCCTCGTGAAAATCGGGACGACCCAGGAACAGAAAAAACTTTTCTACAACCTCATGCGCGAAAAGCAGCGCCTGATGTCGATGGGCATTGCCCCTGATGTAAAACTTCTTTCAGAAAATCTTGGTGTCTCGGAGAAATCTGTCATCGAAATGGACCAGCGCCTTTCTTCTCACGGTCAGGAAGTGAGTCTGGATAAACCGATTGATGAAGACAATGGGCGTCAGACTCTCGGTGATCTCATAGGGGATGAAAGTGATTCGCCAGAGGCCATGCTGGAAGGAATTCAGAATCTCGAGATTCTCAAGGATCATCTGGGCGAATTCATCAAAACATTGAAGCCACGTGATCAGGAAATCTTTCAAAAACGATTACTTAGCGAGATTCCGGAGAGTCTTCAGAGTATTGCTGATCAGTACGGAGTATCCCGCGAGCGGATCCGTCAGGTGGAAGAGCGGCTCATCGAGCAATTAAAGATTTACATGTCTGAATTTCTTAGATAAAACTGCAAGTACATAATTTAACACGAGTTGGAAGCAATTAAGCTCATCCAATTTTACCGTGATCTTGGTTACAACGTACGGTTGTTGCTCGGGCACAGGAGAAAGACAAAATGATTACAGTAGAAAAATCAAAAGAACTTACGAAGAAATTCGGTGGTAACGACAAGAACACTGGTTCTGTTGAAGTTCAGGTTGCGATCCTCACTGAGAGAATCAAAAACCTCACTCCGCACTTTGAAAAAAATAAGAAAGATCACTCAGGAATGCGTGGTCTCATGAAGATGATTGGTAAGAGAAGAAGCCTTCTCAAGCATCTGAGCATCACTGATGAAGCTCGTTATGCGAAGGTTCTCAAAGACCTCGACCTCAGAAAATAATTTGATGAAGAAGGGGGCAAGTGCCCCCTTCTTTTTTTATAGGACCACCGGGTGTGGCAAGAGTGTTTAAGAGATTAATAGTTTTCTGATCCCGTTCTCAGAGAACTTTTTATCTCTCAAACTTTCCTCCCAAGAAATCCTTCAAAAAAACATCAATCAATACACAATAGGCACACCCTTTGGTGTGCGCGATTTAGGAGAAGCTATGTTGAACAACAAGAAAGAATTTAAAATGAACTACGGTGGGAAGGAAATCGTCCTCGAAACCGGCCGCCTTGCCAAGCAAGCGACTTCCTCAGTTCTCGCTTCGTGCGAAGGAACTCAGGTTCTCGTGACCCTCATGTGCGCGAAAGAAGTAAATGACGGGCAGGATTTCTTCCCGCTCATGGTCGATTATAAAGAGAAGTTCTACGCTGCCGGGAAATTCCTCGGTGGATTCATGAAGCGCGAAAGCCGCCCTTCCAACGCTGAGATCCTCATCATGAGACTCATCGACAGACCTCTTCGTCCGCTTTTCCCTGAAGGCTTCATGTACGAGACAATCGTGACGGCCCAGGTTCTCTCTATGGGAACTGGCGATCCGGAAGTTCTCGCGGGTCTCGGGACTTCTGCTGCGATCTCGATTTCAGATGTTCCATTCAATGGCCCACTTGGATTTGCGAAAGTCGGGAAGATCGACGGGAAACTCACTCTCAATCCTTCAAAAGAAGATTTCAAGTCTTCTAACCTTGAACTCCTCGTTGCTGGTTCTTCGGAAGCAGTTCTCATGGTGGAAGGTGAAGCGAATGAAGTTTCTGAAGCAGATATGCTTGAAGCGATCTTCTTCGGTCACAAGAACATCAAAGAGTTCTGTAAGCTCGTTGAGACGATGGTAAAAGAAGTTGGCCACAAGAAGCGCGAGTTCACTCCAGCAACTCCCAACGCTACTCTTATGACTGAAGCGTTCAAAGATTTCACTGGTGAGGCCCGCAAGGTTCTCGCGATCAACGTGAAACAGGATCGCTCGAACGCAACTTCTGCGTTCAAAAAACACATCAAAGAAGCGCTCAAGGCAAATCCAGCGAAGTTCGGTCTCACTGAAACTTCTGACTTCGGAAAAGAAGCTGCGAAAGTGACTGATGAAGTTCTCTATAAACTTATGCGCGCTGATATCCTCAACGAGGAAAAGCGTATTGCCGGCCGTCCGGTTTCTAAAGTACGTGAGATCGAAACAGAAACTTCTGTTCTCGCTGGTGTTCACGGTTCAGCACTCTTCACTCGCGGAGAAACGCAGGTTATCGCTGCCGTTACTATCGGTGGTAAAGAAGGCGAGCAGATGTACGATTCTATCCACGGTGTGGGTTACGATAAATTCTATCTCCACTATGCGATGCAGCCGTTCTCGGTCGGTGAAGCTCGTGGCTACAGAGGTGTTGGCCGTCGTGAAGTTGGTCACGGTAACCTCGCTGAACGCGCTCTTAAAAAAGCCCTTCCTGCTCAGGCTGACTTTCCTTATACCGTCCGCGTAGCTTGTGAAGTTCTTGAATCAAACGGTTCATCTTCTATGGGTTCTGTTTGTTCAGGATCTATGGCGCTTCAGGACGCCGGTGTTCCTCTTAAGGGACCTGTTGCGGGAATCGCGATGGGACTTATTAAAGAGGGCGAGAAGTATAAGATCCTCACTGACATCCTTGGTGATGAAGATCACCTCGGGGACATGGACTTCAAACTTGCCGGAACGAAAGACGGAATCACTGCGATCCAGATGGACATGAAAATTGCTGGTATCTCTGAGCAGATCTTCAAAGAAGCTCTCGAGCAGGCGAAGACAGCACGGACTCATATCCTTGGCGAAATGGCGAAGACGATCTCCAGTCACCGTCCATCGTTCAAAGCTGGTGTTCCGCAAATTAAAATGTTCAAAATCCCTTCTGATAAAATCGGTGCTCTCATCGGTCCTGGTGGAAAAAACATCAAAGCTCTCCAGGAAGGCTTCAAAGTCACGATGGATGTTCAGGAAGACGGAACAGTTAAAGTTCTCGGCGTAGACGTTCAGAAGATCGACGAAGTGATTGCGCTGGCAGAAATGCAGCTCAATGGTCCTAAGATCGGTGCCGTCTATAAAGGGACTGTTGTGACGATCAAAGAGTACGGAGCGTTCGTTGACATCGTTGCCGGCCTTGCCGGTCTGGTCCACGTTTCTGAAATCGCTGATGAGCGCGTGAATGATCCGAATGATTACCTCACTGAAGGTCAGCAGATCGACGTGAAAGTTCTCGAAGTGGATCGTTTCGGGAAAATTAAGCTTTCTGCCCGCGCGGTAACTCCGATCGCGAAGAAGGCCAAGTAAGATGTCTGCCATTG
>CANGAC010000054.1 GCA_947451425.1 Bacteriovoracaceae bacterium | reverse complement strand
TCCGGACCTTCGCCGTATCCTTCGTGAACTTATACTTGTCCGTGTAAATTTCACCGGCGTCCAGCGAGAGGTTCCAGAGTTTAACCCCGGCCGAAACCGTCGTCACACGATAAGATTCAGAGTAACTATCCATGCCAGTGATTGTGCTGTAGGGAATCGACGTACCGGCGATCTTCGTGTGCTTATAATCAATCCAGAAGTCATCCTTGTACTGAGAAGCTCCGAACGTAAACGGACCGGCCCTACCCGAGAGTCCTAGACCCCAGCGGATTTTTTTTACCTCAGAGTGGCGCTTGACCAGGATCCCGAAGTCGAGACCGTAATTTTTTTGCCGGACGATTCTTCCCGCTAAGGCGAAGTTAAGCTTCTTCGGATCAAAGCGCTTCTTGTCCTGGTTCCGTTCCAGGAAATTTTCATCGAGTTCCGGTGAACGCACGCCGAAGAAACTGTTCTCCAGAGTCGGACTGATGAGTGCTCCTCCGAAGCGGCCACTTCCGCTTACGAGGTTGAACTGAGGACTGTTATTCGGCTGAAGAAGGACCTCACCTCCGAAGCCTCGGTCGACGGACACGTTCGCGGGGTTGAGATTCGCGGCAGTGGCCGGACTGGGAAGGGAAAGATTACTCGTCCGGCGATTCTGTTTGGAAACCCCGGAGCAATTCGGCAGATCGAGAATGTCACAGATGTCTTTCCCGGCGGCCCGGGCAGAAAAAGAAAAAATGAGGAAAAAAATGATATGGAACATTGGGAATAAGTTTACCAGCATTTTGGATTATGGCCCACTCATTGCTACTTCCTTTTCCGTTAAAAGGAGTTCCGATGAAAAATTTTCTTCTCGTCCCCATGTGCTTTCTTCTTCTCACGGCTTGCGGAAGTGACAACGACAATCATGCCGATTCTCCGACACAGGCGGAGCAACCTGCCTCTCAGAACGAGGAAGAAAATTCCCGCTTCACAGTGCGGTGCCGGTTAGCAACTCCCGTTGAAGGAAGTAATTTCCAGTACGAATGGTCGGCCCGAAAAGTGGGAGATCTTCTGGAATTTGATACAACCCGCAATAGAGTTCGCGTCAATTCCACAGATGGAACTCCTCCCACTAATTCCGCGACCTATACAGTCTCGACACCAACTGCAGGAACGGTGGGAAGCCAGGGCTCACTTCGTTATGAGGGGTTCAGTCTGAGCTTCCCCGTCATTCCCTACGGCACGGTTCAGGGTTCAACCCGCCAGTATCTCATGGGATCCCTAAACCGGGGGAGTGAAAATCTCGGAGATTATCTTTGCGGAAGAACTTTGCAGAACGAACTGAGATCAACAAACCCTTAACTGCTCTTCTCAATTTCCTGCCTCTGTTGGATGATAGTTCATATTCAACAAAGGCAGGTTTTCATGAAAGCTCTGGCATTTCTCCTGATTCTATTCTCGTCCAATCTCTTTGCGAAAATTCAAACGGAACGCGTGGCCTATGAAAAAAATGGCGCGAAGATGGAAGGATATCTCGCATGGGACTCTTCCGTGAAGAAGCCGCGTCCAGGTGTTCTCGTTTTCCCCGAGTGGTTTGGCATCGGGGAGTTTTCTGAGCAGAAGGCTGTTGAACTTGCCAAAATGGGTTACGTTGCTTTTGCCGCTGATGTTTATGGAATTGAGACGCGCCCGAAGGACATGAAAGAAGCAGCAGCTGCTGCCACAAAGTATAAGTCGGATCGGCCACTGATGCGCGAGAGAGCGCAGGCGGCTCTCGATACACTTCTCTCGAGAAAAGAAGTGAACAAAGAAAAAGTGGCGGCGATTGGTTTTTGTTTCGGGGGAACAGTCGCCCTCGAACTCGCCCGGTCGGGCGCAGATTTTGATTCCCTCGTCAGTTTTCACGGTGGCCTCAATGCTCCAGTGAAAGGAACAAAATTCGCTCCGAAAATTCTCGTCCTCCACGGTGGGGATGATCCCTACGTTCCGGAGAAAGAAGTTTTGGAATTCCAGGCGGAAATGAGACAGGCCGGCGCTGACTGGCAATTCATATCTTACGGCAATACCGTTCATTCCTTCACGAATCCCAAGGCCGGCAGTGATCCCAAGGCCGGTGCTGCGTACAACGAAGTTTCCACAAACCGCGCGATGAAGGAAATGAAGTCATTCTTTGAAGAAACGCTGAAATAAAGAATGTACACGCTCGGAATCTCCGCTTTCTATCACAACTCTTCCTGCTGTCTGTTTCGGGACGGAGTGCTGGTCTCAGCACTCCAGGAAGAAAGAGTGACGCGAAAAAAAGGCGATGGTTCCTTTCCCGTCAATTCCATCCGAAAAATCCTCCTCGCTGAGAATATCACCATCCGGGATATCGGTCTTATTTGCTACTACGAAAATCCCCTGAAGAAACTTGAGCGACAGCTTTCCATGAACCTCACTCCTGAAGAAGTCGAAAAAGCACAGAAGAAATTTTTAGCGGTGAAACTCAATCTCTCCCATTACCTGGGCTATATGGGCGAAGTTCACTATGCCAATCACCATCTTTCCCATGTGGCGAACGCGATTTACCAGTCAACATGGGAAGCGGGAGATTTTCTCTCGGTCGACGGAGTGGGAGAATTAGAAACCATCACTTGGGGACATTTCGACCAGTCCGGAATTTTCAAGAAGGGAAACGTCGAGTATCCGCATTCCCTGGGCCTTTTGTATTCTTCCGTAACGGCCTTTCTTGGATTCAGTGTGAATGATGAAGAGTTTAAGGTTATGGGTCTGGCCGCCCATGGAAAGAATCTTTTCGTGGATGCGATGAAAAAGGAATTGATTCTCTCATCCGGTTGCGAATTAAAATTAAAAACAGAATGCCTTTCTCCGGAAAAACTGAGTCACCTCTTCGGTGTTCCGCCACGGACTCCCGGCGGGCCCATCTTCGAATCTCACAGAAACATTGCGGCAAGCCTTCAGATGCTCCTCGAGGAAGAACTCCATTCACTCGTTCGCCAGGCCTTTCCGGCTGGCTCGAAGAGATTAGTTTTTTCCGGAGGAGTTGCTCACAATAGTCTCGCTAACCAGAAACTAAGTTCTCTCCCTGAGATCGGGGAACTCTTCATCCCTGCGGCTCCGAATGATTCCGGGAGTGCGATTGGAGCGTGTGTCCTGGGACTTCGTGAGAAGAAAGAGATTATTCCGGCACTCAGCTCACGGACTGTTCCTTACTGGGGACCAGCACTTTCGAAAGACAATCTTGGTGACCTCGAGAAATATTTCATCCCGGAAGATCAGACGCAAATCGCAAGAGAGCTTACCGACGGGAAGATCGTGGCCGTGTGCCGGGGTCGAATGGAGTTTGGTGACCGTGCACTTGGCAATCGGTCGCTTCTCGCTCATCCGGGCTTTCCGGGGATAAAGGATCTTCTGAATCTCAAGATTAAAAAGCGCGAAGATTACCGGCCCTTTGCACCCATTGTTCCCCGCGAATTTGCTCATGAGTATTTTGAGATGAAGGAAGAAAATCTTCTCATGTCAAAAACTTATCCGGTACGAGAGACGAAAAGATCTCTCCTTCGCGGAGTGGAGAATGTCGATGGCACCGCAAGAGTCCAGGTCCTGGTGAAAGAGCAGAATCAATGGCTGAACGAGCTTCTTTTAAAATTCGGTTCTCTCTCGGGGGTCCCGGTTCTCATCAACACTTCCTTTAACATGAACGGTGAGCCCATCGTTATGACAGAAGAAGAAGCCGTCGATGTGTTTCTGCGGACCGAAATCGACTGGCTCATCCTGGAAGGGAGAATGCTCAGAAAAGAATCAATTCCCCAGAGATTTCTTGAAGCCTACAGGCTGAATGTCAAAGCACCTGTTCTTTCGATCTTCAAATCCAGTTATGAGTTTGTCTGATGAAGAACTATTTCACCGAGCAAACTGTCACACCTCCGGAGCTCACCGTTCAAGAGGGACTCCTCACTATCACACAGGTTGAGAGTGCAAAATGGCGCTGGAACTTTGAAGACGTAAAAATTCAAAGATCAAGGTCACTCCTTGTCCTCGTGGGTGAGTCTGTGGCATCAGGATATTTTTACCGGCCGGAACTGACATTCGCGGATATCCTCCGGGAGTTTTATCCGGATCATGATGTGATTGATCTTTCCCGCGTGGATCTTCCTTTCGGAGATGTCCTGAAGTTTCGTCCTCTCCTGGAAAAGCTTTCTCCGGAAGGGGTCATTCTCTTTGCCGGCAACAATGACATGACCGGAAAAGGTGAGAATCCGGAGACGCTGGAATGGCTCTTTCAGATGAACACAAATCTTCAGGTCATTGTCCCTGGATTTAATTTCACCGGATGGCCTGCGCTTCAGGAGACCATTGGTCTCGAGGCCCTCTCGCCGAGGATTACTCATGAAACAAAAAAAATGATGCTCAACCTGGCGAAGAAGTATCAGGTCGAAGTAGTCCAGGTGGAAGAGATGGGTTTAGCCCATGATGAACTCTATCTTGATTACTGCCACCTTACCCGCAAGGCCCTCTATAAGCTCGCGGGAAGTTTAAGTGCAAAGAGCATCCCGGTTCCGGAAAATCATTTGCTGGAACAGAAAGCACGAAAACGCGCCTTCTTTCATTGTTATGGCTTCGGACAATTTAAGCTTTCACTCGAACATCTGAAAAAGATAAAGGGACTGGGTGAGAATGTCGATTACCGGAACTTCGTCTCAACACTCTACACAGCAATTTTTTCTGGAGCCTCTCCCTTACTTTTGGAAAATCTTTTTGATCATGTGTCTTATCCAGGAATTCCGGCGCTGGAATCGAAACAGAACTTCTTCCTTCCTCCCACTTTTCTCGAAGAGTATTTACGGGAAGAGGCGCGGAAGACAATCACTGTCAGTCTGGAAAAAAGATTGAACCTGCTGGAAGAGCGAAACTGCCTCTTGTCAAAAAAGCATCTTATCCATCCGGTTTACACGGATCCTTATCTCCAGCGGGTATCTTACGGAGTCAGTTTTAAGGCCTATTTTCTCCAGGCGAGCATCGGAAAAAATCCGAAGCTGAAGTCTCTCGTCAGTGAAAATTCTTACTCCATTGCTCTCAATGGAAAAAGCCTCGGTGCTTCGGAAGGAGAAATTCCTCTCTCCTTAGATTTGCTTAGCTTTTACAATGAGATCACGATCACCGTGAAAAAAGCTGATCTTACAGATGAGGAGATCAGAAAACGCGGAAGATTCCGCGTTCATCTATTAGAAATTATTTCAGACTGATCACGTAAATCCAGACATTCATGAGCGATATGAAAATCAGAGGGAATAACGTCATCAGCATTCCTGCCGTTCTTTTCCCGAAATCCATCTTCGAAGTTCTCATTGAAAGAAAATGAAGAACTCTTCCCAGAAAGAAAACCACACCAAAAACATGCAGGAGCCACATCGGAAACTGGCGGGAGTATTCGACGAGGGCGAAGGCCACGAGAAAGAAGCCGGCGTAGGAGGAAAAGTTTGAGTGAGCGGCGACGAGATGCTGGATCTCATTATTGGAACCTGCCCCGAGAGAAATTTTTTGCGACCGCCGGGCCTTGATCGTTTCGATGGAGATGAGGAAGAACAAGAGGCCTAAGAGACCAGTGTAGAGAGACGTGATCATAAAATCTCCTGTCCGAATTGATATGCTTTCTTCCGAGGTTACCAAATCTCAGGCCAAAGGGAAATTGAATCCGCCGCGTCTATCATTCAATCCCGAATCCTCTTAAGATATTTTCTTATGAAAATGAACATCACTCTCTTACTTCTCCTTGTCTCTTTCTCTTCCTGGGCCGTGACCCCTAAAGGAAAAATTGTGAATACCCATCATGATTTCAGCTGGAAAATTTTCAAGTCGGTGGCGCAGAAGAATGACAACGTTTTCATCTCTCCGGCGAGCCTTTATATAGTTCTTTCCCTCTGCTTCGAGGCCAGTCAGGGCGAGACCCGTCAGCAGGGAATGAAATTCCTGGGTATCTCTCCTGATCAGAAAGGTGATCTGCATCCGCCACTTCTCGAAGAAATCAAAGCTCTCACGAAGCAGAAAACCGTCGAGTTCAGGATGGCGAATGCGGTCTGGACAGATTCTGCTCCTGGGAATGAGATGGGCATCAAGCCACCGGCTCCGAAGTTCACAAAACTTGCTCACTCAGTCTACGAAGCGGAAGTTGCCCCTCTGAAATTCAAACCGACGACTGAAGCCGCTGGCTTCATCAACAAATGGGTGGAAAATCACACGAACAAACTGATTAAAGATTTCATCAATCCCGGCATGCTGGAAAATGTCCACATGGCGTTGGTGAATGCCGTTTACTTCAAGGGAACCTGGAAAGAGCAATTCGATGCGGCCTTCACGCGCGGAGATATATTTTTTGCTTCACCTTCTGACAAAGTAAAAACAGATTTCATGATTAAAAGGGAAACTTTCTCCTATCTTCAGGATAAGGATTTGCAGATGGTTGATATTCCCTATAAGGATTCTGATCTGGCGATGACCATGATTCTTCCGTCGAAAGAATCCAACCTTCCGGCCATGATCGCAAAACTTGATCAGGCAGTTCTGAAGAATAGATTTCATTCAATGAAGCCGGAAGAAATCGTTCTTCACATTCCGAAATTCACTGTCACCTGGGGAACGATGAATCTTACCTCGGCCTTAGAAAAAATGGGCATGCCGGTGAATGGGGATTTCTCTGATCTCGGTCACAAGGAATTAAAAATCCAGGAAGTCGTTCATAAGGCTTTCATCAAAGTAGATGAAGTGGGAACAGAAGCTGCGGCCGTTTCGGCTGCGCTCATGAGAGCGGGGAGCATGCCGACGCCGAAGCCCGAGTTCTTTGCCAACCGGCCGTTTCTTTATATCATCAGAAATGTGAAGTCCGGAGATTGGTTGTTCATGGGTCAGATGACCAGACCCGAGGAATAAAAAAGGGCCCTACGGACCCTTTTCAATTTTCAAAATTTGGTGGCTCCCCCGAGACTCGAACTCGGACGTTGTTGCCAACGGTGGATTTTGAATCCACTGCGTCTACCATTCCGCCAGGAAGCCTTAAACCATCGATCTTAAGGAGCGGGAAAGCGGGTGTCAATACCCGAATCTGGACTTCGGAGCTATCTGAGCTTGATGAGCTCGAGAGCTTCTTTCACACCGAATCTCAGAAAATTCCCTCCGAGATGCTCTTTTAATTTTGAATTGGAAATGAGGCAGGAGAATTTCAGGTAATCGAGAAGGTAATCAGGAACATCAATGTTAAATTTCCGAAGTGTACTGTTGAGCGGACCTCCGAGCATCATCGGGAAGGGAACACCTTTGGTCCCGACGACATCCAGTGCTTCACGAAGAGAAATATATTCACTCCCGGCGACGTTGTAAGTCCCGGTCGGTAGATTTTCCAGCGCCTTGTAGAGAATCTGGGCCATATCGAATTCGTGAATAAACTGAAAGAACGGATTGTAGTCAATCGGCTTCAGTGCGACGGGGCCCGCGAGGAATTTTGTCATCGAATTCTGGATGAGCGTTCCCACGATGTTGCACGGACGGAGTACGACGGTGGAAATGTTATTCTGGTTCTTCCACATCCAGTTCGTGCAGATCTGATCCATCTCGACAACATCCCGAAGCTCCGGGTGTTTCACGGACGCGCGCAGGGGAGCTTCTTCCCTAAGAAAAATGGAATTATCCGGATAGGCTCCGTACACGTGGAAAGTGGAGAGGATGATCACTTTCTTCACGCCCGATCTCTCACACAGCTCAAGAATCCGGTTCGTCCCCATGACGGAGAGATCGATCCTTTTGGCGAGGACATTATCTGAGTTCGAAGAATGACTGATGCGACCCAGGTGATAAACGACATCAAAGTCATGCGAGCGGAAGAGGTTCTCGAAATTTCCCCGGGAGTATTTGATTTCCATCGGCGTGAGACCCTTTAACTGCGGAACTCTTGAAACACCCCTCGAGTCGACACCGAGGATTTCCCAGTCGGGATGTTCCGTGAGAATGAGCCTGGCCGTCATCTGCGCGAGTCCTCCGGCGATTCCGATCAGCAGAATTTTCTTGGGAGCACTCATGTGTTCCCTTTGGTCCGGAACTCGCGGATGACGTATTTCGAAATCGGCTTCCGGATATGATCAAAGAAGGGTCTTCTGTTTTTCAGGCCATGGACGATCATCCGTCTGATGGTGTTCTCAATGTGGAAAACACTCTCTTTTACTTCTTTCTCCGGCGTCTCTTCTTCAAAGTGAGTGGGAATCGCAATCTCTTCACCAATGTAAATGTCGATCGGAGAAGGGAGGGGGAGAAAATTCAATGAGAGTGGCATCGAAGGAACCTTCAGCATGTCCGCGAGTTTTTTTGCGTGGAAGACAAACGGAAACATTTCTTCAGCGCCAATCACACAGACCGGGAGAATCGGAGTCTTCTTCTGGATTGCTATCCGGTAAAAGCCCTGGGAAAAAGTCCTGAGCTTATAGAAGTCCGGAGTGTTCTTGGAAATCCCTCTGACACCTTCCGGGAAGACGAGAATGGATTCACCGTGATCAATGAGATATTCGCAATTGCCACGGTCACCGAGAATCGCTCCAGTCTGCGCGGAAAAATCTCCGACGAAAGGAAGCTGGGCCATGAATCTTTCCACCATCGCGCGGAGAACGCGCGGAGGGTGAACTTCCATCGCGAAGGCCAGAGTGATCATGGCGCCGTCGATCGGAAGCTGTCCCGTATGATTGGAAGCTACGATGTAGGGTTTGTCCTGAACATTTTCTGCGCCGAAGACCCGCACTTTAAAATACGAGCGATACAGCGGAAGAATCGTGCGGACAGTTTTCTCACAAAGGTCGAGGTTAAATCCCCAGGGATCTTTGTAATCTTTGTAGCGCTCACGAAGAGAAGAAAAAACTTCTTCAATTCTGTGTTCATCTTCCGGGGTGAGGAGTTCGAGATGGGGCAAATGCATTCAGACATTATAACTCCCGCGTACTTCTTCGGGAAACCTGAACATATTACCGGTGCATTTTGAGTGTGTTAGTCGGGAATACGACTGAGGAACGTGACGAGGGCCGCTTCCACTTCTTTCAGACCATCGCCTTTCTCTGCAGAGATGAAATGAATCTGCTTCACCCATTTGAAACTCTTGTAAATCTCCGGAGTGATGTTCTTGAGCCTCGAGCGTTCGCTCTGCGTTTTGAGCTTATCGATCTTGTTGAACATGAGATACGTCTCGAGATCGAAGGCCTTGATGTAATCGTGGAAAGCCGTGTCGGAATCCTGAAGCGGATGGCGCGCGTCCTGAATGTTCAGGAGGAGAATTTTTTCCGAGCACATGCGAAAGAACATATCGAGAAGGTCGCCCCAGTTGCGGGACATCTCTTTGGAAACATCCGCGTGGCCATACCCAGGTACGTCGAAGAGATAGTACTGCTTCACCGTCTTCGTTTCTCTATCCTCAACCGGAAAACTGAAAATATTGATCTGTCTGGTTCGGCCGGGAGTCTTGGAAACACGGGCGGTGCTTTTACCGAAGAGAGAATTGATCAGCGAGGATTTCCCGACGTTGGATCTTCCCACGAAAGCAACTCCGCTCATGAAGTGATGTTCATTGAGCCAGGTCTGCAATTGTTCGATCTTGTCGATTCCCATCAGAAATTCGGCTTTTCCCTTCTGTATATTCACGCTCTCGCCCTTCGCTTTTTCTTTTTTCTTCATCCAGTTTAACAGATAAGCGCTCTTTTAAACAGGAGTGAACATGTTCCAGAGGAAAATGATGCTGAAGCAGATTGAAGAGGGTGGGGTAAGACTGGGGGATAGCTGCAGCATTTTTCCCTCTCAGGGAAGGAAAAAAGAATTCACCCTCAACCGGAAAGTGATTGATCTCGTGTCCCATCATTTCCGCCCGGATAATCTCTCCCTGGCCTACGTCGAGCTTCCCCAGACTTCCGTCAATCCCTTCCATTATCGGCTGGAGCTTGAAGATATCGCTGAAGGAAGATTTATACTGAAGACTTTGAAGGGTCAGGCCTTCTGGGTCAATGGTCTTGCGGCCCGGGAAGCTTACGTGGAAAGAGCAGACCGTCTCTATGTTGATGAGCATAGGATGAATTTTGATTCCCTGGGGCTTAAAGGCATCACGGAAAATCATTTCGAGCATCCGATGCTTTCCGAATTATTTCTCATGCAGTCAGATCTCCGCATCCTGATTGAAGGGGAAACCGGGACGGGAAAATCCCATCTCGCAAAAAAAATCCATGACCGCAGCGGAAGAAGCGGGCCCTTCGTGGGTCTCAATCTTTCTTCGTTCAATCCGCAGCTCGTGGAGAGTGAACTCTTCGGTCATAAGAAAGGAGCCTTTACCGGTGCGATCGCTGATAAAAAGGGAGCGCTCAAGGAAGCGAATTACGGAACACTCTTTCTGGATGAAGTGGATTCTCTCCCGATGGATCTTCAGACAAAGCTTCTGACATTTCTTGACTCAGGAAAATTCCGCAGAGTCGGGGACACAAAGGAGGAAAGCGTAAACACGCGCCTGATCTTTGCTTCCGGAAAAAAGCTCCATCTGCTCGTGGAAAAAAATGAATTCCGGCGCGATCTCTATTTCCGTCTGAAGGCCGGGCATACGATGACACTCCTGCCTTTGCGGCATGAAGGAGATAAAGTCCGTGAGGCCTGCCAGTACTTCTGCCTTCAACATCACGTGACGATGACTGTGAGACTCATTGAGTTCTATGAAACACTTGCCTGGCCCGGGAATCTCCGGCAACTCTTCGGGCACCTCGAGAAAAAGAAAGTTCTCACAAGATCTACCCGGCTCGATTTTGATCAAGCGGACGAGGAGCTTCTCCTTGAGAGTTCCGATCTCAACTTCATCGGGAATCAGACTGAGATTGTTTCGCTGGATCAGCACAAGCGGGATTACGTGAAGAAAGCGTTCTCCGTCTGTGAGGGGAATGTGGCGATGACGGCGAGGAAACTTCAGATTAATGAGAGGACGGTGAGGAGCCTGATCAGTTAGCCAGGAGATAGACGACTTTTATTTCCCGGACGTAGCCACTGACTTTGTGATCTTTGACGAAGAGTTCAATTTCGCTCTTCAGTTTCTGACGGATGATTTCTTTTCCTTCTTCAGTCAAAGGAAAACTCGCTACCGATGGTTCGATCTCAAGGATGAGGTGATCACGGAGCTGGAATTCAAACTTCTCGAGGAAGATCTTACTTTCACGAGTCGACATGGTCGCCATGAAGTCGACATCAACGGAGCGGATTTCATTTACCTGCGGAATGTACACCGGAAGGCGGAGATTCGTGAGTGTGAAGTGCTTCGTTTCTTTTTTGTAATAGGCTGGTCTCTCGTAGCTGACTTCCTCTGTGCTGGCAGGTGCGCGGTAGCCATCAGACTGTCCGTTCATGAGGCGATTTCCCGAGGAGATAATGCTTAATCCAGAGAGCACAGAGCCTCCGGTAAAGAGCATGAGAACAAGGGCCTGGGCGGTAGAAAGTCCCTGGAGCCATTGACCCATGAGAAGAAACGGGGCGAGGAAAATGACCTTGAACTGTCCGGCCTTTTCTTTTTTTCCCGTATTGTATTTTGCGAGTGCCGTTTTTAGCGGTTCAACTACAACTTCCTTGTAACTGAAGTTCAAGGCGTAGCTTTTAAGTCCCGGGAGTTTTGCTTTCACAAACGCCGGAAGATTTTTCACGAAGGCGAGGAGACGGGTGACCCGTTCATCAATCGTGGAAAAATAAACTTTGATTTTGACGGGAATAAGCGAGAGCAGGAAAGCTCCGAGCTTAAACAGAAGTGCGTTCAGGAAATTTTCGATCTTATACAGAAATTCCATCAATTGGCTCTTCGGTTTACTTGGGCCTTTCCCTTAGAGGGCAATCCTTACCTCCCCTATTTTTCTCTCTCAGAGTCAGGGCCCCGATGCCGAAAAGAGGAGGGTGATGTGAAACAAGGATGGTTTTATGACACGTTATCTTATTCCGACAATTCTACTCTTCTTTACTGCCTGCGCGGATCTTCCGGGTGGCAGGACATATCTCTCTGAAATGGAACATGAGGACTCGACCTTCTACCGTCCGGATGAGGATTTTCCTGTTGTCGGGGGAGATGCTGAAGTCTCAGGGATGTCGATGGACGATTATCGACGAAACCGCCTGCCGAAAACAGAAGAAGAAAAGACCCTCGATCGCGAGGGCCAGGTCCTTCGCGCTGAACTCCGTTCCCTGGAAGATTCCCAGGGTGAAGAGGACCGGGAGTTTTACAATAAATACAAAAAGAAATTCGCGACCGTTTCAGAGAAAATCTATTACCTGAAACTTCCTCGAGGTGAGCGCCGCTCGTATCTCATGGAAAGAGGATTCGTCGAACAGGCCCGTTCACCGGCGTCTCTTTCCACTGCTCTCACCGCCAGACGTTCTGAGGTTCTGATGGGCATGTCAAAGACTGATGTCATGGCCTCTCTCGGCAGACCCGCTCGAGTCGAAGTCGCCGGCAATCCTTCTTTTGAAAATGAAAGATGGCTCTACCAGTACAATGGCTCATCCAAGTACATTTACTTCGAGTCAGGCCGTGTTCAGGGTTGGGAGTAAGCGCGTCTTCACATAATCCGATTCTTTCCTTACAGTTTTCCCATGACTATCGTCAGGGAAAAACACCATCTCCTCCTGAGACTTTCACACTGGCTGAATGTTCCTCTGCTCACTCTTATGATCTGGAGTGGTGTCCTGATTTACTGGGCCCATCAGCCTTACCTCACGATCCCGGATGATCTCGGTCCTTTTGAACTTCATCACCGGCTCGCCGAAGGCATGGCCTGGCATTTTACGGTCATGTGGCTTCTCGTGATCAATGGTCTGATTTATTTTTCTTATCTTTGTTTCTCCGGCGAGTGGCGGGAACTCGTTCCTCACCGGAGAATTTTTCCCGATGCCTTTCGCTACATCCTTTTTGACCTGAAAATTTCCCGGACTTCTCCTGAATGGAGCGGCAAATTCAATCCGGCGCAGAGACTCGCGTATTTTTCGGCGATCCTTCTCTCTATCGGTGCTGTCATCAGTGGGCTCGCGATCTATAAACCCGTGACCCTGAGTTTTCTTTTGACGTTACTTGGTGGTTACGAAGTCGCGCGCTTCATCCATTTCTTCTGCATGATGAGTCTGGTGCTTTTTATTTTCCTTCACCTGATCCAGGTGGCAAGAGCGGGCTGGAATAATTTCCGCGCAATGGTGGCCGGTTATGAAATGGAAAAATAATTACAAGCTTCGCACGATCATCAGCTGCCTTCTTCTTCTTTCATTTTTTTTCGTCTCGTGGAAAGTTTTCCGCCACATCAGTGATGGCGAGAAAATTTCCGGAGCACCGGCACCACTCTACAAAGGTTATGTGCTGAACCAGAAAGTCTGGGAAATGCTCCGGAGTGCCAAGCGTGCCTCGAAGGGATCCGGAAAGAGCCTCAAGGGAAAATCTCCGCGCGTAAATGGTGACATCGGGCTTCAGGCACCGGTTGATATCGAGAGATACTCCGTGGAAGTCGTGAGTCCGGAGAAATCTGTCCTGCTTCCACTCGGTGCCTTCAAGGCCCTTCCCAAAATTTCCACTTCAACAGAATTCCGCTGCATCGAAGGGTGGAGTGAAGAGATCTCATACGCCGGCGCGAGATTCTCTGAGTTTCTTTCCGCCTACAGTCTTGGAAAAAAACCTGATGGAAAATATTATTCCTATGTTGGACTGGAAACTCCCGATGGTGAATACTATGTCTCCATCGACATGGAATCCATGCTCCATGAGCAGACGGTTCTGACCTACGAAATGAATGAAGCTCCTCTCAGCCTCGAAAACGGGGCCCCCATCCGTCTCATCATTCCCGTGAAATACGGAATCAAAAGTCTCAAGCGCATAGGGAAAATCATCTTTTCCGACCAGCGACCGCGAGATTATTGGGCGGAAGAGGGATATGATTGGTATTCCGGGCTATGACGCGCATCAAAAAGAGTGCTTTTCCCTTCTGAAAAAGGTAATTTGATCCTTACTTTTTAATCGCAATGTCACCTACTTACCTGAGAGGCAAGGATGGATTTTACCCTGGAATTTGAGCGCCCGGTTTCGGAGCTTGAAAATCAGATTCGCGAACTTCGTAGCACGACCAACAAGAACATCGATATTTCTCATGAGATCGCGGCCCTTGAGGCCAAGGTCAATCAGATGCTCGAAGAGATTTATAAAAAACTTTCTCCGTGGGAGCGCACGCAGTTGTCGCGCCATCCTCAGAGACCGCACTCGATCGATTACATCGAAAAAATTGTCACTGACTTCCATGAAGTTCACGGCGACAGAAGATTCGCTGATGATCCGTCGATGATCACGGGATTCGGTTTCATGGACGGCCAGAAAGTTGCCGTGATCGGGATTGAGAAAGGCAGAAAGACCCAGGAAAAAATTAAGCGCAACTTCGGTATGGCCAATCCTGAAGGTTACAGAAAAGCCTTGAGAGTCATGCAACTGGCATCGCAGTTCAATATTCCGGTCATCACTTTCGTCGACACTCCGGGTGCGTACCCGGGGATCGGTGCGGAAGAGCGAGGCCAGGCCCTCGCGATCGCTCAGAACATTGAAGAAATGTTCAACATCAAGTCTCCGATTATCTCCATCATCATTGGTGAAGGCGGATCGGGCGGAGCTCTCGGGATTGCCGTGGCCGATAAAGTTTATATGATGGAGTACTCAGTTTACTCTGTGATCTCTCCAGAATCATGCGCATCGATTCTCTGGTCAGATCCGAAAATGGCCGAGACCGCAGCGAACTCACTTCAGCTGTCTCCAAACAAAGCACTTGAACTCAAAGTGATTGATGCCGTGATCAAGGAACCTGCCGGGGGAGCGCACCGCTATCCAGACCAGGCGATCCAGAAAGTGAAAGAGGCGATCCAGGCATCACTCTCTCAGCTTCAGACCGTAGACACAGATCTCATGATGCAAAACCGTTTTGAAAAATTCCGGCAGATGGGAAATTCCACCATCATTGTCGACGATAAGGAATAGCATGCCCGTTTATTCGATGACTGGATTTGGTAAGGGAGAAGCTCAGGGTGAGAGTTTCACCATCACGTCTGAGATCAAGACGGTGAATAACCGCTTCAAAGATTTCAAGTTCAGAATGTCCTCGCTCTTTAATTCCCAGGAACTCGAATTACGCTCAAAGCTTGATAATGAATTCCGCCGTGGCTCTTTTGATGTGAGTGTCTCATACAAGAAAGTCGACAAGGGTGACGTGAATTTTCAGGTTGATCCGAAGAAAGTTGAAGCCTTCATCAATCTCATGAAGCCGGTGTTCACAAAAACCGGAACAACTTTCACTGTCTCTCCGACAGAATTTTTAAGATCGGATTTTTCTTTAGACGATGATGGCGAGCGCGAAAAGGAAATGCTTCCGCTCATGCAGAAATCCATCGACGCCGCGATCAAGGCCCTGAAAGAGAGCCGTGCGCAGGAAGGGGGGAAGCTTGTTTCAAAACTTCTCGAGCACCTGGCGGTCTACGAAGAACGCCTGAAAAACGTAGAGAAGATGAAAGGGGATTACCCGGAAATCCTCCGCGAGAAGCTGACACAGAAATTTCATGAAAAGCTCAAGGATATCCAGGTCGATGAAGGCCGTTTCCTCCAGGAAATCGTCTTTTATTTAGAGAAGTTAGATGTAGACGAGGAAATTAATCGGGCAAAGATCCACCTGCAGAAATTGCGGGCGACACTCAATTCCACCGGGGAAATCGGCCGTCAGATCGACTTTCTCCTGCAGGAACTGGGTCGCGAGACGAATACGCTCGGATCAAAATCTGCCCATCCGGAAATTTCCTCCCATGTAGTTGAGATGAAAGTACAATTAGAAAAGATCAGAGAACAGGCCCTGAACCTGGAATAAT
>CANGAC010000053.1 GCA_947451425.1 Bacteriovoracaceae bacterium | reverse complement strand
TTCGCCGATATGAATGAGTTCAACCGGGTCCTGAGATCCCTCTGGGAAAATGGCCGGATCTGTTCAAGCGGAAAAGGTGTGGACTGCGTTCTTCCGACAGACTCCATCAGCTGTACTTTGATCGCGCCTCCGCAGCTCAAGTTTGTTCCGGGAACCAAACGTTACGCCACGGACATCAAACTCAAAGGTTGTCGGGCCGACATCCTTCCTTTCGGAATTTTCGGCGCCACTCTTGGCGGCGACTTCAACGTGAGTCTCAACTTTATTCCGAAGGCCTGCTTCAACGGGGATTTCTGCATCGATCAGCCAAGGAACAGCTGGACCCGCGCGCGCGGTTCTGAGACTGGTCTTCTTCAGGATCCGATCATCCGCGGACAAATCACGAGTGCGATCAATAGCGGGATTCAATCGGCGATGAGTCAGGCATTCCGGATACCGTTTGGTTCAGCGACATCCGGAATTTTCTCGCAGGTTCCGCTGAAAGCGGAAGGCAGAACGAAGGCCGGGAACGGTTACTTCGGAGTCTGCCTGAAAGAAGAGCGCTAGAAATAATTTTCACAACTATTCAATAAATGGCCATAATAGAAACATGAAAAGAACGATCATGTTCCTCTGCACGGGGAACTCCTGCCGCTCTCAGATGGCCGAAGGATTTTGCCGCAAGCACTGGGGTCACATCTTCGACGTTTATTCGGCCGGAACAAAAAAACATGGCATGAATGATCGCGCCGTCAAAGTGATGAAGGAAGTGGGCATAGATTTGTCGTCGCATTTCTCGAAAACCACGGCTGAGCTGCCTCCGGTTCCCATGAATTTTGTCGTGACCGTTTGTGATGCCGCGAAAGAGTCCTGCCCCTATTTTCCCGGTGGAAAAATCGTTCACAAAAGTTTCCAGGATCCTCCGGCACTCACGCGGGACATGAAAGACGAAGAAGAAATTCTCGAGAATTATCGCCGGGTCCGCGATGAAATTGAAAAGGCGATTAAAAAACTTCCGGCCCTCTTAGGAGAAGAACTGTGACGAAAAAATTTCTCTCTGAATTCCTGGGAACTGCTTTCCTCGTGATGATTGTCCTGGGATCGGGAACCATGGCGCAGAATCTTTTCCAGGGACACGTGGGATTCGCTCTTCTCGCCAATTCCCTGGCAACCGGTGCCGGGCTTTTTGTTCTCATCCAGTGTCTGGGTCCGATTTCCGGATCTCACATGAATCCCGTGGTGAGTCTGGTGGAGATGCTCTGGAAACGACTGACTCTCAGGGAATTTGTCTCTTACGTGTCGGCCCAGATGCTGGGGGCGTATGTCGGTGTAATTTTCGTTCACCTCATGTTCCATCACACAACATTTGAAGTCTCGACCATCGAGCGATCAGGTGCCCATCTTCTCTTTTCAGAAGGAATAGCAACGTTTGGTCTCATCTGCGTCGTGGCGCTGGCGGGGAAAAAGCATGTGGAGCTTGCGCCGATCAGTGTCGCGGCCTACATCACGTCGGCCTACTGGTTTACGTCGTCGACGTCATTTGCCAATCCAGCGGTGACTTTTGCGAGGTTATTCACGGAGACTTTCGGAGGCATGGCACCTGCGCACTATCCGGGATTTCTCATCGCCGAACTGACAGGTGCCCTTGTGGCGTGGCTTGTGCTGAGGAAACTTTCTTAATCACCCATTCCGTACCAGATCTCAAGCGCGTAACCGTCAGTTGTGTAGACGTTTATCCACATCTGTGAGCACGCGATGTCATGATCTGTTTCAAAGCCAAAAACCTTGGCGATCTTTCCGGACTTCTCGAGTTTCGCGAGGGCCTTCGCTGTGTCTTCATCAAAGCCATATTCCTTCACAGCATTGAAGGCAGCTTTATTAGACGTATAAGGTTTTGAGAATGTGCAATTATCCCAGCGCCCTTTCCAGTATTTAATGAGCTTTGATCCTTCCGCGGCGGTGAAAGATTTTTTCGAAACTTCCGCGTCTCCGTTTCCGACGTTGGCGTTATCGGCAATCGCCTGAAGAACTTCCTGAGTTCCGGCGAAGGAAGAAAGAGACGCGATGAGAAGAACGAATGCCATGAGTGATTTCATAGGGGCTCCAGGTTAATTTTAAAAAAAGTAGGCCTGTTATACCCCAAATCTGGAATTGCCAAGACAGGTTTGAAGATTTTACAAGCTACGAGTCATCCTCCACACATCCTTGGGCCTGAAAAGGGCCACTTCGTAACTTCACAATAAGTTTCGGCCGTCGTAAGTTATCTCCATGAAAAAACTACTTTCGCTACTTCTTTTAGTCCTCCTGACTTCGTGTGGAGAATCTCCCCTCTTTAACCACGTGATGGAAGGAAAAAACTTCATCTCGAATCCGCAGCTTTCGGAAAGCGAAGTGCTGAAGTTTTCCAAAACCAATTTCTCTTTCATCATCTCCTGGCAAGAAGGCCCGCGCCTAGGAGCTTCGAAGTTCTTGATGAAGACCTGGAACAAAGACCAGGGTTCGATGAACGGACCTTATCAGAACCTTCCGAAGACTCTGAACGTCTTTCTGTGGATGCCGGCGATGGGACATGGTTCCGCCCCAGTCAAACTCACAAACACCGGCGACGGCGAATACGAAATCTCTGAAGTCCAGTTCATCATGGGCGGAAAATGGGAAATCAAGTTTCAGCTGAAAGACGGAAGCCAGGTTTTTGATGAAACAGTCGTTTCTGTTTCTCTTTAGTCTTCTCCTCATTCTCTCAAGCGGCAGGCTCCTCGCCGCTTCCTGCTGCGTCTCCAATACGAGTGTCTCGAATCTCATGATCCTGCCGTCGAGCTGGCAGGAAACCGTGACTCTTTCCCAGAGCCGCGTGATCGGCGACGTCGATGCCAATGGAAAAAGTGTTTTCCGGAGAGCGAACAACCGCGACGTGATCAATCTCGCGAAACTCGATCTCGCCTACGGATGGAATCCGCGCTACCAGACAGGCATTTCCGTCAAATACCAGAACCGCTCCAGAGACTTTAACGGTGATAATTCCAATTCCTCCGGATGGAATGACCTGGGACTTTCTCACGCCTATAAAATTCTTCCGCTCGAGCGCATCTGGGTTTTTAACACCCTCAATATTCCGACGGCAAAATCCCAGTACGACGCGCGCTCAAATTTTTCCGTCGATGCCCGCGGAACTGGTACGTATCAGTCGAGTGTGGGAATTTTCGGAATCAAGAATTTCAAGGAATGGGATTTTCTGTACAGCTCGGAAGTTCACCGCTCCTTCGCGCGGACTTTTGAAACGCAAAACCAGAAAACCGAAGTCGGAAGTTTCTGGGGAACGAGTGCCACCGGTGGTGTTGGATATATTCCGTGGAGATCAAAAGCGCGCTACGGATTTAATCTCACGCCAAGATACGAGGGTGCGAAATCTGTTATCGCTAACGGTTCCAAGGCCAACGGAAAAGGAAGCCTCGTCTGGGACTCGTCCCTGAACTTCAGCTACACCCTGACTGCTGCCCATGCCCTGGGAGTGAACTACACCGATCAGACCCTCATAGGGCCCGTCCGGAATTCCCTTGTGAGCCGGGCCGTAAGCTTCCAATTTCAGACGAAATGGGACTAGCCTCCGGGCCCATTTTCCCCTCATCTTTTTCTCTATATCTGACGAAAAGACTCCATGAAGTTTTTCGCTCTCATTCTCCTGACATTTCTGGGCGTTGCTCACGCCTATGACGTTCCTCCGGAATGCGCGGAATGTGCGCCCGCTCGTCCCGAAAGTATTCTCCGCTTAACCGAACCCTTCGCGCGTCTTCAGTACTTAGAAACCAAAGCGCGGAATCTTGATCGCACGTATTCGTATCTCACTCACGATCTCATGCCTCTGGCGCGAACTTTACGCGACGGCAGGCGCGAAGCTACCTTTGAAGCTTCGATGGTTGAGATCATGTCGATCAAGGCCGATTTCGATCGCCTGACTCAGCTTCAGAAAGAAACGATGATCAAGGAGAAGCAGTTCAACATATGCCTCTTCAACTGCGGCGCCTTGAGAAAAGTCGAACTCCGAGATGACATCGACAATCTCCAGAAGTTGAAGGCCATCCTTCTCATGAAGCGCCCGGTTCTTGCGAACAAGGCCTTCGAGGAACGGCTCTCAAAAATCAGCGACGCTGATCTTGAGAACAACAATCCGATTCCGCAGAATGTTTTCGAGCAGGATCTGAAGACTGCGCTCTTCGATGTTGTGGGAAATCTTGATAAGAGAAAGCGCGAGTATCAGAAATTTCTCTCCGATCCGAATAAACCGATGATCAGAACCGGAAACGAAACCTTCACCGCCGAGTATTTAGAAAATGCCTCGAGCCGCTTTCCGGAATTCATGGAAGACGCCTTGAGAACTTCGTTTCATCCTCTCGCGACAGCCGCGGAAAAAACCAATGCCTGCTACTTCGCTCAGCAGTTTGGCCGCTACTCACAGAACAAGCGTCGGGTAGAAATCGCTATCGACGTGGGACTCTTCGTTCTTCCCATGATGACAGGACCCATCGGGCTTGAGATCGGGATGGCCGCGAGGCTTGCCGGATGGGGACTCCGAGCTGCCGAAATCCGCTCGTTCTCTACCGGCGCCACACTTGCTCTTCAGAGTGCGAGTGTTTTAAAGAGCAGGATTGATCTCAACACACTAAAAAACGAATGCTCTCAAAAAGAGATCCGCGTTTACCTCGAGGGCACGCAGGAAAAACTCCACGCTCTCAACGAATGTAACGAGCAATATGCTGAACAACTTTTCATCGCGAATCTTTCTGCTATCCCAGCCGGGCTCACGGTGCTTCAGTCGGTGCGCTTAACCGCTGCCCGCTCAGCGTTTGAACTCCGGACTGTGGCGAATACGAGACAGATTTCTGAAGAGCTCTCCCGAGGAGGACTCTCGAACATGCGAAACGGCCAGGGGGCGATCGAATTTCGCACTCCCGATAAAGGTGTGTTCACGGTCATGGATTTAAGTTCCCGCTCTGCCCGCGATCCCGCGATGAAAAACATTCCGGAAGAATACTGGCGCTACGTCGGAAACGTGTATAACGAACGACTGAATCTCACACCATCGGAGATTGATAACTTCATCAAGTCGAGCCTTGAGATGAGTCCGCGGACGACTCTCATTCTCAATACCGAACGCTCAACGATGGAAGGGTCGCTCAAGATCCGCGGTGGTGTGGGGATTGTGACGTCGCGAACCAACCAGGAACTTTTACCGCTTGAGAAAGCCACCGGTGTGCGGATTCAGAAACGTCCGGGAGAAAAGATCGCCGAGATCGTGCGCCTCACGGTCGGAAAGGATGGCGATCCTGCGGAGCTCTCAACGACTCTCATTAATCAGGCCTCGACCTTACTAGCGGCCGACAAGTCGGTGAACCGCGTTTTTGTCTATACGTCCAAGATCCATGGGCGCCTGTATCGCCGGATGGGTGTGCCTGCCGGGAAGATTATAACGCTAAATGACCGGGACGTTCTGATCGAACTCGACCGGACCGACGTCGCCAACTTCCTCCAAAACCACTGATTCTTCGTGAATTTTTTAGCCGTTTCAAAAATCCGCGACACTTTTTAGCACGACTTAACTTGATCTTCGGGGCCCTTTGGGACATCGTAGCGCCAATTCTTTTAACCCCGGGGGCCCTATGAAATTCGCTCTTCTTTTCGCTGTTCTCGCTTTCTCAGCTTCTTCTTTTGCGACAACGTTCACAGCTCAGATCGACGACATCGCTTGTAAAATCGACAACGGTAACGTCACTCGCACTGTGACTTTCGGAAAAGATGTCAAAGCGTCTTTCACGGAAACAAAAACGGTCAAACTCGAAGGCATCGCACCTTTCGTTCAGAAAGTTGTGGAAACAGCTTCGAACGTTGCTGAAGCTGATACAGAATTCGTCTTCACGATGAATCACGAAGGAAAAAACTACATCCTCAACACTCGCGAGTCGATGGAAGGCCTTCACCTCATCCGGATGATTTCCAGAATCTGCCGTTAATATATCACTAGTTCCGGGTGCATTTTGGTGTGCCCGGACTGACTTTTTAAGCTAATCTAAATCTGCCCTTAAGAACGCCCAAATCGTTTTCAAATTTCGCCCCATGCTGTAATGTCTCCGGATGAAAAACGTCGTCCTGAAACCTGAGTTCTCATGGCTCTGCCAGACCGGTACAATGGCCGGACTCATTCAGGATTTTGACTGGAAGAAAGCCTCGGTCGGAGACGTTTCCACCTGGCCCGATAGTCTCAAGCAAACACTCACTCTTGTTCTGAACTGTGGCATTCCCATGTATGTCGTCTGGGGTCCGGAAAATATCCAGATCTACAATGATGCCTTCATTGAAATTCTCGGCACGAAACATCCGGAAGCCCTGGGTACTCCTGCGGAAAAAACCTGGGCCGAAATCTGGCACATCACCCGCCCGATGTGGGATGAAGTGAAGACTACTGGTAAGGCACTGAGCGGAGACGACTTCAAGGTGACTCTCGTCCGGAATGGAAAAACTGAAGACGCTTACTTCACCTATTCCTATAGTCCGCTTTACTCTGAGAATAAATCCGTTGGCATTCTCACGACGTGTATTGAAATCACGGCGAAAGTCATCGAAGAGATGCGGCTGGAATCTTCGCGCAGGGAACTTCAGGATTTTTTCATGCAGACGCCGACACCCATGTGCATTTTTACGGGTGAAGATTATCGTTTCACATTGGTGAATGAACCGTATCTCAAACTCATCGGTGCCACTCAGGACATCATCGGAAAAACGATTCCCGAAGTAGTGAAAGGGACAGATATTTCTGAATACCTGAAAGTGATCGACACGGTTTACAAGACAGGAAAACCCATCAATATTTTTGAAAGACCACTCCCTCTCCCCGAAGGAACCAAGTACATCGACGTGAGCTACACTCCGTTAAAAGACGAAGCGGGAAAAACCCGCGGGATCATGACCTACATCGCTGAAGTCACCGAGCACGTTCAGGCACGGAGAGACCTTGAGAAAGCTTCCACGGATCTCCGGAATGAGCGCGCGAATTTTCAGAATCTTTTCCGCCAGACTCCGGAGATGGTGTGCATTCTTTCGGGTCCGGAGCATAAATTCGAGTTCGTAAACGAGGCCCACATCAAGGCCCTGACTTTCGATGCGACCGGAATGACCGTGCGGGAAGCCCAGCCGGAGTCGGTGGAAGTTCACGGGATTCTGGATGAAGTTTACAGAACCGGAGTGACCGCCGATCTCCGGGAGATTCCGGTGACTGTGGGAACGAAACTCCGGTATTTCAATCTCACCTACGCTGCAAGGAAAGATGAAAACGGTAAGCCCAATGGGATCATGATCCTTGGGTCAGAAATTACGGATCAGGTTGAGGCCAGAGAAGGAATCAAGATGGCGCTCCGGGCGCGGGATGAATTTCTCTCCATTGCGTCTCACGAATTACGAACACCTCTGACATCGCTTCGGATGCAGCTTCAGATTGGCCAGCGGAATCTGAAGCAGGATGTGGAACCGAAAGTGGCCCTTGAAAAATTTCCCAAGTTTCTGGATATTTCTGTGAGACAGGTGGATCGCCTGGCCGCACTCATCGATGACCTTCTGGATAATTCCCGCATCCAGGCCGGAAAACTTTCTATCAGCCGCGAACCGACGGATCTCGATAAGCTCATCCGTGATGTCATAGAGAGATTTTCAGGAATTTCTCCGAACTCAGGCACTCAGATTGAATTCCAACATTCAGGGCCGTGCGTTCAGAATTGTGATCCGTTCCGGATGGAACAGGTGTTCACGAATCTTCTGAGCAATGCTGTGAAATATGGGAAGCACAAGATGGTGTCTGTCATCCTCACCTGCACCGAGAAGGAAACCGTGTTCAGTGTGACCGACCAGGGTGAAGGGATTGAAACGAAGAACCTCGAACTCATCTTTAACCGGTTTGAAAGAGTCTCTGAGAATAAGGGAATTTCCGGATTGGGTCTCGGGTTGTACATCACGAAAAGTATCGTAGACGCCCACGGTGGGAGTATTAAAGTTCAGAGTGAGCCCGGAAAGGGTTCGACCTTTACCGTGAGTCTCCCCCGGAAATAGTAATTACTGACCCGTAACTCCTGACTGTTGTCTGCGGATGGCATTGCGGACAGCTTCGCGGCTGAGTGAGTGACCACTGTCATTCACCTGCGCTCCCACAAATTGTGACAGACAACTTCCGAGTGCATTGTACGAACGGCAAAGCGCGATCGCAGCTCCGGCCACATCGGCGCGGGGATTGATCGGAGCAATTCCCCCCTCGTGACGCTGAATCTGAGAGTCAGACGGAATCGGAATTTCAGCCCCGAGGCGGTTCCCCGCATCGTGCATGATCCGGTAGCAGTCTTCGTCGTTTCTGTTTCCGGCATCGAGTTGGGTTTTGAGAGCGAGCTGAAGTGCCGCCGCCGGCGAATTCGAATTGTAGGCCGAGCGCTCATTGATCGAAGACGCAAGGTTCACGGTCTTCTGATATTTCGCATCGTCAGTTCCGGCCTCCTGGCAATTCGTGGCATCTTCATTAATTTTTTGCTGAAGCTCATTCAGGCGCTTCACCATTCTCTCAGGTTTAAACTTCAGCTCGTACATCGCTACACCGAGAATCACCACAGCAACAATGGCGACGACGACCGCAAATGGTCCCATGGCGTGAGCACTTTCCATGCCGAAAGTGTTGTCAAACATTTTCCGGATGAGCGAAGTGGATTTCGTTGTTTCGTAATGGGAGAGAGCTTTCTCCAGGTCCTCGTAAGAAATTTTCCGGAAGTCGAAGGACTTTCCGTTAATCGTGAGAATTTTATTGTGGAGATCCATCAGCGTGAACGCAATCTTGTGACTTCCACTTTTATACTGCCAGGACCCCGCAGATACTTCGTTGAAGGAAAATCTCTTCATGCAGGATTTCGCAATCAACGTGAGGATCATTCTCTTTTCACTTCCGCTGAGCTTCTCGCCCATCTGATCAACAATGGACTCAGCTCCCTTTTGGGAAAGGTCACTCATGAGAGTCTTCATGCTGTTCTGAAAATTCTCCACTTCATTCACTGCAACCGCATTTTTCAGATACACCCGTGGCGTGAAAATTCCCACCTCACCGACTTCGGCCATGGCCGGAGTGACGATGAGAGAAAAGCAAAGAATGAAAGTCATCAGGCTCGACATAAGCGGTCCTTATTTGAAGATTCCAGTCAACTTATCGTAAAAATCCCGTAAGAACTTAAAATCTGGAGAATCCTGTGACTGAAATCAATCAGATGGATTCCTAACCTCATTGGCAAAATGCCTGAGATTAGTGAAGATTGGCCATGAAGCTTTATTCGAAAAACTACTCTGTTTATCTCATCATTTTTTTCATGATCCTCGCCATCGTGGACATCATTCGTGAATACTCGGCCGGTGAAAGCCTTACGCACCTGACTTTTGAAGTGGTGATCTTCCTCTGTGCTTCGGCGTGGACCATCATTCTCTGGTACAGCTGGCTCACCGCCCGGAAAGATCTGGACGAGGCGAAAGCTGAGAAAATGAAACTCACCGCCGGCTTTCAGGTAGTCATCACAAAGCAGTTTGAAAAATGGGAACTCACCCCCGCCGAGGCCAATGTCGCGTTCCTCCTTCTTAAAGGATTACCGTTTAAGGAGATCGCCGACATCCGTGGGGGCAGTGAGAAGACGATCCGCCATCATGCGATGAAGATTTATCAGAAATCCGGAATGCAGGGGCGCACTGAACTCTTTGCTTACTTTTTTGAAGATTTATTCAGTATATAGGCGCTTTGACCTACGAAATAAGTGGTTTCGCCGATTGAATAATGAGGGATTTAGAGGATGATTTAAGAATGAAAACATTCATTCTTTTTGTTCTCGCGACTTCCTCTCTTTTTGCACGCTCGCTTACTCCTTCTGAGCTGGCGGTTCTGGCCGAAGACAGGGCACCCCTCATCAGAATGCAGATTGAGAATAAGGCTTCCGCAGGCCATCAAATCAATCAATCAAAATTATTGGCAAACCCGATGCTCATCGTTCAGTCGGGGAAACTCAAGACCGGCACTCAGAATGGTGCGGTGGTCGATGTGACCGTGAACCAACCCATCCCCTGGCCCGGTAAGAGGTATGCTGAAATCAATTCCGCCAAGATCTTAGAGAAAATTTCGGATGTGGATCTTGAGCAGTCGAAGCTCCTGGTGAATCACTCGGTGGCCCTTTTGGGAATTGAGTACGCTGTGATTTCAGAACTTGAAAAACACAATCAGGAAAGAAAACACCGCTTCTCTATCATCCACCGGTTTTTAACTTCACGACCTCAGGCCTCGCCGAAACAGATGGTGGAAAAAAACCTCATCGAAACCCAGATCAATCTCGTGGAAAGCCAGATGTTTGATCTTGAAACAAAGAAGATGAGTCTTCGCGAACAGCTCACGTATTATTCCGGCGAAGTGGATCCAGAAGTTCTGGTGAACTGGGACATGATTCCGAAACCGGGGCCGAAGGATGAGTTTGTCACGCGCATTGAAGAGGGCCCTCATTACAGAAAATCCAAACGCATGGAAGACCTCGCAAGAAATAGGATCGAGCAGGCCTCGTACTTCGCTAAACCCGACATCCAGGTCGGTGTGAACTACCGGCAGGAAAATGTCGCTCCCACGAACCACTTCTATCACGCGAACCTTGCGGTGGTGATTCCGATCATCGATCGCGGTCAGCACTCGGAAGAGATCGCGCGCGCGAACGCCAGAAAAGAAGAGGCCAACACGAAGCTCACGCATCTGAGTGCCATGGCAGAGATCAATCAGGAGTATCAGTCGCTGATTGCGGCCTACCGGAGCACGGAACTTTTCCGGATCTCAAAACTCAAAAGAACGGAAGATCAGTTTCACCAGGCGGAAGACGCGTTCAAGAAAGGAAGAATCGACGTAACAACTTTCCTTCAGACCGACATGCAGCTGCATGAGTCCATCGACCTCGCGTTTGTATCCTTTATCAAGTACTACACAGCACTTTCTAGACTTAAAATGCTCTCGGGCCAGAAACTGGAAATCAAATGAACGGGTTACTGAATTTCATCTTAAAGCATAAGTTTTCCATTCTCTTCGTGACGGTGGCGATCATCATCTGGGGATCCTGGGGCATAAAAGAAATGGCGATCGACGCCGTTCCGGATATCACCAACGTCCAGGTCGTGGTGAACGTGAAGACTCAGGGCCTTGATCCGGAGAACATCGAGCTTCAGATCACGCGCGTCCTTGAGATCGAACTCTCGGGACTTCCGAACCTCATTGACATGCGCTCGATTTCGAAATTCGGTCTCGCTCAGGTGACACTCATTTTTGAAGACGGTACCGATCTCTACTGGGCCCGCCAGCAGGTTTCGGAAAGAATCAACAACGTTGATCTTCCGGTGGGAGTGACAAAAGAACTTGCTCCGATTTCCACGGGTCTCGGTGAAGTGTATATGTATACACTGGTCACGACTCCCGCCTCTCCCCTTCACACCGTCGACAAGCAAACCCAGCTCACGGAACTTCGCACGATCCAGGACTACACGATTAAGCCGCACCTGAAGAAAGTCCACGGTGTTGCGGACATTGATTCCAATGGTGGCTTCGTGAAACAGATCCACATCAACTTCTTTCCGGATAAGCTCGAGCAGTTTGGTCTCACGGTTCATCAGTTAACGACGAAACTTCGGTCCATCGGCATCAGTGCCGGTGGGGGTTACATTCAGTTCGCTGATGAACAGGTCATTGTCAGAACGTTCCCCGAGATGAAGAGTCTCGACACAATTTCCAACCTCTCGCTCGGAATTTCCACATCGGGAAGACCGATCAAAGTTTCTGATATCGGAGAAGTGAGGATTGATCACTCTCTGCGCGTAGGAGCAGCGACGCATTCGGGAAAAGAAGCAGTCCTCGGAACGGTGCTCATGCGTGTGGGATCCAACGGAAGAAAAGTCGTGGAAGGTGTGGAAGAGGCACTAAAGGAATTAAAACTTCCACCTGGAGTTGAGCTCAAACCTTTGTACACGAGAAAGTTCCTCGTCGATAACACGATCCATACAGTTTCCACGTCACTCCTTGAAGGGGCGTTTCTCGTGATCCTCGTTCTCCTGGTTCTCCTGGGGAATTTCAAGGCAGCGATGATAGTGACTTTCGCGATTCCCCTGTCGATGATCGTGGCCCTGAAGGGCATGAGTCTTCTGGGGATCACCGGAAACCTCATGAGCTTAGGGGCGATCGACTTCGGTCTTCTCGTGGATGGATCGGTGGTGGTGATTGAATCCATCCTCGCCCGCATGGCGCTGGCGAAGGCTTCTGAGAATAAAGAATTTCTGATTAAGGAGACGTGCAAAGAAGTCATGCCACCGGTGATTGCCGGGATTCTTCTTATCATGGCGGTCTACATTCCGATCCTGACACTCGAAGGTGTCGAAGGGAAAATGTTCAAGCCCATGGCGATGACCGTTCTCATGGCCTTGGGAGCGTCGCTGTTGACTGCGATTTTCCTTATGCCGATCCTCGCGAACATGATTCTGAAGAATAAGGGTCACGAATCTGAGTCTGATCACGACACGTGGTTCTTTAAGAAAGCCAAAAGTGTTTTCGTTCCTTTGTTTGATCTGGTTCTCCATAAGCCTCTTCCGTTTTTTGCGGGAGCTGGAGTTCTTCTGATTGTGGCGGGAATTCTTCTCACTCGTCTCGGATCAGATTTTGTTCCCGAGCTCGATGAGGGAGATCTCATTTTAGGGATCACAAGGTCCGCGCGCATCGGGATCGATGCGTCTGTCAGAGAGCAGGAGAAAGTGGAAGAAGTCTTGAAAGAATTTACCGAGATCAAAGAAATCTTCGCCCGCCTGGGAACTCCCGAATCGGCCACCGATCCCATGGGAGTGAACCTCGCCGATACGTTTCTGATCCTCGAGAAAGACAGAACGAAGTGGAAGTATAAATCCAAGGACGAACTCATCAACGCTCTGATCAAGAGACTAACGAGCACCTTCCCCGATGCTGATGTGTCGAGTACCCAACCCATCGCCATGCGGTTTAACGAAATGCTTGAGGGTTCGCGCGCGGACATCAGCCTCCGGATTTACGGAAATGATCTCAAGTCTCTCTATGACTACGGCGAGAAGGCCCGGGGAATCATCGAACCGATTCAGGGAGTGGAAAGTATCGAACAGGATCCTCTCACCGCTCTCAGAAAAGGTCCGGTTCTTGATATCAAGCCGGACTTCAATCAACTCGCTCTTTTTGGAGTGACCATTGAGGATCTGAACAACACGGTGGAATTTTCTCTCGCCGGAATTACCCTGGGAAGTTTCGTTCAGGAAGGTGTGAAGTATCCGATCGTTCTTCACCTCGATGAAAAGCTCCGCGATGATCCGAAAGAAATCGCCACGCTTCCGATAGAACTTCCGCAAGGCGGGACCGTTCCTTTGAATAAGATCGCGAAAATCGCCGAAGAAGAAAAAATCACGACGATCGCCAGACAATGGGGCCGCCGCTACGCCGCTCTTTCGATCAATATCACAGGCCGGGACATCGGAAGTCTCGTGGATGAGGCCCGTCAAAAAATTGATAAAGGTCTCAATCTCCTTCCGGGGTTTGAAGTTTCCTGGGGAGGCCAGTTTAAAAATCTTGAACGCGCTAACGCTCGTCTCATGGTGATTGTGCCGCTCACCTTACTCGCCGTCTTTTTCATTCTCCTTCGCGTCTTCGGACAGCTCGCTCCGACTCTTCTCGTGTTCTCAACGGTTCCTTTTGCTGGTGTGGGCGGAGTGTTTGCACTCTTCCTTCGGAATATCAATTTCAGTGTCTCCGCTGGTGTGGGTTTCATCGCGCTCATCGGGATCGCCCTTCTTAACTCTCTTGTTCTCATCAGTGTCTTGCTTAAAGAAACGGAAGGGCATTCGCTCGAGGAAGCCGTGAAACACGGAACGCTTTCAAGACTCCGTCCGGTGCTCATGACGGCGCTGGTGGCGGGGCTCGGATTTATTCCGATGGCCCTGAATACCGGCATCGGTGCCGAAGTTCAGAGGCCATTAGCGACCGTAGTGATCGGGGGTCTCTTAAGTTCGACGTTCCTGACACTGTTTCTTCTCCCGTCGGCGTTTCTTCACTGGAAGAAACGCTCGGTTAAGAATACCTGATCACCCCCGACACCTATTCGCCGTTAAATGGAAAAGTCTTTCTGCCGATAAATTCGGTATGAAAGACCTTCTCAAATTTCTCGTCGTGACCTCCCTTTTCTACACTTGCGCATTTGCGGCCGAAGAGAGTCACACGTTTCTCAAGAAATGCTTCCAGAAGCAGTACGAAACCGGGAAATCCGTGAAGCAAGTGACGTTCGCGATCTATGAAGATCTGACGGGCGATACGTTCGGTGCACTTCAGGTGCATCTGAAAAATCCGAAGGGCCCTACCGCTGGTGTGACGACGACAGAATGCACGGGCGAGAATGGAAAATTTACCTGTATCAAAGATGGTGGGAAACTTACGATTGTGGATGAAGGTCCGACAGGAATTCTTAAAGTCGAAGAGCCTCTTCAGCTGAAAACCGAAAACCAATTCTTCCCGGGGAAAGTTTCTGTCACCCGCTTACCTGCGAGCACGGGACTCAAGCTCGAAGCCGCAATTCCCAGCGCGTGCGAGAAGCTCGTTCCTTAGAGTTTCTCTTTCGCCAGATCCGGAAAGACCTTCGAAATTTTCCCGATGAGATAGTCCCGATATTTCCCCTGAAATTGATGAAGATTTTTTTCGTCCCAGCGGTCCTTCTCGTCTGGAAGACGCTGATCTTTCGTCGTGGGAATAGGTGTGATCGATGCTTCGAAGTTGGGATCAAAGAAAAAAGGAAACGAAAGTCTATCCCGTCCGGATTTATTTCTCACCCGATGAAGAGTCGAGCGGTAAAGGCCCTTCGTCAGTAACTCCAGCATATCGCCAATGTTACAGACAAAGACATTTTCCAGCGGCGGAACTTCTTGCCAGCCGTTGTGTGTTTTCACTTCGAGCCCCCCGCAACCATCCTGTTTTAAGATCGTGAGAAGCCCGTAGTCCGTATGCGCTCCCACGCCCCAGCCGTCTTCCGGATTTTTCTGAGGGGGATAATGGAAGACACGAAAGAGAATGGTGGGATCCTTCGTGTAATTCTCAAAAATATATTTCCGATCGAGACCGAGACTCAGTGACACGAGTTCCATCAACCGATGAGCAAGTCCTGTGACTTCCTTGATGTATGCTTCGATCGTTTCGTTGAAACCGGAAATTTCCGGATAGAGATTCTGTCCGTGAAGTGGCCACTCTGCTTTCACTCTTGGGTCACTCTCCGGAAGTTGTTCTCCGAGATAAATTCCTTCCTTCAGATCCGGTTTTCCGGAAGTGAGTTCCTCACCGATCGCAAAAAATCCGCGCCAGGCGAGTCCCCCCAGTTTCATGTGGATTTTATTTTTCTCAGGAAGTGGAAGATCAAAAAAATCGCGGCTAAGGGAATCGAGTCGGTTCTGAAGCTCAGAGGATATCCCATGATTTTTAATACAGAAAAATCCGTGAGCTTCGCAGGCACCGGCGATCATTAAGGCGGTCGTTTTATCAGGCAGTGAAAGATCAATTAAAGGAATGGGTGAATTCATAAAACAATTCTATCCGACTCCACATTTCCGCAACATATTTTTGTTATGTTCACTCTTATGAAACGGACAAAGGAGGACCATATGCATGTCAAACTCTGGACCTGTCTCATCTGCTACCTCAAGAAGAAACAGGGACAGATGTCAGACGGTCACGCCATCTGCGCAGATTGCGCAACAAGACTGGCCTGAAAAATAAAAGAGACCCGAAGGGGTCTCTTTTATTTATGGCCACCCCACCCGGACTTGAACCAGGATCAGA
>CANGAC010000052.1 GCA_947451425.1 Bacteriovoracaceae bacterium | reverse complement strand
TCTGACTAAAGAAGATGAAGAAAAAGAGTTCACTGAGGTTTTAAACGAGGTTCTGGCCGCTCCCCTGGGACCGGAAGAGATCGCTCCGGACAACGTCATGGAAAAGCTCAAAGCTGCAGATCTCCTCAAGCGGAAAAAAGACCTCTTCTAGGGAAATTTCTCCCGCCCTGATATACTGGGGCGGGGGACCCATGAGTTTTTTGCTCTCACTTCTCTTTCCATTTCTGGTTTCTGCCAACACCTTTGACTTAAAAGAGACGTCGAATCGTTTTTCCCTCGTGATTAACGCCCGGAACCTCACCTACATCTCGGAAAAAAGAAAAATCGAAGTCACCATCAAGGACTGTAACCTCCCGCTGGTGCGTGCCCTGAACGCCGAGCTCTTAAGTCAGGTACCCTTTAAGAATGTCCCGAGAGGCCTGCCTTTTCAGGTCGACGGAAATACTTATTTTGTTTCCGCCAAGGGGAAAGAAGCGAGAGTCCTTCTATCCCTGGATTACCGCATGACCCGCTATCAGCTGGAAGAGAAGAGACTATGTACGCCTTAATTTTCTTATTTCTTATGGGATCACCATTCGCGGAAACTCTTCCCGCCATTGATTGCAGCCTGACGGAACTGGCGCAGAGATGCTTTGTCTCTACCTGCGGGAATAACCCACGGGAAATCATACCCACGACGACGGAAGAACTGAGTCGCGCGATCACTGCGATGAACTACCGCATGCCCGAGCAGAATGCGGTCGCTGCTGATCGCTTCGTCGATGCCCTCGTGAATCTTAACCGGAGAAGTACCGCCCTCGTTGAAACACGCGGCTTTGACGGGATCGCAGATGATGTCCTCACGCACCTCGATCAGAACTTCAACGCCATTTATTCTTTTTTTAAAAGCGAGCTTCCGGTTACGTATCAGAATGGTGAAGTCACTGTGATCAGAAGTGATGTCACAGGCACTGATCCACAAAGGACAGAAAGACTCGCAGGTTTTCTCAAATCTTATTTTGAACTCTACATGGGAGTCACTAAGGCCGGTGAAAGACTCCGGATGCCAGGAGCCCGGGAATTCTTCCTGGGTTTCATGACGGACACAGAAAATTATTTCCGCAGAGTGAATCCCGCCCGTGCGCGGCTCGTGGCCCAGAACAGAACCGATCTTGCCAACCGTTCTGATGAAGACGTCGCTCAGTTTGCTCTCTCCGGATTAACTCAGGAAGATATCCGCGGAGTTTTTGCTCAGAAATTTCTTCCGATGAAAGCGGATCTCACTGCGTACTTAAGTGACCGCGCTGATGCCGCAAAAACAAGAGTGACGAGAAATCTTCAGCCGAAACCCATCCGTGACAGCATCACGAGAAGCTGCCAGCTCGCTCAGTTCATGATCAGTAAGGTGAACGCGGGAAATCCCCAGGCGCAGTTCGAGGACGCAAAACAGAACGCCGTTCGCGGAATGTACAATGGCTTTCTCATGAAACTTTCCGAGCACAGTCGTGGTCTCATACAGTCCGGTCTCCAGGCCAATCCTTTCAGTGCCATTCAGTTTGATCGAAACATTTACCCGGACTATCCGACGTTCACGGAAGGAATTCGACCGTATGCTGAACAGATGAATGCGACGATGTACCTTCAGCAGTCGCAGGTCTTTGAGCACGCGGAGGAATTTATCTGCTCGATGGAATCTTTCATGCCGAAGGATGAGTTCAACGGAACGGAAATTCATACTTCGCTTTTCACCATCGCCACCGGCCATCCGGATATTCTGGCGCATGAACTTGGTCACTGGGTTTCGGAGAGAATGAAGAGTCCGGAAATGAGCGAGACGAGCCGGGCAAAGTTTTCGACACTAAGATCATGCCTCGCGGGCTTTTATCAGGACAAGGGGACTCCGAGATTTGAATCGCCTTTTCCCGACGGCTTCCGGACAGAAGAAGATTTCGCTGACTGGTTTATGAATTCCACTGTCCGTTCCACCGGGATTGGCTGCACGCTCGATTCCATGGTTCCGCTTCTTTGGAATTTCATGGTGGGTGATACCAGTAACGTTGGCCGCGATCCCTATGTTCCGGACGCGGGCGATGAGCATTCGAATGCCTTATTCAGGGAATTACACGGAAAGCTTGTGAGGGGAGAAGATTTGAGTCTGTCCTGCCGGCAACTTCTGAATCAGTATCCGCAGGCGCAACCGAGACGCTGTCAGCTTTAATTACATAAAGAAATTGAGGGGCACTCCGGCCGCAAAGATCACCGCGAGGATGATCGCTGTTCCGACGAAAGTGATACCCATTACTTTATTGACCATGCTCATGATTGATCTCCTGATAATAGTTTAATAGCGAGGGACGTTCGGGTCAATCTCGAGGGACCACAAATCGATTCCTCCCCGCAGAGACAGGGCGTCATACCCGTGCATTTTAAGAAATTGCGTGGCGTAGAGGGATCGTACGCCGTGATGGCAGTAAACGATCAGCGGAAGCTTGTCGTGAGGGAGTTCTTTGTATCGTGCTTCGAGCTGATCCAGAGGAATGTGCTCGCCGCCGAGACTCACGAGCTCGCGCTCATCGTCGCGTCTCACATCAAGAAACCGGAAGGCCTTCCCGTCTTTCTGCCACTGGGAAATTTTCTTGGCGTCGATTTCCATTATTTTTTCCCGTGACTCATTTCCATTTTGTTAAGGACGACTGAATCCGGAGCAATGCTTTCGGTGATCCAGGTATTACCGCCGATCACAGAGCCTTTGCCGATGACCGTATCACCACCGAGGATGGTGGAGTTGGCGTAAATCACCACGTCGCTTTCAATTGTCGGATGACGTTTGACCGACTGAAGTTTTTTCTTCACAGAGAGTGCCCCGAGAGTCACGCCCTGATAGATCTTCACATTTTTTCCGATGATGCTTGTTTCGCCGATCACCACTCCAGTACCGTGATCGATGAAAAAATTCTCGCCGATCGTGGCCCCCGGATGAATATCGATTCCGGTTTTTTCATGCGCGTACTCGCTCATGAGGCGCGGGATCAGCGGAACATCGAGCTTGTGAAGGCCGTGCGCTAACCGGTAAACGCAGATGGCGTAGAAGCCCGGATAGGTGATGATGATCTCTTCTTTCGAATACGCCGCCGGATCTCCGGCGTAGGCCGCTTCCACATCAGTGTCTGCGATGCGGACAATTTCCGGGATCGAGTTCAGGAACTCTTCGGCGACCGAAGCCGTGCGACCTTTCAGTTTCGGGTTCAGGACGGTTACGGAATCGAGATATTTTTCGATCCGTGATTTTAATTCCGTCACGGATTTATTGAGAGCTTCCTCGGTAATTGTTCCCTTGCAGCCCCTCTGGGGATACATGAGGCAGACCATCTCATCTACCGCCGCCCGGACATCATTTACGTTCATGACGATGGTCGCCGTTTTGAACCTATCTGTGTGGAAATACTGGGCAAGTTTTAAAGACATTGAGGACCTTTTCTAGTATAAAATTGTGGATAAAAAACTACCTTAATTGTGAAGGAATTGAAATGGATCTTCGCACGCGTCTCAAAAGTACCGGGCTTCTTCAGGCCATCGGGCATACACCGATGATCAAGATTCAATCACTAAGCGAGCTCACGGGCTCTGATATCTTCATGAAGTGCGAAAACCTGAACCCGGGGGGAACGATCAAGGATCGTCCGGCGCTTCACATGGTAGTCGAGGCCATCGCTAAGGGTGTCCTGAAACCAGGGATGACCATCGTTGAAGGGACTGCGGGGAACACCGGGATTGGTCTTGCGATGGTGGGCCAGGCCCTCGGTCACAAAGTGATCGTCGTGATGCCGGAAGGGATGGCGATTGAAAAACACAAAGTGCTGAAGCTCTACGGAGCAGAGATCGTGGAAACTGCTGCCTGTGCTTATTCCGATGAAAGACACTTCTTCAAAGTCGGAAGAAAAATCGGGACGAGTAAGCCCGATTACTGGTGGGCCAACCAGTTTGATAATCCGGATAACTACCTATCTCACTACCTCTCTACGGCTCCTGAAATGTACGAGCAGATGGAAGGTAAAATCGATGCGGTGGTTGTGGCCTCCGGTTCCGGTGGAACAGCCGCAGGTGTTTCCCGCTACATGAAAGAAAAAAATCCGAAGATTCAGATCATCGTACCGGACCCTGTGGGATCGGGGATCGTGAATTATTTCAACAAGGGCGAGTTTGAATCTGACGGCACTTACACCATGACTGAAGGTGTGGGGATCACGCGCCTGGTGGAAAACTACAAGCTCATCCAGCAGGATCGTTGTTACACCATTGATGACCAGAAACTCACGTCACTCGCGATGTTTGTCCGTGAGAAAGAGGGTCTCGTGATGGGGATGTCATCCATGCTCAATCTCGCTGGCGCCTTCAACACTGCACTTCGCGGTGGGAAAGGTCAGCGGATCGCGACGTTCATGTGTGATGGTGGTGAGAGAGCAATGTCGAAGATGTATAATCCTGAATTCCTCAAGGAGAAAGGCATCGACGGCTTTCTTCCGAATGAAAAAGAAATCACAGAGATCTACCGATCAATATAGGGTGATGAAGCACGTAGTGCTTCTTCACTTTTTCATTTGAAATGATAGGGCCGATGGATTGATCGGTCTTATCAAACTCCGGCAGAGGAAGACTGTTCCTCCGGCAAAAATCTGAATAAAACTCTTCCCGTGTGTGATGTTCATCAGAAACGAGATCAAAAGATTCGTTTCTGAGATCTTTCGTCACGACGGTCTCGAGAAATCCCACGACGTCTTCCCCATGAATGAGATTTACGGGATGGAGTCTGCCTTTAATCTCTTTTCTCCCTGACAGACTTTTTCCCGGATGCCTTCCCATTCCGAGGAGTCCTCCGGGTCTCACGATCACGTAATCAATTCCTGTTCTCTTCACCCAGTCTTCTTCTTTTCTCAGGAGCTCCGAGCTGATGCCGTCAGTCCTGTGCACAGACGTTGAACTCACGAAAAGGATTTTCTTCGTCTGCGAGAGATCCCAGTTCATAAACCATTCAAGCTGACCCGGCGATGGAGGAATATTGAGAATGAGGACATCGGTAGCAAGTGACGGAAGCTCGGGTGACTTTAAGAGGAACGCAGAAACGCCCTGGGCTTTCAGGAGAGGAAGTTTTTCCGGCGTTGTCGTTGAACCTGAAACTTCATGGCCCCTTTTCCGGAGTGCCAGTGCTAGAGGAAGGCCGACATATCCCAGACCCAGAATGGAAATTCTCATTTTACCAGAGCCGAATCAGGGATCAGCTGAGTGTAGACGTGAACGAGGTATGGATAGTACCTGTTCTCCGTCAGATATTTGTGTTCACGGCCAAGGAGAATGATGGATTCCACAAGATCAGCCGCATCCCGGTTTCTGCCGTGAGCGATATAGAGAATACTCAGATTATAAACGAGGGGAATATTGTTCTGATTGGCCTTGATACTTTGCTCATAAAAAGTGAAGTTATCTTTGTAAAACGAGCTCGCCTGGTGTGTTTTCACACCGAAATAAATGAGAAGGCTGAGGACAGGAGGTACCACCCAGCGGACTTTCAATTTCTCCACGCAACCAAAGAAAAAGAGAATGAAACACGGCATGGCCAGGTAGAGGTGCTGGTCACTCACCCAGGTCACCAGCATGTAGGGAGCCGGGACCAGCCCGAGATAGGGAAGGAGCAAAAAGTGCGCGGCCATTAATCTACTGAAGAGGGGTGTGTTCCAGGTCGCAGCGGCGACGATGAGGAGGAAAAAAAGATGAAGGTATTCGAGCACACCGGGTGGGAAAGGGTTGAGACCTTTCACGGGAGAACTATCGATCGGTAAGTAGACCTGCCAGAAATAGTAGTACGCGGTCTTCAGGAGAAGTCTTCCTTGGTCGAGGAAAGGTTTAAGTTCCTCTCCGAAGTCGCGATCTGTGGCTGAACCAATCCTCGCCTCTGGCGCTTTGACCGCAGGCACTGGACCTTCGGAAAATGGCTCGTCCGGAAGTGGCTTGAAGATCCGCACTTCCTTCGGGTCCGAAGCTGTTTTTTCGGCTGGCGGCGCTTGTTCAATTTCTGGGCTGGTGAATGAAGAGGGCTTTTCGTCGACCTCGCTCGCGGCCATCTTGCTCGCGTGCTTCACGCCCTCACGAGTCAGTTCGCTGTGGGCGATCCGGTAGACGCCAAAACTCATGATCAGGAAGAAGGGAACGAGTGTCAGACATCTCTTCGTCTTCCACGATTTTCCCAGTAGGAACAGCATGACGAGCGGAAGCGGGATGGAGGAGCTCTTCGAAAGGACGGACAAAAGAAACAGCAGGTTCGCAAGGACGTGATCGCGGAAACCCTTCGCCCTGAGGTAGAGCGAGAGGGCACCGAGGCCCAGGGTGAAGCAGAGGAGGGTCTTGAACTGGATCATCCAGGCGACGGCGAGGACGTTCGCTGGATGATAAAGGAACAAAAGAAACCCAAAAAAACAGTACAGGTAGCGCGTTCGCAGGAGGCGCATGAACTGGAAGACTAGCCAGGCGTTGAAGCAGTGAAAAACGAAATTCATCCAGTGATAGAACCACCACTGCATGCCTCCGATCTGCATGAGAATCTTCTGCGCAGAGACGCTCACGGGCCAGGTAAATTTTTTCCAGATCTCAAGGTGAGAGTATTCCGGCGCCATGATCGGGTCGTAGAACCAGAAGGTCATGTCGTCCCAGATGGGTTGGCCGGAGAAACTCGTCCAGTAAAGGAAGATTGCCACGGCATACGCCAGGGAGAAGGCAAAAATTTTACCCTTCGTGCTCGCTAAGGAGATTGAGAAGGAGTTGAGAGTTGTACGATTTATCATGACCTATATAAAAGGTAAAAGTTTGGGATCGTTTAAGGAGCATCATCGCACACCATGTGCGAAGGATTGCGTGTTTTGCCATTTTTATTATGTCAGTGAACTTCATTTCGAGAAATATTTCGATGACCTGAGGAAGGCCTCTTCCCACAATCATGTGCTCCAGAAGAGGCATGATCATCTGAGACTTCGAAGAAGGGGTGATCAGGGATTCACCGTGCGAAAGTCGCACGCCCTGGATGAGCAGCGTAGGATTTTTTTCCGGCGTTCTTTCGATCCTCTCGGACAGTGACGAAAGAGATGCGGTCCATTTCGGAGGATAGTGGGCCCGAAGAAATTCATTCCAATTAAGACCAGCGAGCACTCCGGATTCGGGTTTTTCCGTCATGCTGATTTTTGTAGGGAACGGGAGAATCTGTCCCGTTCGGTTCACCAGGGGCATGTCGTCAGCGATGATCTTAATGTCCGGGTTCTCGAGGAGGTACGTCAGGAGAGTGCTCTTTCCCCCTTTAGAGGGAAGCATGACGACGGCATTGACCCCTTTATACGAGACAGCGAGAGCGTGGATTCTACCGATCCCGGCAAGATCAAGGAGCTCGCCGGCCCTTGAGTGAATCGTGAGGAAGGCAAGTTCAAAAAGTCTTTCTTCAGAGGTGCTGGTGATGATGGCCGTCTGAGTTTCACTGTCGACGACGGTCAATGCCTCACCAAAGTAGTCCACATACTTCCGTTTCCCCATTCGGTAGATCATGCAGGTTTCAAGAATTTTTTCTACCGGCAGAGTGGGAGTCAGAGGGAGGGGACCGTGGTTGATCTCTACAGTAAAAACCGGTTGTGCGTCAGGGACGAGAAAAAAATGAAACTCAGACCGGAGTTTTTCCTCGACCGAGGCTGGAGCGCCCTTCACAAGAATGATATGATGATGAAAATCCAGACAGAAGGCCAAAGGATCCTCGTGGTTTCATTTAGTGTTCTCATCATAACTCATGGTCGCGAAGAACTGCTAATGAAATGTCTGGAGTCATTGCGCGTGGGATTGCCCTTTGAACTCGTCCTTTTTGCCAATGGACTTCCCTTCAGCAGTGATCTGAATCTGTACCTGAAGGACTATCCAGCAGAGGTAAAACTGGCGGCGAGTGAGACGACTCTGGCCCCCGGCGAAGCGAGGAACCGCGCCCTGAAAATGGTAAGTGGAGACTGGGTTCACTTTATTGACGATGATTCCTACTGGACCCGGTCCTATAGTGAAATTCTGAAACCGCTTCTGGAGAATCCGAAGCTTGAAGTTTTCGGGGGACCCGATAGTCCGGCCCGGCCAATGAGTTATTTCCAGGAAAGTGTTTCCCTGGCATTGTCGTCTCCCTTCTGTACCGGTGTGACCTCCGCCCGTCACAGAAGCGTCGGAAAAACTCTCATTCCGGCATCTGAAGAGATTCTCACGTCCTGCAATTTGTGGGTGCGGAAATCCCTTCTCGAAGAATCACCGTTTCCGGAAGATTTCCGCAGGACGGAGGAAAATTATTTTCTTCAGAAACTGACCCGGGAAAATCGGCGGATGTTTTATCATCCGCTTCTGGTCGTAGGTCATTTCCGGAGGAAGAGTCTTTCTTCACTCTTTCGGCCCACTCTGGGAGCGGGATACTGGCGGTCACGGCTTAACCGCAGAAAGCTGGGCGCCGGTTTTGTTTTCTGGTTACCTTCCGTCTTTGTCCTCCTTCACTCCGTGGTCTTCTTTTCTCCGGCGTTTTTCCTCGAACTGGTGAAGGTCTACAGCTTTGTTGTGATCGCTGTGAGCTTCGGCATTTCTTCACGATCCCGGAAAATTTCTCACTTTCCTCTGGTCGCACTTCTTCATTACGTGATCGTTTTTCTCTATGGATCGGGATTTCTTCTCGAGAGGTCAGGGTATAAATGGAAATAACCCGGGAAGTTTTTCAGAAGCTCAAAGAGCAGCCATTTTTCAAGGGTGAGGTGGTCTCGGGCTCCATGGCACCGGTGATTAACGTCGGTGAAAAGATCGTCGTGGAGGTGGGGAACCGGAATCTTCAGCGCTTCGACATTATCGTTTTCTGGCGCGAGGGAATTCTTGTGAGTCACTACCTGTGGGCGATGAACCGTGTCGTCACTCCCATCCTTCTTCAGACCCGTGCTTTACCGGGCGGAAAGGATGTGCCGATCACCTTTGATGATTACCTGGGAAAAGTCGTGAGTCACAGGCTTTCCACCTGGGATAAGGTTAAGATTTTTTTCAGGCTCAGGAATTATGATATCCAGAAGTCGTGATGTGTTTTTGTACCTCGGCGTGGAATTTCGGGTGAGACCATAATTCCCCTTTATTCAACTTAGTAAAAAACAATAAATCCACGAACGCATTTTTTGCAACCGGCGGGAGCGGATTCACTTCAAGCACGTGATGAAAACTCAGGTCAATTTCAAACAAATTTTTCTTCCCGGTAGTTGCGGGAAGGGCATTCACCATGCCGCCTTTGCTCAGGAACAAATAGTGAAGAAAGCTATCACAGGTGAGTGTGTTGTCGTGAATGAGGTCGAGAAGGTAAGCGTCTTTCAGGATCGTCTTGTCCATGAGGTCGCGCATCCGGAGCCAGGTGATCTCTCTGTTACCGGCGGCCTTCCTGATCATTTCCGGAATGTGGATGAAATGGAGATTTTCTTTTTCGTCCTGAAGAAGCGGACTTTTCCGGAGAGAGACGCAAACTTCGATCTTCACATCTTCCGGTAAGCCCCGAATCGCCGAAAGCTTCTTTTCGACATCCTCATAGGAAGAGAGGTACTGGTCACACAAAAGTGCAAAGACGATGACGGTCTTAGCTTTCTGGATGTCTGGCTTTTTTTTCTGAGAAATAGCGTACGAGAAAAACTGATCCTGAAGCTGCGGAGGAATGATCGGTGCATAGGAAGCGGGAACGAGAAAGGTCGTTTTCCACTTGGGGATTTCTTTCATGTACTTCAGAAGAAAATCCGCAAACGTGTAAATCCCGTCTCTCACCGTGAAGACCCTGAACTCCGGAAAGAGCGTTTCTTTCGCAATCAGATGAACAAAATACGGGTTGAACTCATGGTAGTATTCCTGATTCACCGGATAGTAATCATAGATATACTTAGGAATAGATCCCTTATTGATGAGATTGTGATGGCGGTTCTGGGTCAGCGCCTGAGGCCTGTCGTAAGCAGCTTTAAGAATTTCTAACATAGGATGTGTAAATTTTCCGGTAAAGAGGGTGAATCTTCTGTTCGCGGGTCAGGTACACCGGCTTATTGAGGTCCATGCGTCTGGTGATGAAGCTGTGAAACTCAGACAGTCCTTTAAAATGAGCATCGGGCAGTTGCAGGATCCGGGAAAGCCTTTGTGTCGCAGTAGGAATGGAGAATTTTTCACGCGCGAGACCGATGAGTTTTTCTCTATCCACCGGCTGATGACTCGTCATCGAACGTCCCATGGCCGCGATGGTATCTGCCGTCGAAATAATTTTTGATCTGTTACCGAAGCGGACACGCACGTACTGAGTCGCTTCCGGCATCGATGCATGTTCAAAAGAAGAAAGCCCTCCCCAGTCTGAGAGAATTGCGGGGAGCCCTGACATCTGGGCTTCGGCCACACTCATCCCATAATCTTCATCATTGTGAACGGACAAATTCACAAGGTAATCCGCTCCCGCATACACAGACCGGAGTTCAGCGTTGGGAACATTACCCATGAAGTGAATTCTCTCCTGACTGGATTCTGGAAGAGATTTATAGATGCGGGAGATCTTCCGGAAATACTCATTCTCATTTTCCCAGACGTTGAGGAAGTTATCGCCAATGTGATCGGGAGAGCCGTAGATAAAAAGGCGTGCCTTGCTGTTCTTTCCGCGGCGGAGAGTTTCATCAAACGTCTTGAGAAGAAGATGCGTTCTCTTCTGGCGTGAAAGCCTACCGGTGAAAGTGAAGATGACTTCATCGTCTTTTACGTTCCACGCCTTGCGCTGGGCCACCCTTTCCTGTTTCTGAAAATGAAACTCTTCGGACTTCACCGGGAAAGGACAGATATGACTGGTTTGTGGGGCCGTGAGAAATTTATCAATGAGGTGCTTCTGACGATCAGAGGCAACAACGAACTCAACCGGGAAATCGACCAGGATTTTTGAAAGATTCTGCCAGTCAGCATAGTAGAGAGTGAAGTCACCAAAGACATGAAAAATAAACCGGGGCTTTCTCTTTCCCTCGTATTTCGGGAGGAGAAACTTCAGAACGTAGTAAGGATGAGGTTTGTGATCCATGAAGACGATCGTGTCAGGATCTGCATCGTAGATCTTATTGGCCAGGTCGAAGGCCCCGCCACCCCAGATGTCGGCGCCGAAATTAAAATTCTCGAGCTTGATTCCGGGAATTCCTTCATAGGCCTTATGTAGATTGAAAACAATCTTCTGACAGCTGACCCAGGATGACTCCTGGAACGAAAAGACACAGGCAATTTTTTGCATGAAGGTATTTAAGCATTCCGCAGCACGGGAAGGCAATATCGGATTAGTTGAGGCTTTAACTCAGAAGGTGTGCATCTTTCAACTTTCCCCCTATCATGGGAAAAAAGGAGTTTTCATGCGCAATTTACTTTTCGTCACCGCTCTCACATTCATGAGTTCCGCCTTTGCTGTGGAGTTCAACTACCTGAAGCCCGAAGAGCAGAAATATTTTAAGAACGACAGCATGGATGGAAAGAACATGCAGGAACGGATCGACATGGACGTGCGCGAGATCAACAAGCTCTACGGAGAAGTGGCGATGCTGAAAGCTGAAGTCCAGCGCCTCCGGAACGACCTGGATGAACTAAAAAAACAGAAATGAAATTATATTTTGAAACCACCGTCGCCACGCCCTTTGAAGCCGTTAAAGAGAACTTCAATGAAAGGCTCTTCAGCTACCTGAAACCTCCCGGGGTGGGGTTTTCCATCCGGCGTTTTGATGGCGTGAAAAAAGGGGATGAGATTCATCTTGAAATCAATCTTCCGTCTGTCCTTTCCCGCAAGTGGGTGAGTGTTGTCACCCATGAAGAGGGTAACGACAAGGCCTGGTCATTTGTGGACGAAGGGAAACTTCTCCCCTGGCCGCTCTCACGCTGGCGGCATGCGCACTGGGTGGTGAGGCTCAACGACCGTCACTCAAAGATCATTGATGATATCTATTTCGAATGCAGTCCTTCGTTTCTCGAGACAACCATGAAGCCGCTCCTCTGGTCCGCGTTTGCGATTCGCCCGGCCCTCTATAAAAAATTTTTCAAGGATAAGGTGTGAGATTCTTCACTCTCGTTTTCTGTCTCATAAGTTTTCAGGCGCACTCACGGACGATCCTGGTTCTTGGTGATTCTTTGACTGAAGGTTATCGCCTCGGGAAAGAAGAGGCGTATGCGGCCGTGATGGAACGGGAACTGAAAAAGCCTCACCCGGATATCAAGGTGATCAACGGGGGAGTTTCCGGCTCCACTTCGGCGAGTGCGCCGAAGCGGCTGGACTGGTACCTGAAAGCGAAACCCGACATCATGATCCTCGCCCTTGGGGCCAACGATGGGCTTCGCGGAATCAAAGTGGAAGAGACAAAAAAAAATCTTGAGAATGTGATTGTGAAAGCAAAAGACCAGGGGATCAAGGTCATCATGGCCGGGATGCGCATGCCTCCCAATTACGGCAAAGAATACCGCGAGAGCTTTGATAAAATTTTTCCCGACCTCGCAAAAAAACATTCCTTAAAGCTCATCCCATTTCTCCTCCAGGATGTGGCCGGGAAACCGAAGCTCAATCTCCCGGATGGCATCCATCCGAATCCCGAGGGTCACAAGATCATGGCGAAAACGGTGATGAAATCTCTGGACGGTGAATTATGATGGTCATCTCAGGACTCAGAAAAAGTTTCGGAACGGGTGAAGGAAAAGTCGAAGTCCTGAAGGGCCTTGATTTCACCATCAATAAAAGTGAGCAGGTCGCTCTTGTAGGAAAATCCGGCTCCGGGAAATCCACATTGCTCTCGCTTCTGGCGGGACTTGATCACCCGGATGCGGGCTCCATTACTTTAGAAAACCAGAATCTTTCTCTTCTCTCCGAAAAGGCCGTCACGAGCTACCGTGCCCGCCATATCGGGATCGTCTTTCAGCAGTTCCATCTGGTCTCGACGCTCACGGCGCTGGAGAATGTCATGTTGCCACTGGAACTTTTAAAAATTCCGGGAGCAAAGGAAAGAGCGGTCACGTTGCTTGATCAGGTGGGGTTATCCTCGCGGATGGACCATCTTCCTTCACAGCTATCCGGTGGGGAGAGCCAAAGGGTAGCGATCGCGCGCGCCCTTGCTACAAATCCTTCCGTTCTCTTCGCCGATGAACCCAGCGGGAATCTTGATGAGGAGACCGGCGAGAAAGTCATGAAGCTTCTTTTTGATCTGGTGGAAAAATCCGGCACCACGCTGGTTTTAGTGACTCATGATCCGGAACTCGCGGCCCGTTGCCAGAGAATCATTCATCTCGAGCATGGCCACGTTGCGCGCGAGGTGAAGAGGTGATCTTCCGGTTTTTTTTCCTGAAAGAAGCGAAGAAGCACCCGTTCTTTTTCCTTCTTCTTTCCTTCACGCTTTTTCTGGGGACTTTCGGTCTCACCGGAATTTCTCTGGTGAATTACCAGGTCCAGAAAGAACTTTCTGAGAACGCCCGGGCACTTCTGACCTCAGATATTGCCGTGACGGCGAGACGGGAATTTCTTCCTGAGGAAGAAAAAAAACTTGATGAGACTTTTTCCGCGACGGAAGCTCAGAATTACCGGTTGATTGATCTCTATTCGATGATTCACCACGACCGGACAGGACAATCGAGGCTCACGGAGATCCGCTTTGTGGAAAAGACTTTTCCTTTCTATGGGAAAATCACGACGGACAACGGTGAATTTCAACCGGATAAAGGTCTCTTTATTTCCAGTGAACTCGCCTCGCTCTGGGGAATCAAATCCGGAGACGTGGTTTCGGTCGGACAACTCAAAATCGAAGTCGCTGGCGTTGTCAGAGATGATTCCTCCCAGGGCTTCCGTGGATTCTCTCTCGCCCCGAGGGCCTATTTTCCTCTCGCAAGGATCAAGGAAACGGGACTTCTTTCGTTCGGAACCACCGGCTCCTTTGCCCGTCATTACTTTTTAAAAAATAAGGAAGAGGCCCCTGGCCTCAAAGATAAACTCAAAAAAAATCTTCCGGATGCAGCAGTGAGAATCCTTCTTCCGGAAGACATGAGTGAGCAAACTGGTCGCACCATAAAGATCATCACAAACTTCATGTCGCTTTCGGCCCTCATCGGACTTGTGCTTGCGTTAGTCGGCGTCTTTTATCTTTATCAATCCCATCTTCTTGCGCGCATGAAGGATCTCGCCCTCCTGAATCTTCACGGGCTTCAGAAAACAACCATCGTGAAAGGAATTCTTCTTCAGTTCACGTCGATTTTTGTCCTCGTCTTTTCCTTTCAATTCTTTGTCCTTCTTCCTCTTTTCTATCAGCGGAGTATTCCCTTCCTATCTCAGGAGCTGGGGATTGCCCTTCCGGAGTCGATGGATTTCACTTCGGTGATGAAGCTCTTTCCGCTGCTCTATGCCCTTGCTCTCGCGATCATCGTGCCACTCTTGATGGGTCTTCTCAGGACACCCATGGGCGAAGTGCTTAAGACATCCAAAGTGCTCATGGGGAGATTCCGCTGGTACGACTTCCTTCCGTTTCTCGCGACTCTCTGGTTTGTGAGTTACCGGCTTTCTCAGAATCTTCTCACCGGAACACTTTTCTTCTCGTGTCTTCTGGTAGTCTTCCTTCTTTCTACCGCCGTGATTCTTCTTGTGCAGGTACTGATCCGAAGAAGTGTGAAGGGCAGGGGACTTCTGAATCCGAATCTCGAGATGGGCCTGGCCCTCCGGGGAATTCTCCGCTCTGGCCACAAGCTCGTCCTGAGTTTTCTCTCTCTCTGCATGGGGGCCACTCTCATTACTCTCATCCTTCAGCTCGATCACAAGATTGATGCTGAACTATCCCTTTCCGGAGCCAAACCGGGGCTGTTTATATTTGATATCCAGGAAGAGCAGCTTGAGGATTTTGTGAGTTTCTCCAAGTCCATCAACTCACCCATCGAGGCCGTCACTCCGGTGATCCGCGCGCGCCTTGAGGAAGTGAACGGGAAAAAATTCCGGAAGAAGAAAAATTCCTTCACCATGGGTGACCGGGAAGATGAAGATCTGGGGCGCGAAAAAGACAATGCCCTGAATCTCACGTACCGCTCGTATCTCACCCCGGCCGAAAAAATCATCGAAGGCAAACCCTTCGATGACAAACCCGGAGAGGTGGCCCGTGTGTCTGTGGAAAAACGCTGGGCCGATCGCATGGGGCTTGAAATCGGCGACACACTTCTTTTTGATGTTCAGGGAGTTCCACTGCCGGGAATCGTTTACAACATCAAAGAAATCAAATGGACGAGTTTCTATCCGAATTTTTTCGTGAGCCTTGAGCCGGGTTTCCTAGAAGGTGCACCAAAGACGTTTCTTGCGGTTCTCCCTCCTGCTTTAAAAGAAAAGAAGAACTCCTTTCAGCGCGAAGCTGTTCAGAAATTTCCCAATGTCTCTTTCATCGATGTGGAAGACATGGTCGCAAAAATCTCCACTCTCTTTGAGCGCTCACAAAAAGCGATTGAGATCATCTCCTGGCTTTCCCTCGGGATTGGTCTCATCATTCTCTACGGCCTTTCTCATGATCAGGTTTACCGGCGGAGTTTTGATCTCGCTCTCCTGAAGTCCCTGGGCCTGACCCCGGGGCGCCTTCGCTTCCAGCTTATCCTGGAATTCGGATCGCTCTTTCTTTTGAGTCTGACACTCGGCTTCTCGCTGGGGTGGGGCATGGCAAATCTCCTCGGTCAGGAGGTCATGCGCCTTCCCTGGAGTACGGATATTGAGAAAATGCTTCTTCCGGGAATCATTTTAAGTGTTCTTTGTTTATTAACGATTCTGGTCTCCTCTTGGCGCGCTGTGAGATTGAGGCCACGACAGCTTCTTCAAGATACTTAAGGGCTTTTTCCTTTCCAGTTATCCGGAGAGCCACTAAAATTTGAGACCATGATGGATTTTTTCACTCTCGATAGTCTCATGGCGTTCTTTTCACAGTACGCCTATCAGCCGATGTTCGTGTACGGGTTTGTGACCCTGTTCATGCTCGCG
>CANGAC010000051.1 GCA_947451425.1 Bacteriovoracaceae bacterium | reverse complement strand
AGGGCATCGTTTAAGATTCTTAACCCGTCTTCTACACGGTTAAGAGTCGTCACTTCGCCCAGCGGGAATCTGTTAAATCGCCCTGCTCGTCCTGAGATCTGTTTGATCTCTGAGAAAGTCAGAGGATTTTCGCGGTCATCAATGAATTTTGAGAGGGCCGAGAAGACAATCCGTTTCACCGGAAGGTTCATCCCCATGGCAATGGCATCAGTGGAAACCATGATATCGGTTTCCCCTTCATCGAATTTCCTCGCCTGTTCACGACGGACTTCCGGAGAGAGTCTTCCGTAGACAATCGAGACTTTGAAATCGAGTTCTTCAAGGTCAGATTTGTATTTAAGGGCGTTTCTTCTTGAGAAGACAATCAAAGCATCATTTTTCTGAAGCTGAGTCAGTGGAATCTGATGATCCATGACCTTGAGCTCAGTCATCCGCGTGTACTCTTTGATCTCAAGAGTGTCTCCGCACAGGGCGAGGACTTTCTTCACGAGCTCAAGAACAGAGTGGTCACCACAAATATGAATCTCGCTCGCCTGGAGATTCACCAAGGCCCGGGTCCATGCCCATCCACGCTGAGTGTCTGTGAGCATCTGGACTTCATCGATAACTGCGCAATCAAACTTCTCGTTCAATTTCGCCATTTCAATCGTGGAGGAATAATGTTGAGCGCCCGGAACTTCCACGACTTCTTCTCCGGTGAGAAGAGTGGTCTTCACACCCTTGTTATTCATCGTATCGAAGAGTTCAGAGGCGAGAAGACGAAGAGGTGCCAGGTAACAACCCTTCTTCGCTTCACAAAGCGCCTGGATGGCGTGATAGGTCTTCCCGGAATTTGTCGGACCCATGTGATAGATAATCTTCCGGTTCATCCGGCGGGCCTCAGCGTGAAGCCAGAACTGTCCGAGATAATCGCGGAGAATCGTCGAGGAAACGTCCTTTCTCTTGAGCGCCATGATGGCCTGGGTGAAGCGCTCAAATTCCTTCTTGAGGAAAATCTCGCCCTTCCAGATGTTGGTCTCAAGCTGGATATAGAAACGGTCATACTCTTCCGGTGAAATGAGTTCAGGCTTAAGCCCCTGCTCCACCAGAAGTGTATTGAAAAAGACATTCAGTTTTTCGCGATACACCTTTCCGAGATCAGACTTTGTTCCGAATTTCGTACGGAAGTGCTGTTTCACTTCATTCTCAAGCTTGTTCACGGAAGAACGCTTGAGCTTGTTTCTCATCTGGTGAAAGTTCTTATCGAGATTTTTCTTCAGATCAAAGACTGCATTCGACACATCGGAAATTCTCTTGAAGAGAACAATCTCGTGAAGCTTTTCTTCAGTCTTATCGATGAGAGAAGTCTGAGTTGCGTAAATCGCTTCACGAATCTGAGTCCGGTAATCGCCGAGGCACTGGACACACTGACAGGACAAATCCTTGTCCTGGAGTTTCATGTCGAATTTTGTTTTGAGGATTTCCTGAGTTTCCACGTGGCTTTCAGCACGCTGATCGGCCCAGGCCTTGAAGATGTCCTTATACGAAAGAGCGACATCCGTACTGAACTCACCATCAACGAGAACCGGATACTGACCGGTTACCGGAAAGAGAAAATCTTCCAGAAGAATTGTTTCTACGATCGCCTCACGATCAAACAGATCGCGGTAAGGACCGAAGTGTTTCTCGAAGAGTGTTTCCAGAGAAGGATGAAGATCAATGAGTGTCTTCGCTTCCTGGGCGATGTATTCGAGTGTGCCCAGAACGGTGAGGCAATCAGCTTCAGGACGGGATCTGGGAGACTCTTCGTCTCCCAGAATGCTCGTCGTGATTAAAGCTTTTTTTGATGTTTCGAGATGAGAACGGATGTCCTGATATAGAGACGGAATATCCAGCGTATTATTATTCAACTTACTTCAACTTCCTTAGTTCGCCAGCTCTCCGATAAAGGATACGCCCAGCTTAGCAAATTTAGCGGCATGTTTAGCGTCGCCGCCTGCATTTTCGACAGTGTCACGTGCAGTGTGGATATTATGGTTAATATCTTCCATTGTCGACTCAAAAGGAATTGAGGCGGGATAGCCATTGTTAGTCCATGAAGCATGATCTGAACAACCGTATCCGCACTTCGAATATCCCCATGCAACTTTCACGTATTCATCAACGAGCTTCCCGAGGAATTCGTTCTGTGCAGCATTGGTAAAGTCAGACATGAACACGATATCTTTGTCTGCCGTCCCCTTACGAAGAGTCATATCAAACTGAACGACACCGACAACTTTCTTCCCAGCCGCTTTCCAGTTGGCAGCGATTTCCTTAGAACCTAGAAGTCCCGCTTCTTCAGCAGCATATCCCATGAAGGCAACCGTGCGGCGAGGCTTGAAGTTATTGTTCATGAGAATGCGGATAACTTCAGTGATCGTGGCAATACCAGAAGCATTGTCATCAGATCCCGGAGCGCGACCGCTGCCGCCGAACATACCTGCGATGGAATCAGCGTGACCGCCGAGGATCACAATTTCATCAGACTTATCAGTTCCCTGAATAGTCATGATGACAGAAGACTGAGGGAAAGCTCTGTGAGTAACGAGTTCCACTTTGATATCGTTACGGCTTTTTGCAAGACCCGCCCAAGTATCACGGATGAACTCAGAAGATTTCACTCCTGTGTCTGATTTGTAATAACGAGTGTTGTACTCAGAAAGTTTGTTGATGGTGTTTAAGATGTTGGCATCAGAAACTTCAGCCACCATCGGCTTCACAGCATTCTGCTGATCGATTGCGTAATCAGCAAAGATGGCAGATTTCGCGAAATACATATCACCCTGGAATGCCAGAGTGTCGCGGGCCTCTTCAAATGTATCGTGAGCAATGAAGCCACCACAACGATGAAGGTCTTCGTGAATTAAGTGAGAGAGTCTTTCCACTTCACGCTGCTCGAGCTTAACAACTGAAGCTCCCTGAGAAGTGAAAAGGGTCTGAACTGATTTATCGAGCTTCGGGCGGATCTTCGCGAGAACATCATTGTCCACCGTTAACCACTGAGCTTTTGGAGCTGCAAAGGCCGCAGTCGAAAGAGCGAGTACGACGATTCCAAAAGTTTTTTTCATATAACCATCCTTGTATGACATGAAATGACTGTTACAATTAACCCATACCGGACTTACTTTGAAAAACGAAAGTCTCATGACTTTCCCTTACAATGACACAGCATGAAAACCAAGCTTACTGACATTCTCGCGATCGATTATCCCATCATCATGGCACCCATGTTTCTTATAACCAATGTGGACATGATGGTCGCTTCTCTCGAGAGTGGAATCACCGGTTGCGTTCCGGCCCTGAACTACCGGACGATCGAAGAACTCACGACAGCACTAAAAGCGATCAGGGCAAAAAGCTCAAAACCCTTCGGCGTGAATCTCATAGTGAACAAGTCAAATACTGCCTACAAAAAGCAGCTGCATGCGTGCCTGGACCAGGGCGTGGATTATTTCATCACGTCTTTGGGATCTCCTGAAGAAACGATCCGGGAAAGTAAAAAGAATGGCACCAAAGTTTTCTGCGACGTGGTTGATGAAAATTACGCCATGAAAGTTGAGGGCCTCGGCGCTGACGGAATTATTGCCGTGAATTCCGGAGCTGGTGGACATCTTGGAAATATTCCGGCGACTGTTCTGATACCGATGCTCAAGCGTGTTTGTAAAATTCCTGTAATCTCTGCCGGAGGTGTGGGAAGTGGCGCTGGCATTATCTCCATGCTCGCTCTCGGGGCTGATGGCGTGTCGATCGGGTCGCCCTTCATCGCGACCACAGAAGCACCCATTTCTCAGGAATACAAACAGGCCTGTGTTGATTACGGAGCGGAAGACATAGTTCTCACGAATAAATTTTCTGGATCGAGATGTACTGCGATCAATACACCCTATCTTCAGAAAATCGGCATAAACCAGAATTTCGTGGAAGTGTTTCTCAATACCAATAAACAGGTAAAAAAATACGCGAAGATGCTGACGTACTATCGCGGTATGAAGCTTCTTGAACAAGCAGCTTTCAGCGCCAGTTACAAAACGGTCTGGGTTGCCGGAAGCTCAATTGAATTCACCAAAAAAATTGAACCACTGAAAGACATTGTTTCCCGCTACATCCGGGAAATGGAAGAAACGAGGAAGCTCCTATGAAACTCGGCTACAAACTGATTGATAAGCTGATGGAAAATCCGACGAAACTCAATCTCATGGCACTTGATAAGGTCATGACTCTGGGAATTCCTTTTAATGCTCCCCACGGCATGAAGATCAAACAAATTAACGAAGATCAGGTGAGAGTGGGACTTCCTAACAGGAAACTGAACCACAATCATCTGGGCGGAATTCATGCCTGTGCGATGGCAACTGTCGGCGAATACTGCGCCGGTCTTTCTCTTCTTGCTTCATTCGGGATCAGTAAATATCGCCTCATCATGTCGGATCTTTCTGTGACCTACACCTGGCAAGGCCGCACGAATCTCGAAGGAATCTGCTCTCCCCGGGTCATCGACAAAGCTGCCGTCAAAGCGGCGCTCGATGAAGGAAAAACTTATACACAAAGTTTTGAAACCATCATTCAGGAAGAGAAAACCGGGAAAGAAGTCGCGCGTGTGAAAACAACATGGCAGCTGAAGCCCTGGGGTTCAGTGAAAACTAAGGCGTAAAAAGAATTCTCGTGAGCCACGCCATGAGATAGGCCAGCGCCAGAGTGTAGCCGACCATGAACAAAGGCCACCGAAGGCTGTTGGATTCCCTTCTCATCACGGCGAAGGTTGAAAAGCATTGAGGCGCGTACACAAACCAGATAAGAAGCGCCAGGAGACTTCCGACACCGAATTCCCTGACCAACGTCTGGGCCAGATGATCTTCAAAGCCTTCACTCCCCTCTTTGATCGATAAAACCAGTGACATGGCACTTACGACAACTTCCCGGGCCGCGATACTCGGGATCAGGGCCGTCGTCATTCTCCAGTCAAACCCCAGTGGGCGAAAAACCGGCTCAAAAAATTTCCCGATATGAGCAGCATAGGATTCTTCCAGGACTGTCTCCCCATTTCTCTGGGGAAAAGTCACAAGGAACCAGATCACAATGCTTACGAGAAGGATTGTTCCTCCAGCTTTGGTCAGAAAGATCTTCGCCTTATTCATCATGACCCGAACAAGGTTCATGAATTTCGGAATCCGATACGGAGGGAGTTCCATGAGGAGCATCGAAGGTGAAGACTGAGGAAGAGTATTTTTAAAAATAAGGGAAACGATGATCGCTGAGACAAACCCCATCATGTACAAACCAAACAGTACGAGTCCGGGGAAACGGATCCACGGGATACCGAAAACAGCAGTATCAGGGATAAGGGCCGCAATGAGAATGGCGTAAACAGGTAAGCGCGCTGAGCACGTCGTGAGTGGGATAACGAGCATGGTAATTAACCGCTCACGATGATTATCAATTACCCGCGTGGAAAGGATTCCTGGAATAGCACATGCATGCGAAGACAGAAGCGGAATGACTGCTTTACCGGGAAGTCCGATCTTTCTCATGAAAGAATCCATCATGAAAGCTGCTCGCCCCATGTAACCAAGATCTTCCAGGAACTGGATGAATAAAAAAAGCAGAACGATTTGCGGAAGAAAAACCAGAACTCCGCCGACGCCACTGATCATGCCGTCAACGATGAGACTGCGAAGAAGCTTGTGAGAAATATGATCACTGGCAAAACTTCCGAAGAAAGAAAATATTGCCTCAATCAGATCCTGAATGGGAGCGGACCAGGAAAACAGCATCTGGAACACGATGAGAAGCAGACCCATCAGGATAAAAACGCCCCAGACGGGATGAAGAACCCAGTGATCAATTTTTTCACTGAAGGAATCTGCTCTCAGCGGACTGAGAGTTGCATCTTTCAGGATGCGATCAGTCTTCCGGAAAATTCCATTTACGTAAGCTGGTGTGCGGAAAACTTTCTGATGATTCTCCGGAATCGTAATTGTAGGAAGAGTATCCGTATTGTGAGACTTGAGAGCGTTGATGAGTTCGGCCACGCCTCTTCCGGTGGCTGCACTGGTAGGAAGAATTTCAGCATTCAGTTCTTTTTTTAAAAGATTGAGATCGAGTTTTAAGCCACGTTTTTCAGATTCATCTATCAGGTTCAGGCAAATCAGAAGCGGATAACCCAGCTCCCGCAATTGGAAGGCGAGATAGAGAGACTTATCTAGGTTAGTCGCATCCAGAACAAGAAGAAATATGTCGGCGGTTTTTTCACGTTCTTTCTGAAGGAGAAAATCTTTCGTGACTTTCTCATCAATCGTCGTGGCATCAAGAGAATAAATTCCGGGGAGGTCGATGACTTCGAAGATTTTTTTTCCACTCTCTGTGATCCAGCCGATTTTTTTCTCGACCGTGACTCCGGGAAAGTTTGCCACCCTCTGGTGACTTCCCGTGAGTTTATTAAAGAGGGCGGTTTTCCCAACGTTGGGCATGCCGATCAGGGCGACTCTCACGAGAGGGCCTCCACTTTCACAAGCATGGCTTCCGTTTTAGAAAGGGCCACCATCCGTCCGCGCACTTCGACCAGAAATGGTTCTCGAAAAAGAGGCGCCTTTTTCATGATTCGGATGATCTCGCCTTCAAAAAAACCGAGATGCATAAGTCTTGATTCAAGATCAGAGAGATCTTTTCCTTCGTGAGGTCCAAAGGAGCGAACCCTTAGCTTTTGATTCAGTGGGGCGAGGTCAATTGTCATGGTTGTTTGGTATATCAAACTCCAGGTGTCCTGACCATGAAAAAATCTACTGCGTTGCGGAAGCTTGGGTTTCTTCGAGCTTGGGAAGCTCAATCACAAAAGTGGTATTCGGGGCATCTTCCTGCAGGAAAAGTTTCCCCTTATGTTCCTCAATAATTCCACGGGAAATGGAAAGACCAAGCCCAGTGCCCACTCCCACGTCTTTCGTGGTGAAAAATGGCTGGAAAAGTTTCTTTCTCACCGCCTGGGGAATACCCTCCCCGCAATCGCTGACGGTGATCCGGTATTTTGCGCCCAGATCTTCGGCCTTCACTCTGATCCATGGATGCGTGTAGGAAGAAGTGGCCTGGTAGGAATTATTGATGAGATTCAGGATGACCTGAGACACTTCAACGGGCCGGCAATACACAGGTCCATCCTGATCGAGATATTCCACCTCAACCGATGTACCGTTGTTGTTAATCCGTTCCTGACAGATATCAAGAGTCTCTTCGATAATTTTGTTCACCGAATAGGTCACTTTCTCATCCATGGAAGATTCGCGCGCAAATCGTCTCATCCCGTTCACAATCCGGGAGATCCGTCCGACAGTCGTATCCATTTTATTAATGTACTGAACCAGAAGTTCAGGAGAAAGAGACTGACGGGAAGAGTGACGGCGAAGGAGATCGATATAGCCTTTGATAATTCCGAGTGGGTTATTAATCTCGTGGGCAATCCCTCCGGCCATCTCACCGAGGGCCGAAAGTTTCGAGGCCTGGGTCAGTCGGATTTCTGTTTCCTTCCTACGGGTGATATTCTCTGCCATCATCACCACACCACCGATTTTTCCATTGGCATCTTTCCAGGGCTGAATCAGCATGCGAAGCCAGACATCGACTCCCGGAGTGATTTCAATCAGTGAATCGTCCCGGCTCACAATTTTTCCCTGGAGGGCAGTGGCCATGTCATCAATCCATTCTTTCCGGAAATGCTCGGAAACTTTCTGACCTTCCTTCGGAGGAGTGATGATCGTTGACCACTCTTCCGTCCAGCGGGAGCTGAAGGCTACGTAATGGAAACTTGTATCGAACATCGCAACCGGTGTCGGGAGTGACTGAATCATCGCCTTCAGCTGCTGCTCTGACGTGATAAGACTCTGCTCCCATTTAATCATGGGCGTGACGTTCACGTTCACTCCAGTGACCCGGAGAGGAACGCCTTCAGGATTTCTGTAAATGATACAGCCGCGATCAAGACACCACTGAATCTCTCCCGCTTTCGTGATCATCCTGTACCGGCATTCGTAAAAAAGTGTTTCCCCTTTCAGATGCCGTTCCAGGTCGTGACGAACGCGCGCGCGATCATCGGGATGAAGGCGTCCCTCAAAGGTAACGAAATTCTGCGGAAGTTCATTGAAGGCGTAACCAAGCTTCGTGTACCAGGTTTTATTCAGGGATACGTTGTTCGTTGTGAGATCCCAGTCCCACTTTCCAACTTGGGCACTCTCCAGGGCAAGATCGAGAGAGAGCTTGGCCTCATTCAGATCGTCGAGTTTTTTCTTAAGATCATTTTCTAAGTAATTAATCCGGTGACGAAGCTCTTTTTCATAGATGTGCCGTTTTTCAGATTCTATCAGACGTCCAATAAGATCAGCGCAAGCTCCTGCGAAATTGATATCCATGATGTCCCAATTACGAGGACCATCGGTATTTTCACAGCAGAGTATTCCCAGCACCTCCCCATCAGAAAAGATGGGGGAATCAAGAAGGGCCTGGACATTGTTAGGACGGGAATAAATTTCCACGAACTCACTCATGACCCGATCATTCATGGCATCCGCACTGACAAGAACGCGTTCGTTATTTAATTCTTCAAAATAAATGGGAAAATCTGAGCGTCGAAGGATGGAGCCGGACTGATTGTCACCATTCCGGATGTAGGTCATCTCTTCGAAAATCGCCTCGCGATCAATCGTGAAAAACCAGATACCGACACGGCCAACATCCATGATCTCGGAAATTTTGGCACAGATAATTTCAAAGCCGCGATGACGACTTGAACGATACAGCTCGCTATTTTTGGCGAACCAAGATTGCGCCGAATGATATCGCTCAAATTTATCTTTCATAGGGCATATCATCGCACATCGGGACTCATCAGAAAACCCCGAAGCTCCCTTCTTAGGAATGGCTTAAGTTTCTGCTTCTAAGTTTAGTGCAATCCTGCTCGTCTCAGGAGAGCTCCGACATCCGGTTCCTGCCCACGGAATCTTTTATACAGTTCCATAGGATGTTCGGTTCCGCCTTTCTCAAGAATGTGCTCACGGAATTTCTTCGCCACGTCCCTGTTAAAGATTCCCGCTTTCTGGAAAAATTCAAACGCATCGGCATCGAGAACTTCGGCCCATTTGTAGGAATAGTAACCGGCCGAGTATCCGCCGGCGAAGATGTGCGAGAATGATGTCGAGACATTTGTTCCGGGAAGACGGGGAACAAGCACCGTTTTCTCTGTTTCTTTTTTCTCGAAGTCATCAATGGACGTAATCGTTGCTGGATCCTTGGTGTGATAGGCCATATCAAGCATGGCAAAAGTCAGCTGCCGAAGTGTTCCGAGACCTTCCAGGAATTTTCCGCTCTCCTTAATTTTCTTCACGAGATCCGCCGGAATTTTTTCGCCGGTTTCATAGTGGACAGCGAAGAGGTCAAGGCACTCTTTTTCCAGCACCCAGTTCTCCATGATCTGCGAAGGAAGCTCGACAAAATCCCAGAATACGTTTGTTCCCGAGAGATCGCGGTATTTCACATTGGAGAGAAGGCCGTGGAGAGCGTGTCCGAACTCATGATAAAGCGTCTGCACTTCATTCAGCGTGAGGAGTGACGGCTTGGTCTTCGTAGGTTTTGTGAAGTTACAGACGATCATGATATGCGGTCGTTCAATTTTTCCATCCCGTAGTCCCTGATCCCGTACTCCCGACATCCAGGCTCCGCCGCGCTTGGTTGGTCTCGGGAAAAAATCTGTGTAGAAAAGGCCCACGAAATTTCCCGTGGCTTCATCTGTGACTTCAAACGTCCGCACATCCTCGTGGTATTTCGGAACATCAGTGACTTCCCGGAATTTGATTCCGTAGAGAAGATTGGCGACTTTAAAAATCCCATCGACCACATTCTCCAGCTTGAAGAACGGACGAAGCATTTCATCATCCATGTTCAGTTCACGCTTCATGAGAATTTCTGAGTAATAAGTGGAATCGTAACTCTGGAAATCTGTGATCCCATCCAGCTCTTTGGCGAGATTCTTCAGGCGATCAATATCCTTCTGGGCATGCGGTCTGGCTTTTTCCAGCAGGTCGTTCAGGAAGTCCATCACCTTTCTCGGCGACATTGCCATTCTCTCTTCAAGGACATAGTCAGCGTGCGTATTGAACCCGAGGAGCTTGGCCCTCTCAGTTCTTAAAGTGAGAATTTCTTTCAGGTTCGTCTGGTTATCAAACGGACTATTGAAAGTTTTTCCTCCGTTGGCGAGTGCGATTTTTTTCCGGAGTTCGCGTTTCTTTGAATATGTGAGGAAAGGAATCATTGAAGGTGCATCAAGGCCAAAGCACCACGAGCCCTTTTTCCCTTTCTTCTCTGCGAACTCGGCAGCTGCTTCCACTACTGTCTCCGGCAAGCCTTCAAGATCGGCCTTGTCGGTAATTTCAAGAAGGTAATCGTTTGTTGCCTTCAGAACATTCTGGGAAAAATTCAACGTGAGCTTGGCGAGTTTCTCATCAATCTCGCGCATGCGGGTTTTCTCAGAGTCAGCAAGAAGTGCTCCGGATCTTACGAAACCTTTGTAGGTCTTTTCGATAATGGTCATTTCTTCCGGCGAAAGTTTCTGCTCGAGCCGGGAGTCATAACAGGCCTTCACTTTTCCAAAGATCACGGGATCGAGGGAGATATCATTCCCGTACTTTGTGAGGATTTCGGACATTTCCGGAGAGATCTTCTCGAGCTCTTCGGTACATTCTGCAGAGTGGAGATTGTAGAAAATCCCCGCAATGTAATTGACCTGATCCGAGATGTCTCCCTGCTCTACAATCACATGCTGAAAGTCAGAGCCTTTTTTCTTTTTATAATCCTCGAGCTTCGCTCTGGCAGAGTTAACAGATTCTTTCAGGGCCGGAAGAAAATGTTCAGGCTTCACTTCATCAAAGGGATACGCCCCAAAACGAGCGGTCGGGGCTTTCAGTAAAGGATTTGTCATAAGACCTCAGGGAAAAAGTTGTCGCTGTAATTTGAAAAGTCTGATGATCAGGAATATCCAGGCGAGCAGGAAAATGAACATCAGCATATTAAGGATGGTCGAGGACTGAAGATAAATCAAGACAAGGGCCACGACGGCTTTTCCCGCACGATACACGAGCATATCAGTGAGATATTTTGCTCCGTATTTTTGCTCCGGTTTCAGGGGTTGATACAGCAGCTCCTTCCCGGAGCTGAAGAGCGAGTAATCTGCCGCCTTGAGATAGGTGAAGAGTCCGGCAATAGGAAGCAAACCCAGACCTGATCCCGAAAGCATCAGAGCGATGGAAAGGAGATAGGAAACCGGGATGAAAATATGAAAGTTCTTTTCGGATACCCGCGGAAGGATCAATGGCAGAAGGACGACCTGAAAGATCAGGGTAAGAAAGTTAGTCAGGGAATAGAGTTGCCCCAGGTACGCCGTTCTTTCCTGGGATGAAGTGATGGTGGCCTCAAACTTAATGTGGAACATGAAGTCAGCAATATTGATCACAAACTGGGTGAGAAAAACAACCAGAGCTACGTAGAATACATATTTTCTTATGGCGCCTGAATCGAGTGAACTCAGCGGAGATTTTTTTGCGACCTCTGTCTGACCTTTTACGGGTTCTGTGAGGAGAAAGAAAATCACGGGCATTAAAACAAAAACAATACCCGTCCCCATGACAAAGTTTGTGCCAGCCTTTTCACTCAGGAAACTGGTGAGAATCCCCCCAAGAATTCCTCCGATGCTTCCGGCCGCACCGACGGGCCCCAGGAGCAATTTAAACTCCTCTTTCGTGAACATGTTATTGGCGTACGCGAGCAGGAGATGCACCTGAAGTACGATGTAGATTTCTTTCCAGATGAACGGCAACCACGCGCCGGATTTCGTTCCGGAAAGAAACGCGAGACTTCCTCCGCCCATGACAAGAGCCGAGAATACGGTCGCAACCATGAACACCTTCTGGACGGAAGATGCTTTCTGGATCTTGTTACAGATGAGAATGGAGAGAGCTAAGAAAAACACCGAAACAAACATCGCGATCGGTGAGGATTTTGCTCCAAATGCCTCAAAGAATAGTGTCGTGCCTGACGCTCTGATTAAGGGGTAGTTGAAGAGGACGAGGAAATAAGAAAGAAAAAAGAAGACGAGGTTTTTCCGGAATTTGGAATCACTCTGCTTCCAGAGTTCAAAAAATTTCATTCAGATTTCAGGTAAGTATCGCCCTTCTGGATTTCTTCAAAATCATGCTGGTGCTCGAACTGAGAGAAGTCAAAACCAGTGCTGAACTTTTGGTTCTTCAGATCATCAGAGCAGAGAGTCTTCATGAAATTGAAAAATTTTTCGCGGCTCTCTGCGCTCATTAAATGTTCCATGAGGCAGGAGTCTTTGTGGGCGATTTCTTCGTTCACGCCGATGATGTCTTTCAGGAAATAGAAAAGAAGAGTACGTGAAGAGAGAATTCCGTGAACAGCTTCATGACCTGTTGGTGAAAGAGAAAGAAACTTACTTTCATCTTCAATAACCAGTTCGCGCTTTTTGAGATTCGTTAGAGCCGTCGACACAGAACCCTTTGTGAGGCCCATTTCATGGGCAATATCCGTCACACGTGCGTAGCCTTTTGACTCTTTCAGTTTATGAATGGCCAGAAGGTAGTGAACCATCGAATGAGTTAGGTCATTGTCATGGGTGTGCTGGATGGAGGGCTTCTTGTCTAACATGCTAATAAACTACTCACCCCCCGGATAACCGTCAAACGATAAATATTAGTTGCAGTTCCCTAGGAAGGCCCTCTGGCAGCCATACCCCTAACCCTCTGTTATTACATGTTGTCTCAGAGGGAGAAATTTTCTCTGTCTCTCGGAGTTCCCTTAGGGTGTTAAAATGCAATTACCATAGGAAATTTATGAAAACGCTAACCCTTATCTTGTCCCTTCTTCTCACTGTGAGTGCGATCGCTCAGTCTGTCGACAGCACGACATCACTCGATTCCACTTTTTCGGAAACTAAACAACTCACGGATCAGCAGAATGATGAAGCACAAAAATTTGTTCACAAGGGTCTCGAAGACGCGGCGATAAAAAAAGGCTGTGCCGATAAATTGCTCAAAGGTTGTGATCCTGGTGGGGCCGATACGATGGGTGTTCTTCTAGGTGGGGGAATTGAAAACCAGATCGGGAAATTCTACGCTCTCATTTTTGGAATCATGCCGATGATGAATCGAGGAGGCGGGGCTGCTGCTTCCTCGACAGCTGCTCCAGCAGCAGAAGGCGCAGCAAATGCGGGAGCGAATGCTGGTGCCAATGGCGCAGCTAACGGAGCTGCAAGCTCATCGACGTCGACCGCAGCGAAACCGAAAAAAGATTATTGTATCTACATTCCGATCGGATATGAAGTGATCGCGATGATGACTCAGATGGGTGGACAGAAACAGGCCCAGCAGGATACGGCCAATCTTGATCCTCAACTCGCGGCCCTGGCCCAGTTAAAAGAAGCTCATAAAACCCGCAAGAAGACAGCGACTTTTCAATCCGTCATCTACGGATCAACAGCTGCCTGTTATGCAGCGATGATGTTTATTCCTCCGGGAAGCACGGACACAATGACAATCGTGAAGATGGGGGCCGCGGGTGCACTCTCTGCACTCTTCATGGCCAAGGCAGCAAAACACGGCAAAGCTGCGCAGAAAATTCAGGAAGTCATCGACTCACTTCCGAAAGCTGGTGATTGTAATCCCTGGACGGGAACATCGTGCTTCTGTGCAGAGAAAACGTCTGCCACTCTTTATCAAGGCCAGTACAACGAAGTTTGCGTTCTCAATAAAGGAAATCCAAACGGAACTCTTTCGAATATGGGATGTGCCGTAAGTGTAGCGGGAAAAGTATCTCTCGATGCGACCTGCAGCTGTAAGGCGAAGAACACTTGTCTCTCTTCAAGAATATCTCTCAGCGGAGGATCACTGGGTCTGGGAGCTAACTTCGTGAACGATGCCAACAAAGGCCTGGCCCTTCTTGATCCAAGTCAGTTCGATGAAGCTAAGCTCGCCGCTTTCCAGTCGAACATGGCCGCGAAGCTCGGTAATGTGAAAGTGAATGGAACCATCCCGGATGTTAAGCTTACTCCACAGCAGAAATCTCTTGCTGATGAAATGGCCAATTATGCTCCTGCAGCTATTGCCAATCTCGCCGCTGCGTCTCCATCTGCTGCTCCTCCATCGGGAGGAATCATGGCCGGCGCAACAACAAGTGGGCTCGATAAAATTCCTGCTTCACTGAAAAAATCACTTGGAGATTTCGAAGTGGCCGGTCAGTATAGAAGAAATGGCGGATCAGGTGTGAGTAACACTGGTTCTCCTGAAGTGGCCTTCTCCATGCCTGGTATGGGTGGACCACAGGAACCTCAAGGGGGAACTGAGGTGGAAGAGTTTGCAGCGAAAGCGATCAGTCAGGCGGATATCAGAAACTCTCCGGAGACGGGAATATTTGATATCATCTCGAACCGCTACCGCTCTTCGGCCTGGAAGAAACTGGATACGGAAGGAAAATAATCGATCACTCTCCGAGAGAATCGAAAAGTTCAATCCGCGTCTGATGGCGGCCACCTTCGAAAGGTGTCGCTAAGAAAACATCCACCATTTTTTTCATCTGTTCGACGGGAGTTTTTCTTCCCGCAAGGCAGATGACGTTCGCGTTGTTATGAAGGCGGGTCATCTTCGCGTCGTCTTCATCACGACAGAGGGCCGCGCGGATGCCTTTAAAACGATTGGCCGTCATGCAGACACCAATTCCTGATCCGCACATCAGAATCCCGAAGGTCTTTTCTTCAAGAACTTTTCCGACAAGCTTTTTGGCCCATTCCGGATAGTTGGTTGATTCCGGAGAATGTGTGCCGAGATCAACGATCTCGTGGGACCCCTTGAGGTATTCCACGAGAGCTTGTTTTTCATTGAAGGCAGCATGATCAGAAGCGATGAAGATTTTCATGCTTAGATTCTAGGCTCTCTCATCGTCTCCCAGCAAGCACTACATCGGAACAAAAAAAAAGGCCCCCCGAAGGGAGCCTCTTAAGAGCGATTAGTAGCGGTAGTATTCCGGTTTATATGGTCCGGAAGCAGAGAGTCCGAGATACTCAGACTGAGCAGGAGTGAGTGTGTCGAGTTCAACACCAATTTTTTTCAGGTGAAGACGCGCAACTTTCTCATCAAGATGCTTAGGAAGCATGTAGACTTTTTTATCGTACGCTTTCGTATTTGCCCAAAGTTCAAGCTGAGCGAGAACCTGGTTCGTAAACGATGCAGACATCACGAAGCTTGGGTGCCCTGTAGCGCAACCAAGGTTAACCAGTCGGCCTTCAGCGAGAACGATGACCTGTTTGTTGTTTTCAAGAGTATAAAGGTCAACCTGCGGCTTCACAGTGTCTTTGGTGTGACCGTAGTTCTTGTTCAACCAGGCCATGTCGATCTCGATATCAAAGTGACCGATGTTACAAACGATCGTCTTGTCTTTCATCGCGAGGAAGTGTTTTCCGTTGATGATGTCTTTACAACCAGTCGTTGTCACAACGATGTCCGCTTCTTTAACAGCGTCGTCCATCTTCTTAACTTCATATCCTTCCATCGCTGCCTGAAGAGCACAGATAGGATCGATTTCAGTCACGATGACACGTGCGCCAGCACCTTTGAGAGAATCAGCAGAACCCTTACCAACGTCACCGAAACCGGCAACGACAGCAACTTTCCCGGCCATCATCACATCGGTCGCGCGGCGGATAGCATCCACACAAGATTCGCGGCAGCCGTACTTGTTATCGAACTTAGACTTCGTTACAGAATCGTTTACGTTGATACATGGAACAGGAAGTTTTCCCTGTTTCTCAAGTTCGTAAAGACGGTGAACACCAGTAGTTGTTTCTTCTGAAATTCCTTTGATGCCTTTATAAAGCTCAGGATATTTCGCGAGAACCATCTCAGTTAAGTCACCACCGTCATCGAGAATCATATTCAGAGGCTCTTTCTTATCACCGAAGAAAATTGTCTCATTGATACACCAGTTGAATTCTTCTTCGTTCATCCCCTTCCAGGCATAAACCGGAATCCCAGCAGCAGCGATCGCCGCCGCAGCGTGGTCCTGAGTTGAGAAGATGTTACATGATGACCATGTGACGTCAGCGCCGAGTTCAACGAGAGTCTCGATGAGAACTGCAGTCTGGATAGTCATGTGAAGGCAACCAGCAATGCGCGCACCTT
>CANGAC010000050.1 GCA_947451425.1 Bacteriovoracaceae bacterium | reverse complement strand
GTAAGCGAGTTCCAGAGTTTGGTGGTATCGGAAAAAGTTGTCTCCCCACCCTCGCCTTCACTCTCCAGGCAATAGAAAAGAAGAAGCTTTGGCTCTTTATAAAAAGCTCCGTCCCAGTGAAAAGGAACGGCCTCATCAGAGAAAAGATAATTGGCAGCGTCTTTCTGATATTTCATCGTCATGACGGGGCCGAAATCCCAATGAAGCAAGGGACCGTATGACCTGGCGAGTGCTAATAACTCGTCATCATGGAAGCACACTCGCTTCGCGAGCGACCAGCCATCAGAGCTCAAAGAAAGCATACTTTCCTCCGAGGCTTGATTCTTTGGCACCCATCTCGAGGGCACGTGCCTTATGCATGAGAATAAATCCCTGTTCTGTTTTTACTGTGACGTTGTGCCAGGGAGTGGCCCACTTCTCGGACGAAGTCACAAGCTTCACACCGAATTTTTCGTGTGTCAGAGGATACGGGTGAATGGAAAGTCTCAGGGAATCCGGAAAATAAGTCTCAAGAAGTCCGGACCAGGCGTCAGATCTTTTCATCAGCTCGTAGGTTTTCTCTTTCATGAGTTTATTCAGCTGATTCTTCGACATCTCCACGAGACCCATCTGATCTTCGATCATGAATTTATGGAGACCATTAAAAAGAGCGGGGTTATTTTTCGCCTTCTCTCTCATCTCTTCAGTGGAAACGGAAAAAGATTTCAGGAGTTCCGCCCGGAGTTCATCGCCCTCTTTTCCGGGATGGAGATCATCCATCGCGAAAGTCTTCAGGTGAGCCAGATGAAATTCCTTGATGATGGCGTCGATTCCTTCGGCGTACGCCGTAATTTGTTCGTCAGATACTCCGACCACATCGCTGAAAACTCTTCCATCAGAACAGATGATGACTTCTGCGCCCGGTGCATAGTGCCCGGAAATTTCTCCGCACATCTGGTTGAGATTTTTCAGGGCCAGCACTTCGCCAAGGTCAGGGAGGATCCCGCAAGTCTTTTGAGGACTGGGAGATTTGGCGGGGAATGCGGGCAGGATAAAGGTGAGTTTCTCGCCCCTCATCATCTTGCCTACTAACTTTCTCATGATCGGAATTTCCCGGATGTCTTCCGGTGCTCCCGTAAAATTGGAAAGTGCACTTAAGGCACGGATGGCATGAGCTGCGGTCTCTTGAAATGTGTCTATTTGCAGAGCTTGCATTGGCCCCTCCCTTTTCTTTTCCTGTTGTAACAACAACTATCTCATAGTAAAATCCAATGGAAGCTATCTTTAGCATAGAGGATTATCTATATGAGCATCACCTTCAAAGACCTTGAAAACTTTATCACCGTCGCGAAATCGCGCACTTTATCGGAAGCGTCTGAGAAGCTCGAGATGGCCCAGCCCTCTCTGTCTCTGGGAATCAAGAAGATGGAAACAGAGCTCGGCATGCCGCTCTTTACCCGCGGAAGAAATGGCATCAAGCTGACACCTCAGGGGAAAACCATCCTTCCGGAAGCCGAACTCGCGATCCAGCTCCTCAATAGAATTAAAGGAGCACCAGGAAACCTCCGCTTCAGAATTGGCTGTCACCCTTCTGTCGGCATGTTTCTTCTGGGCGAGTTCCTGAAGAACATGAATAAGATTGCCCCGAAGCTTGATATGGATATCGTCAACGGCTCTTCTCACGACATTAATAAGAGAGTGGCTTTGGGAGAAATCGATTTCGGGATCGTGATGAATCCCCTTCCGATCCCCGGACTCGTGACGAAATTCATCGGAGAAGATGAAGTCTTCGTCTGGGAATCAAAAAATCGTTACCACGACCGCCTCATTTACAACCCCGATATGATCCAGGCCAATTCGATTCTCTCCCGCTGGAAAGAAGCTCCCGCCCAGAGAGTGGAAGTGCCAAATCTTGAGCTCATCTCCAATCTCGTGGAAGCGGGAGCAGGTTACGGCATCATCCCCTCACAAGTCGTGAAGGCCCAGAGACTTAACCTGAGAAAAATTCCCGGCACTCCGAACTATAAGGATCGCCTGGCAGTGGTGTGTTTCCCGGAGATGCTCAAGACGACAGAAGGAAAACTCATCTTCGAGGAGCTGAAAAAGTCTTATAGGGCATAACCTATAAGAGACATACTATTCATGAGGTTGTTCCAATAGCCATATTTGGTAGAACAATCTCATGAAGGCCATCGTCTACAATATCTTTGGTGTCGGTCACATTAACCCTACTCTCCCTCTGGTGAAAAACCTGGTGGAGGTCGGTGTGGATATCATCTACCACTCCTCCCCTGAGCGGAGAGAGCTGGTGGAAACGACAGGAGCTATTTTCCGGAATTACGGTTACGACTCCTACAAAGCAGCTGACTTCAATCCCGGCACAAACTTTGTTCTTCAGACCATTCCCGCGACTCTTGGTTTACTCCCTTATCTCTTAAAAGAAATTGAAACAGAAAAACCGGACTTCCTCATTTACGATTCCATGGCCCCGTGGGGGAAGGCGCTGGCGCAGATCACCGGGCTCACCGCTTTCTGTACCGTCTCCACTTTTGCGCTCTCTCTTGAACGAAAAAGAAAGATGATGAAAACCTTCGGGGTAGAAGCGGATGAAACAAATCTTTCAGCGATGAAGGAACTGCGCGACCGCTACGGAGTCAAACTCCAGCTGGAAGAGGCACTTGGTGCTTACGGAGACCAGAACATTGTTTTTACTTCGCGGGAGTTCAACCCACCAGTGGAAGACGAGCACACGTTTTATTTCCAGGGACCGTCGCTCGATCGTGAAGAAGATCTTTCAGGCTTTGTGTATCCCACCCGCGGGAAAAAAGTCATCACCATGAGTCTCGGGACTCTCCTTCGCGAAGAAGACCCTACGGTGAATGAATGGTACTACGAACTCATCAAGGCCTTCGCCGACCATCCGGAGTATGAACTCATTCTCGCTGGGGGAGACCTTGGTTCTCTTCCGTCGAATGTCCGCTCTTATGAAAAGATTCCCCAGCTCTTTGCTTTGAAGCACAGTCATGTCTTCATCAATCACGGCGGGATGAATTCCTTAAACGAAGGACTCCACTTCAATGTCCCGATGATTGCCATTCCTCACTCGAAAGACCAGTTCATCAATGCGGAGAGATTAGTCGAAACAGGCCGGGGATTATCTTTGAAAAAAAATCAGGTCAAGGCCCACATCCTCCGATCGTGTGTGGAACGCCTCATCTCGGAGGCCAGATGAATCTGCATGAGTATTGGTTTGGAAATATTGAAGTGACACCGGAGTATTACGGAACAAATCTCAGGCGCTGGTTCTGGGGGCAGGACCAGGAACTCGATCGCGTTTGCCGGGATGAGTTCGCTCCCCTTCTGGATCAGGAGTTTCTTATCCCCGATAATGCTCGTGACTATCTTTCGCTCATACTTCTTCTTGATCAGGTTCCGAGAAATGCTTTCCGTGGAAGTGCACGCGCTTTTGAATATGATCACTTCGCCCAGAAGCTCGCCCTCTCGGCCTTAGGAACCAAATTTGAAGCTGAACTCACTCTTCCGGAGAGAATCTTTCTCTACATGCCGCTGGAGCACGCTGAAGATCTGCGACTTCAGGAATTATCGGTGGAAAAATTCTTTGAACTTCATCGCCTCGCCCCTCTGGAAATCCGTTCCTGGACCCAGCTGGGAGTAGATAAGGCCATCGATCACATGAAGACGATCAAGGAGTTCGGTAGATTCCCTAAGAGGGCCTCTCACTCAGAGCTTAGTCTCTAGCTCCGCCCACTCTTCAAAAAGACCCTCGAGTTTTTTCTCGAGTCCATCCATCTGAGTCTGGGTATCGGCGACTTTCTTCTTATCGTAGTTTTTCGTGTAATCCACCGCCGCGAGCTCAGCTTTGAGTTTAGCAATCTTTCCTTCAAGCTTTTCAATCTCGGGACCAAGTTCATTGTAGCGGTTCCGCTCTTTATTACTCATGCGGGATGAATCAGCTTTCTTTTCCTGAGGCTGAGGCATTTTCTTTTTCATCTGCTCTTCAAGGTGAACCGCCTCAAGGAAGAGTTGCGCCTGCGAGAAGCCTGCTTCAAACTTCTCGAGCTCACCTTCGTGAAGGACCCAGCACTTATCGGTGACGTTATCAATGAAGGCCCGGTCGTGGCCCACGATGATGAGAGCTCCTTCATAGGTGCGAAGTTCTTCTTCGAGAATTCCGATGGTCTCAAGATCGAGATCGTTGGTCGGCTCATCGAAAATCCATACGTCGCGCGAGTGCTTCATGAACTGAGCGAGTTGCAGACGGTTTTTCTCACCACCCGAGAAGGTATGAATCGGGCGCTTGATTTCATCTGAGCTGAAGAGAAAGTTTTCGAGGTAACTCGCGACGTGGCGCTTGTCACCCGTGTTTGAGATCACATAATCGATCCCTTCGCCGATCATCTTCCACGGAGTCTCATCATCTTTTAAGGCCTCACGTTTCTGGGAGAAATACCCCACATCAAGATTCTCCGGCTTAACGACTTTCCCGGAGGTCTGTTCAAGCTCACCGAGAAGAATTTTAAGAAGCGAACTCTTCCCGGTTCCGTTTCTTCCCATGAGGGCAATCTTGTCGCCTTTGGCGATCGTGAAGTTGAGATTTTTAAAGAGCGTCCGGTCGCCGAATTTCAGACCGAGATTTTCCGCATTGAAGAGAATCTTGGTTTTTCTTCCGGAGGCCTGGAGATTAAGCGATACACTCTTATGGGCCTGGGCCTTAAGATCAGCAATCGCCTGATTAAGGGTCGAATAGTCTTCAATCCGCTTTTTGGATTTCGTTCTTCTTGCCTTGGCCCCGCGGCGGATCCAGGCCGTCTCACGACGATTGTAGTTTGAGAGTTTATCAAGCTCTTTTTCCCGGCGCTTCTGGTCTTCAATGAGGAAATCCAGATACCCTTCGTAGGTTCCGGTGAAGGAGCGGAGTTTCCCCTGCTGAATATGAATGATCCGGTCCACGACGTTACTGAGTAAGCTTCTGTCGTGGGAGATGATCATGAACGTTTTGCGTGAGCCCTGAAGCTCTTCTTCAAAGTCTTCAATCGTTTCGAGATCAAGGTGGTTGGTCGGCTCGTCCCAGAGGATGAGTTCCTGAGGAGCTGAAAGACCAAGAGAGAGAGCGACTTTTCTTTGCTCACCACCGGAGAGAGTCGCCATGTTCCGGGTGAGATTTTCTACACCAAAAAACTTGAGGTAACTCACAAACTGAGCATGAACCTTATCTTCTCCAAGCTTGGTGAGCTCATCGTAGATGTGGGACTGCTGGTTCACAAGCTTTTCAAAATCCCCTTCGCCGGTAGAGAGCTTCTCATCAATGACGTTGAGTTTTTTCTTAAGTTCCCGCATGACCGGATAAAACTCATAGAAATAGTTTTCAATATCCCAGTCCGGAAGGGCCGGAAGTTCCTGAGGAACGTAGAAGTAACTGAAGTCTTTATTTTTATCGTAGATAAATGGGGGCACAGACTTATCGGGAGTCACGATATCAGCGATGACCTTGAACAGAGACGACTTACCGTGACCATTGAGTCCGAGAACACCGATCTTATCACCCTGATTCAGAGTAAATGTGACGTCTTTAAAAATCGTCTTATGCGGATAGTGGAGATTCAGGTTCTGAAGCGTGAGAAGTGTTGTCATATCGGCGGAGTATAGCGCTTCTCACCCGATGTGTTAAGGATTAGAATCGTTCTCATGAAAGTATTGAACCTGACTCTCCTTCTTACCCTATGGAGCTGTGCCGGAGTGAAATCTCCAACAGTGGTCATGGAAAGCTGGATCGGAAAAGACCGTGACGAGGTAAAAAGCGTTTTTTCTCACCTGACTCCGAAAACGGAAGAAAACCAGATCACCTACCGTGATACCGATCCCATCCCTACCCCTTCCCGGTGCGAAGTGCTCGGGTGTTATCCCTGGGCCAATGGCCCACGGATAAACTGCACTTACCGGTTCATCTTTAAGAATGCGAGGGTCAAAAACGCCACTCAGGAAGGGCGCTGCCGGGACCGATAAGTCGTTATGCTTATCCGGATCTTACCTCTCCTTTTTGTCTTCGCCTGCTCGCAGGTTAATTTCAGATATCCGGCTTCGGACGAACTGGTCTGGAGTGAAGAATTCAACACCGATGGAAAACCCGATGAAAAGATCTGGGACTACGATGCGGATTATCTGAGAAATCACGAGGCCCAATGCTACACAACTGAGCGCGAAGAAAATGTGCGCGTCTCAGGTGGTCACCTTGTTCTCGAGGCCAGGAAAGAAAATTACAAATGCCCGATCCCGGGTGTGAATCAAAAAATTTTTCCGTATACATCAGGTGCTATCAGAACCAGAAAACGCAATGCCGGTCCCGTCTTGAAAGACATGTCTTTCGGTCGCTATGAAATCCGCGCGAAAATCCCCGTCACCCGCGGCATCTGGCCCGCCATCTGGATCGTCGGGATTGCTCCGGGCCTTCACTGGCCGCAGGCCGGAGAGATCGACATCATGGAGCTTGTGGGCTTTGAGCATGCCGAAGGCCTTCACCGCATTCACTCCACTCTTCACAAAGATCCGGACGGTGCACCCTGGCCACTTCCGAATCGTTCGATCTTCATGGGTCACGTCCTCGACTTTCAGGAAAATCTCGATGAAGACTTTCACGTCTTCCGACTGGATTGGTCTCCGACAAAACTCGAATTCTTCGTCGATGGAAAACGCGTGAACCAGCGCCTGGTGGGAAATCAGATCAAGGTAAAGAATGGGTTTTCAAAATCAGAGATCAATGCACAGACTCCAAAAGACTGGCCCTATGAAAGAAAAATTCCTGGGCAACAGTTCTTTATGATTCTGAATCTGGCAGTGGGTGGCGACTGGGGTGGAAAGAAAGGGATCGATGATTCGCAGTTTGAACGTGGGCCGGTAGAAATGCTCGTGGATTACGTGCGCGTCTACCGGCTCCCGGAAAATTAATTAGCAGCCAATCGGCTCTTCGATAAGACGACAAGAAACACTTACCGGCTCTTTTCTGTCCTGGAAAACATCCAGAGAAGCATCCCGGTGACCGCTGTTACCGAAAGTCATGCCGCTTACTTTCATATAAACGTTCACGAGATCATAAACTGCTGATGCAACGATAGAGATTTCTCCGCGCTTACCGAAATTCACTTCTGTCATGGAGTCATTTGTAACCGTCACACGGCGAACATCGCGGTCTTCACCAACAGTGAGTACGCAGCTGAAGTCAGTAGCAAAAACGGATGAAGAAATAAGCATGAGAGCGATAAATGTTTTCATGGAAGCCCCTTTGTTAAGTGGGCCGAACATAGCAGAAAAAAACTTAACCGAATAGGTCTTTCATCGTATCGAACATCTTAGCTTTCGATAGATAATTCCGGATGAAGGTCTTGTTTTCAGGCTTGTACCAGAAGAAGAAATTCCGCTGCTTGGTCTTATCGTCCAGCGAAATCGCGGTCTGCACGGGCTTCAGCGTATACGGGTGGTAACCCGAATAATAAATCTCAGTGGCGACGGTCATCGGAGTCGGAGTGAAGTCCTGGATCTGCTCAAGCTTGTAGCCCAAGGCCTTAGTCTTCGCCGCGAGTTTGGCCATGTCTTCGGGCTTACACCCCGGGTGACTCGAAATAAAGTACGGAATGATTTCCTGCTTCAAGTTCTTTTTCTTCGAGACTTCTTCAAAGCGTTTCTTGAACGTTTCGAAATAATGGAACGCAGGCTTTCTCATGAATTTCAGAACTTCATCTTCCGTGTGTTCAGGGGCCACTTTCAGGCGACCTGAGACGTGATGAGTGACGAGCTGCTCGACGTAGTTCTCGTCTTCTTTCGGGTGCGTGGACCGCGGGTCGAACATGAGATCATATCTGAGACCGGAAGACACAAACGCCTTCTTCACTTTCGGATGCTTTGAAACTTCTTTATACAGATCCGTCATCTTCTGAGGATTGGTTTCGAGATTGTGGCAGATCTGCGGAAAGACACACGAAGGAGCCGCGCACTTATCGCAAAGGTCCTGATCAATGCCCTTCATCTGATACATATTGGCCGATGGGCCACCGAGATCGGAGAGGTATCCCTTGAAGTCCGGCATTTTTACGATCTCATCAACTTCTTTCATGATGGAAGTCTTCGAGCGGGAGGCAATCATTTTTCCCTGGTGCGCGGAGATCGTGCAGAAACTGCAGCCACCGAAACAACCCCGGTGAGTGTTCACGGAAAACTTGATCATCTCAAACGCCGCAATCGGACCACGGTCTTTATATTTTGGATGCGGAAGGCGTGTGTACGGAAGATCAAAGCTTGAGTCGATCTCTTTTTCCGTCATCGTCTGGTATGGAGGGTTGATCACGAGGGTCTTCCCTTCGACTTTCTGAATCAGCCGCTTCGCGAACTGCTTATTACTCTCCACTTCCACGTGCATGAAGTTTCTTGAGTATTTTTTCTTATCTTCGAGGCACTCTTCGTGCGAAGTCAGCTCAAAGGTTTCCCACTGCTTGTTCTTCGGAAGCTCTTCCTCCGATGAAAGAAACGCTGTCTGAGGAATCGTTTTGAGCGACGAGAACGGAGTGCCACGAAGGAGATACTTCACGACATCGCGGATGGGCTGCTCACCCATGCCGTAAACCAGAAGATCAGCACCACTGGTGGTGAGAATATTAGGAACCAGTTTATCCGACCAGAAATCATAGTGCGTGACTCTCCGGAGAGAAGCCTCGATCCCGCCGATGATCACGGGAACATCGGGGTAAAGTTTTTTCAAGGTCTGGGTGTAAACAGTTGTCGCGTAATCGGGCCGGAAATCGGGTGATCCACCCGGCGTATACGCATCATCCGAGCGAAGGCGTTTCCCGGCGGTGTACTTATTCACCATCGAGTCCATGTTTCCGGAAGTCACACCAAAGAAGTATTTCGGCTTGCCGAATTTTTTAAAATCCCGAAGGTCATCGCGCCAGTTAGGTTGGGCAATGATCGCAACTTTGAGTCCCAGCGATTCAAAAATCCTGCCCATGACGGCCGCACCGAAGGCCGGATGGTCGACGTAAGCATCACCGGTGATGAGGACGATATCGAGCTCGTCCCAGCCGCGCTTTTCTGCTTCTTTTTTTGTAGTAGGAAGCCAGGCCGTGATCGGCAGCTCCCGTGGGTCAAAACTCATGTCCGCAATCTAATGGGACAGAGGCCTTCTGACAACGAAAGGGTATTTCTTACAGAGGTGATCAGGCGGTTTCTTTAACGTAGTTCAGGAAGCTTCCCTCGTAAATCGCCAGATACTCTTCCAGAGGACTCCCCTTTTGCTTCCGAAAGACGTCCTGGAAGACGTTCCAGAGGTTCTGATCCGCATGGGTCAGGAGAGCGTACGCGAGCTCCTGGCTTGCCATAAGGCATTTAGAGAGATCAAGGAGATCAGAATGAATCCCCACCGGGATATCCGATCCGTAGAGGTCACCGTGGTGCTGGGCGATGATCGTCGCAACTTCCGGAGGGCCCAGTTTATTGAGCTCGACCATCGACGCAGAAAGTGAGGCGTGCCACTTGATTTCCTCTCTCGCCTCTTCCGGTAGGAGGGCAATGTCTTTTAAATTCCGGAAGTGAAGATACTCAGGATTCTTGAGCGACATATCCGCAAAGAACGCGGCAAAGATCACAGTTTTAACTTCTTCCTGTTTCCCTGCCCGGGAACGGCCATCGATAATCTGCGTGGCGATAAAACTCGTGAGCTGAACAAAGCGGTAATTAAAATCGAGTTCGGGTCTGGCCCGGAGATTGTTGAGATAGGAGACGGCCTGAATGCCCTTGCCCTTATCCACCTCTTCCACAAGCTGGCCCATCAGAGTCTCACAAAGTTCGATCACCCGGGGTTTCAGACCAATCGCTGCGATAATGTCACGGACTGTGCCGAAAACTTCACTTGTCGCTTTTTCTTTTTCCGCAGGAGTGTCGTATTCCTGCTCGATCCGGTTGATCATGTTATTCATGAGGATGTTGGCAAAATCTTTTCCGTAGCGCCGCTCAAAGAAAAACTCTTTTACTCCGCGCTTTTTGTAACTTACCAGGACTTCAACATCCATCGCTTCAAACGCAGGAATGCGTTTCACGAATTTTCCGGGCGAGAGATTCAGGAAAAGGGGAAAGGGCATCACCTTGAAGTGAATCAGGCAGTCCACAGGGATTCCCACGAAGCCGTCATCAGGAGTGCTTTTTTCCCCCAGGATTGTTTTCAGATGCTGAAGTAAAGAAGCCCAGTCTGTGGAATGGAACACTTTCGGAAAGACGCTTGAGTGTTCATCACCAACCAGGATCACGTGATTAATTTGATTTTTCCTCTTACCAACAAAGTCTGAGAGACGCTGAAATTCCTCGCGCTCTTTCGGAGCATCGATCACAAGGACATCGAACTTCGGAAAGATATCGAGGATCGTCTGAAGCTCATCAACGGTGTCGTAAAAAACCGGAAAGCATTCTTTGATGTTGAGACATTCAGCATCAAGATAAGAGCGAAAATCTGCGCGTTCTGTATAGACTAGAACCTGATTCATATAACCTTTGGTGTTAATGATTTCTTGTTCAGTCTATCGACCTTATTAATGGGAAACTTAAGACCAACAGAAGAATTAGTGAGGGGGGCCCGTCCTATGTAAGGGAAGGCCTTAAAATACCCAGAAATGCGAGCTTTTCCTTGCGGTTTAGGGCCTTAAACCGGGCCTCAAATTTAGAAGCATCCGAGCGGTTTTTAAAGCGCTTCCTGAAGATGATCTCAGTGGGGGCCGTGGTTCGGAAAAACTTCGCTCCCTTCTTCCCCGTGGAGTGTTCTTTGAACCTTCGTTCAATATCGGTAGTGATCCCGGTATAGAGATGCCCTTTCTCAGTTTCGATCACGTAGGCATACCAGGGCTTAGTCTTCATGTTATGATGATAACGAATGAACGATAAATTTGTTATTCCTTTTTCAGAGTTCAGCTTTTCCTTCGCCCGATCCGGAGGAGCTGGTGGGCAGAACGTGAACAAGGTGAACTCTAAAGTGAACATGACCTGGGACATCCAGGGATCTTTCTCCCTTCCGGCGGATGTGAAATATCGGTTCCGTCAGAGATTCGGAAATTTCATCAAGGATGACGGACTCGTGCATATTTCTTCCGAGAAAGAGCGCTCTCAGAAGGCCAATCTTGATGACTGCATCCGGAAACTTCATGACATGATTGAGAAGGTGGCGGTTCCGCCGAAACCCAGAAAGAAAACCAAGCCGACAAAAGGCTCAGTCAGAAAACGCCTCGACTCCAAAAAGCTTCACTCGGTGAAGAAGGAATCGAGGCGGAAAGATTTTGACTAAGGTTTCTTGTTCACACACTGCATGTTTGAGTAGCCCACGGGTAATCGGAAATTCTTATGCTTCACGACTTCCCAGGGAATCACCCGCTTCGTTGGATCCAGGAGATCGAGGTATTCCATCTGGGGATGTGAATTCGACTCGGGATCAAAGAAGAAATTGTTCCCAGCGATCCCGCAACGGGTTTCTTTGATGGGATTTTTCACCTGATTCTTGATGAGAACTGCTGACTCCCCTTCAAGCGCCTGGACTTTTCTCCAGATCATGATGAGAGCAATGTGATAGCGTGGTCCCTGGAAATACTTAAGCCGGATCGGAACAGATTTCCCCGCCTCCATCCGCACGAGACTCTGAGAACAGAAAAATTTCGTCGGCGTGTAGTGATCACCACTGATGATACTCACACTCTCATTCGAGGCCTGGATGTCGAGGATCACTCCGTCATCGGCGAGAAGTCCTATTTCATAATATCCTGGCTCATCCCCTGCCTGAAGTTCCAGCTGCCCTGTGAATTCAATTCCAAAATTTTCGATGAGGACTTTCCCCATGTTGTTCACGACCATCGAGCCATCTTCGCGGGGAAAGCCCTTATCAAACTTGCGGGTCGGGATATTGAGCTTACTCATGTAGATGAGGCCATCCACCGGAGAGCCTTTGGTCACGAGATCCGAAAAATGCTCGATCTTGTTCGGGGCCGCATCGAAGAGTTTACCGACAAGCCCGTGGCCCAGAAGGATTTCTTCGCTTTCATCTTTTAAAGGATCACAGATATCTTTATCAGAAGGGGCCGTCGGAAGAGTGGTGACGACGGTACCAGAAGTTGACCCCGCCGTTGAAGCTCCCGCTGCGGTCGCTCCGCCAGCAGTGGCACCTGCGGCCGTGGCCCCGCCGTTCGTAGCTCCGGCGCTGGTAGCACCCGCTGTGCTTCCGGAAGTGCCCGCACTCACTCCACCGTCAGCACCACCGTTTAAACCGATCGCCGTAATATTTCCCGCAGAGTTTGGATTCACAGTGGAGAAGTAGTCACTACCCTTCTCACTGTTACAACTACACGAAGTCAGAATAACGTTGAGGGCAAGAACTGCGAGTTGCGAGGATTTGAGACTCTTCATAACGGCTCCGTTGTTGTCTTCTGGTGATTCTAAGTGTGGTCGGATTATTCTGATCGTTGGCCGGTCAAGAGAAATGATGAAGCATCATGAATCCAGCGCTTTGGAGGAAATGATTTTTTAAAGGGAAGAAAGCCGGAGAGAATTTTTGCCACAGAAAAGGGTCACATCCATTCTAAGTTCCGAAAAAGACTCACCCGTAACAGAGACCGCAGTCCGGACACTCATTCATGGATGGGGAAAAAGCGGTTCCACAGGCCTGGCAGATAACCTGTGAGAGATTGGGATCAAAGACCTGAGAGAGATTTTCAAAATCCGGCACATGCCCTTTGACGTGTTTTAAGTAATCGTCCTTAAAATACTGCGCGAGCTTTTCTTCGTCTGTTTGATGGCCCCAGACTTCCACCGTCACTTTGCAGCCCGTGGTACACGTGTGACCATTGGTGCGGAACTCCACGCTGACACCTTTCTCCCGGAGTTTCAGCTGGTGATTCTTGGCTTCGTGAATATCCATGACTCCCAGGAATAATTCCATCATTTACTCCGGAACTTTTCATCAAGGTAGTGGAGGTAATCCTTCACCTGAATTTCTCCCACGATATCTTTTGAAGAGATCGAGCGCCCTTTGGAGTGAATATTTTCCCGCAGCCACTCTCTCACCGGAGCAAAGTCCCCTTTCCTCAGAAGACCTTTGAAGTCTTTCATCTCTTCTTTCATGATCCGCGAAAGGCTCCCTGAGATGAGATTTCCCAGCGTATAGGTAGGGAAATAACCGAAGGCTCCACCGGCCCAGTGAGAATCCTGGAGAATTCCTTCACGGAAATTCTTCGGTCTTATGCCAAGGTACTTTTCATACTTCTCATTCCAGAGTTCCGGAAGTGCCGCGAGCTCAATCCCACGATTAAAAATCTCTTCTTCTATTTCGAAGCGGATGATGACGTGAAGATTGTAATAGAGCTCCGGACTCTCCACCCGGATCAAACCCGGAACAGAACGGTTGAAGATAAGGAACAATGTCTCTTCATCAATGCCCTTCATCGCATCCGGAAACGAGGCCTTCATCATGGGATGAAGGTAGTGCGAAAACTCACGGGATCGTCCGATGACATTTTCCCAGAAGCGCGACTGTGACTCATGAACGGACAAGGAAACTGCTTCCTGGAAGGGCGTTCCTTCCCATTCTGCCGGTAACTGGTGTTCGTAGAGAGCGTGTCCCACTTCATGCATCGTGCTTGAAAGCGAATCGATATTCTCCGTCACGTAACGGGTGGTGATCCGCTGGTCTTTAGGAGAGATGTTAATGCTGAATGGGTGCGTCGAAATATCAAGGCGTGAATATTCTTTTGAGAGCCCGAAGAGTTCTGCCACCTTCAATGATAGATCTTTCTGCGCCTCAATGGAAAATGGCCCCTTCAGATCCTTCACGTTCACGAATCTTCCGTCGCTCTCAACTTTCGCTGTGAGTTTCAGAAGTCCGGTTTTCAGTTCCTCAAACAAGGTTCTGATTTTTTCCGAAGAATATTCCCGGTCGTGGAGTTTGATGAGTGCATCGTAAGGTTTTTTTGCCTTATAGTATCCGGCCTCTTTCTTTTTAAGAGCAATGAGTTTCCCGAGGTGAGGAGAAAAAGCTTTCCAGTCATTGTTCTTTCTCGCGTCTGCCCAGGCATGAGTGGCAATCGCCGTCGCATGGGAAAGTTCGAGAACATGTTTCAGAGGAAGTGCCGCCTGGAGATCAAGATCATACTGAAGCTCTTTCAGGAGTTTCTTCTCAAGAGGTTTTAGCTTCAGCGCTTTGGCATCTTCCAGGAGCGACTGGTATTTTTTCCCGGTGATGTGCGTGTGGAGCTTCCCCTGAATGTAGGAAAGGCGCTTGGCCCTGTCCTCGATCGCCCCGGAGGGCATCATGGTTTCCATGTCCCAATGCAGGAGTGACTGAATGGATTTCAGGTAAGAGTACTCTTCGAGATGCTTTTTGATTTTATCGATGCTCATCCCGAAATCGTAGCTTATTTCAGGAGCGTTTTGTACTCATCTTCTTTGAAACCGAAAGCGAGAACCTTTCCATTTTCCTCAAGGATAGGACGTTTGATCATGGAAGAGTTCTGACAGAGGAAAGTGATTTTCTTCGCCGCAGAGAGTGCCTCGTATTCCACTTTATGCTTTTTGTAAGTGAGCCCGGCTTTATTCACGGGGAGATCTCCGAAAGCTTCGGCCCAGCGGCGGATGTCCTCCGGCCCCGGAGGAGTTTTCTTGAAATCCACAAAATCAAATGAAGTCTTCTTCGTCTCAAGAAAGGTGCGTGCTTTTTTGACCGTTTCACAATTAGGAATGCCGTAGAGTTTCATCAGTAGGAACACGGTAGTGTAGAAGTGTCTTTAAAGGGCCAGGTTCCCACAGCGTACTGGATGGGCGGTCCACTGGAGGTGACTGTGCCCGCGGTAAGAGTGGAAGAATTCGCCGAATGGCCATCATAGGTCCAGTACAAAGGAGCTCCGCAGTTCGGCTGAGACGTCCCAAAATATGACATCATTCCGCAGTAGGTGATGTTCGGCTGATGACTATAACAGAACTGTGGTCTCCAGGTTCCCAGCCTCGAAGCATCGAGAGCACCCGTAGAGGTATTCACAGCGAACTTCATCATCGTCGTCCGACCGGCAGGTGTCTGAAACCAAAGCATCATGCCGGTGGTATCGGATCCGACAATCGATGTGGTGATCGGTGCTCCCACAGCATTCGTGAATGTGGCCACCTTACCGTTGAAACAGATTTTTCCGTCACCACAAGGGACCGGAGTATTATTTGATGAGTCCGGCGCAATTCCGCATCCGGTGACTGCACCCGTGCCAGTCACAGCGAACCTGATATTTCGAAGGACACTTGGTTTCAATGGCAGGCCCTTCAGGGGGCCCTTCCAGTCTACCTGAAGATCTCCGATGAGTTCAGAGGTACTGAAGGCCGTGACATTCCGGACAGAGATATTTTCAACTTTCACAGTGCTATTGGGAATATTGTCGTCATCTTTTACAATGATGCGGGGATTTCCACAGGTCGGATCTGTCATCTTGATATCATTTAAAGCTGTGACGGTTCCGGCGGTAAGAGTGTAACCGCTGAAGGCACAGGCACAGGAAGAACTGTTGAGAAACGCCGATCGAAGAGATTGTTCGACATCCATTTTTGCATACTTCGCTTCCAGTGCTTGAGTCGATTTCGTGCTGTTTTTCGCCAGCTCTGAAAATCCAAGGGCCGCAGCGCCCAGAAGTCCTGCCCCTACCATCGCCTCCATGAGCGAGAATCCACGCTCGGTCCGTAACAAAGAAAGAGATCCCATGAAAACCCCAGATGGTAGTTTGAAAAGATATTAAGAAAATTATAAAATTGATTTAGATAAAGCGCGAGACAGTTTTGAGAATTGTTTCAAGTTCGACGGGCTTACTGAGGAAAGCAGAGATATTGAAGCTCTTCATTTTTTCTTTCGCGTTCGCTTCTGCGGACATCACAACTGTAGGAATCTTAGACCATACTACGTGCTTCAACTGCTCAGTCCTGAAGGCGTAACCATCCATGACCGGCATCATGAGATCAATCAGGATTAAATCCGGATTATCTCCCTGCTGAAGACTACGAATTCCCTCAAGACCATTTACGGCCGAGGCAACTTGATAGCCTTCGCTCTCGAGAAGCTCAACCAGGAGCTCCCGGATTGAGGTGTCATCCTCAACCACTAATATTCTTTTGGTCATTATATCTAGGTACCCCGACAAGGCGAAAAAGTCAATAACCCATCAAAATTAATGGACAATACTCAAACAGCGCTAAGCATCAATAACTTTCTCTCTGATTCATAAGAAAACTTAATCTAGCGTTCGTTAAACACCGATTTATAGTCTTCGAGAATGAATTCATAAATCGCCCT
>CANGAC010000049.1 GCA_947451425.1 Bacteriovoracaceae bacterium | reverse complement strand
GATGATCATTGCGAAGATCCTGGATAAGGGAAACTCTCTTCTTAAGGACATTCCGAATCTCCGGATTTCGGAAGATGCTCCTCCGAAATTTACCAAGATGTATGACCTGACTCCGGTGATTGATGATTTTCGCAGTAAGAACGTCACACTGAGCCCTTCATCCCTTGAAGACGGCAAGAACGTGGGTCTCTTCGGAGAACTCATGATCATTGAAGGGAAGAACTTCATCGAGATGGACTATACAAAAGTTCAGAAGATGTATCCGATCATTCGTTTCATGAATGCGGTCCGGAAAATGAATCAGGAAAAATCCGGCGGAGAACTCTAGAAATTAAAAAGGCTCCCGAAGGAGCCTTTTCGATTCGATTATTTCTTTCAGATTAAATTCCGGCCGGAGTGTACAACGATTCAACGTTATCGCCCGATTTGTAATAGTAGTTCGGGTCAGTGATCTGAATCATAAATCCCGTTCTCATGACCGGTGGAGTATTAGCAGGGCTGAACTTGATGTTCAGAGTCTGCGATGTTCCCACTGAACCTGTGTTGAGGGCAGATTGCGGGATTTCCACACCATTCACTTTCACAGTTACCGGGAGAAGTGGCTTCTTCGGAAGAACGACGTAGTTAAACACTTCTGTTTTCGAGACTGATGTCACGAGGACGCAGTCCGGATAGTTCAGGAGGTTCGTGAAGCGCACGAAGTGTCTACCTGTGATCGGTTCACCCGGAGTCGGAGTTTCACGTGTGTTGATCGACATCGGAGTGACGTTATTCTCAGCAAAAGTGATCGGCCAGAATCTGTATCCGTGAGCAATCACGACCTGTTTGATGGCACTGTTGACTGAAGCAAAGATTGAACTAACGCCACCACCACAAAGGTCGTAAGCATCAGGAGAGGAATCTCCGTCCTGATCAGAACCACCGGAAACGTTATAAATTTCTTTCGACATCTGAACATAGGATTTCAGAGATGAGAACCAGCCGGAGTTACAGTTTGAATGTGCGGTCACAGAGACAAAACGGAACTGCTGGGCCTGAAGAGAGTTCTTCACAGACTTCAGGTTATTAAGTGCGATCGAGAAGTTCGAAGCATTGTAAATTGATTCCCCATTTCCGTACGGACTTTGAGCTTCCACATCAGCATCGCGACCGTTGGAGAGAAGGACAACGAGTGTGTAGGCATTGTTACGAAGGAGAGCGCCTTTATGATAGTTCACAAAACCATAAACGCGGTTAAGCCCACGCTCATATCCACCGCCGCCTGGATTCGAGAAGAAAGTAAATTCTGACGAAGTCTGGATGCGTTTCGGAGATCCGGGAATTCCTGCGAGGTCAGTTGAGTTCGTCATGACCTGGTAGTCTTCGTTTCCATTGGCTGTCTGGATGAGCGGAGTTCCAATCACGCGATAATCAAAATCGCGCGAAAGAGAATCGACTGTATTACGGAGAGCGGTCTTCACATCATTAGAAAGATAATAAGAAGAGGCGGAGTTATCCACGACATAAAGGACATCCACTTTCGGTTTGATCAAAGTGTAGGTCGAGCACGATTGAGCGGAAAATGCCGAGACTGAAGGAACAGAGTCATTAGATGACTGGCCTCCGGTACCGAATTGTTCATTCCCACAGCCCGTGAGCATGGTGAAAAAGAGCAGGGAAAGAAAAGCTGACCAATACGTTTTCATAAGTACACCTTAGTATTTCTCCAAGGTCTCTTCGGAGAAACCATGGCTTAACTTTAGCCCAGTGGGGGATCAGATGAGTCGGAATCCGCATCTCTTTTCTTGCGGAAAAACTTGCCCTTAGACCATAAATCACCCAACTTCAGGTTATGATTAGACTAACAATTATTTCAATAGCTTGAGGAATTGCTTATGGCCGACAGTTGGTATTACGTACAGAAGGGTAACCGTCATGGGCCCGTTGCACTCGAAGTCATCCAGCAGATGATTGCGAATTCTGATCTCAACTCCGCAGACTACGTCTGGAAAAAAGGTTTTGAGAACTGGAAGAAGATAAAAGAAATTCCGGAATTTGAAGAGAAGCAAAAACCTGCGCCAGTTGCGGCCGCACCCACTCCAGTATTCAAGGCTCCAGAATCACCGAAAGCTCCTGAAGCACCGGCGAACAAACTGGAATTTAAAGAAGTGAGCTTTAAAACTCTCTCTCCCGATGAAAGAATTATTTTCATCCGGATTGGGAACGACCGCGGTGATGCTCCTTCTGATTACGGGCCTTTCAGTCTTCAGCAGTTAAAACAGCTCTTCAAAGAAAACCGCATTAACGGTAAGACCATGTTGTTTGTTCCCGGGATGAAAGAGTGGCGTGTCCTCGGAGATCTTCCGGAGTACCAGGAAATCTTCGAAGAACTTCCACCAGTCATTCAGGAATCGGACAGAAGAGGTGCAATCAGAAAACCTTTTATCGCGCGACTCTTTGTTCAGAATAACAAGAAAGTGTTTGAAGGCATCTGTCGTGACATTTCTGTCGGTGGCATGCAGGTTCTGACAGATGAATTTAAAGGGCAGTCGGGAGACAGGATCACAATTAACGTGCATCCGGAAAATTCAGATTATCACTTCACAGCAAATGGAGTTGTTGTCCGGATTCTCGAAGGGAATTCGGGGTTCTCATTCCGTTTTCAAGGTCTCTCTGATGAGGCCAAAAGATCCGTGGAGAAATACCTCCAGGAAAATTGATTATAAGTGACAAAGACTTCAGCCTCTTATCGTGCCCAGGACTACTCACTCACTTCGTCTGATGGTGTTTCGTCTTTATATGTGAAGCACTTCTCGAGAGGAACTCCAAAAGTTCATTTTCTCATCGTTCACGGAGCTCTTGAGCATTCCGGTCGTCACAAAGATCTTGCCGAATTCTGGATGGGAAACATGACCGATGTTGCGGTCACAGTTTTTGATCTTCTGGGGCATGGGAAGAGCGGAGGACCGCGGGCCTTTCTCACGCATTTTAAAAACTATGTCGATGACATGCTGGTCGTGGCGGATTTCGCCTATAAGGAAATTCCGGACGACTGTCGGAAATTTATCTGCTGTCATAGTCTTGGTGGACTCATTACTCTCAGCCGGTTTCTTGATTCCTCCTTCGGATGGCCCTATGCCTGTGACGGGATCATGTTTTCCAGTCCCTGCGTAAAACCTAAGCTACTTTTGGGTCCTTCGTCTGAACCTCTGGTTCAGAAACTTGATAAGCTCACCCCCAGGCTTCATCTGCCGATGATCTTCAAAGGATCGCAGCTTACCCATGATACTCAACGGGCCAACGATTTTGATACTGATCCCCTCATTCCCAGATTTATTACAGTAAGGATGATGAAGGAAATCCTCGAGGCCACTCACCGGATCCGGGGCCTGTCCTATTACTTCAATCTTCCGGTTCTTTTTCTGATCGCTGGTGATGATTGCCTTGTTCAGCCTGACAGCACGACTCTTTTCGCTCACGGTATTGATAAGAAGCTTGCGACAGTCATACAATATCCCAAGCACCACCATGAACTCTGGAATGAGATTGATCGCTTTGAGATCTTTGCTACCATGAAGAAGTGGGTGGAAAAGACCCTGAAGGAGAAATCATGAAGGCCGTGACCGTTTTCGTTCTGATGCTCCTGAGCGCCTGCGCGGCATACAAGACTTACAATCAGACCACGACCGGTAAAGTGACCCTGAGAGGGGGAAGCTATAAGAATGAGACCTGGGATGAGAAACTGATCTTTACCCGCATGAGCTGGTACCACGGGATGACTCTTTATTATGATGCTCTTGTTTACAAGGCCAACCCTGATTCTCCTTTTTCAAACTGGTTCTCTCCTAGTGAAAAAGAATTTTTCACCAAATGCGAATCACTGATCATCGCCGTCAACTACAGTTCTAACCCGGACCGGATTTCTCACGTGAACTTCCGTGAGCAGATGAAGCTCAATGGATACGACGATGTTGTTGTAAACACGTTCGCCACTTATCTCCGGACCCATCCTAACTCCCAGGATTGGCGTATCTTCAATTACAAAATCATGGGCTACTGCAAACGGGCACCAAGTACATTTGATAAGGAAGGCCTCATCATGAACTTTCCTAGTTTCAAAGAATTAGACGTTAAAATCTAGTCCGCTTCATCCGATCAGGTAATGGAACAAATTCCACCATCATTTGGGTTAAGAAAATCTGCCATGTACCGATAGGGTATTGAGGCACTATGACTAGCGATAAGAAATTTCAACGCTTCGGAAAGTATTTGATCCTTGATCATCTCGTGGACGGCGGGATGGCGAAGATCTGTCGCGCCCGGTATTTGGGTGAACAGGCGAATAAAGTCGTTGCGATTAAAATGGTTCAGCCTCAATTCTCAAACGATGAAGCTTTCGTTCGCATGTTCCAGGATGAGTTGAACATCACCTTCGGTATGCTTCATCCGAACATCATGCAGGTTTACGACTACGGTAAGACCAATGGCCAGCTCTACACGGCCATGGAATATATCCACGGAGCCAACCTCAAGCAGTATCTCGATCGTCTGAAAGAGAGAAAGGTTGTGTTCCCGGTTGAGATCTCCTGCTACATTATTTCGCAGGTGTGTCTTGGTCTTCACTACGCCCACACATTCACAGATAAACTCACAGGTAAACCATACAACATCGTTCACCGTGATATTTCTCCACACAACATCATGCTCACGTATGATGGTGCGGTTAAAGTTATCGACTTTGGTATTGCGAAAGCCAACACCAACTCCGAAGCAACTCAGGCCGGAACGATCAAAGGGAAGCTCTCTTACCTCGCTCCGGAATACCTTGAAGGTCTCGAGCTCGATTCACGGTACGATGAATTCGCAGTCGGGATTACTCTCTGGGAACTTCTCTGTTCAAGAAAACTTTTCCAGGCGAACAACGACCTCGCAGTTCTGAAGCAGATTCAGGCCTGTAAGATCGTTCCTCCTTCTCAGATCAACCCGTCAGTTCCGAAAGAACTCGACCTGATCGTGATGAAGGCCCTCTCGAAAGACCGCGCTCATCGCTATGAGAACCTCGATCAGATGAACCGCGCTCTCGTGAAATTCCTCTATTCAACTTATCCGGAGTTCAACGCCTCCGATTTGAAATCCTTTGCAGACGATCTCTTTAAGAAAGAGATCGCTGAGGATCGTACGAAGTTCGTTGAGTACGGTAAGATTGATATCCAGCCGTACATCGATGACATGAAGAAAGAAGAATCGCGCACTGGTAAGATCGCGACGAAAGATCTCGGGACAAAACCCGGCGTGACTCCGAAAGACGAGAACGTCAAAGGTGAGCCGAGAACGAAAGTTCGTGAGATCGAACTCGATATGTCGAAGCAGATGGACATTAAAATCGATCTCGCTAAGGAACCTGAAAGCGCGACGATGACGAAGAAACTCAACAAGACGGCGCTCAACCAGGCGAAAGTCGTCTCGAAGAGTGCGCGCGCGACAACCAGCCCGCAGCCATCCACGCCGATGGTTCCGACGAAAAAAACTGACCGCAGCAGCAGTCGCATTACGACTCGTGAACGCCTGAAGGCACAGGAAGATGAAGCGAAGAGCAGTCAGCCGATGCTGATTCTCGTGCTCGCAGCTTCCCTTGCCGGTATCGCTTATATTCAGTCAGACATGGTGGAAGGCTTCACAGGCTTCAACCTGAAAAAACTCATTCACGGGGAAAATTCCCGCACACCAACTTCTGTTTCACCAGAAGTGAAAGTGGTTGTTGATGATAACGGTGATGAAGTTGACGCTCACAGTGAAATCATCCTGGGCGGGCTTGATATCAACATGGAACTTTATGTCGATGGTACGAAAACGACGTACATCGGTAAGCCGCTGAAGATCAATCCTGGGAAAGAAGTCAGCATTCTGGTGAAAAAGCCGGGGTATCTCCCGTTTGTCACAACGATGAAGTTTGACAAGGGTGGAGAGTCGAAAGTGATCACTGTTCCTGTGATGGAAAGAGCGAGACTGGGTCTTCTCACGACTTCGCAGAACTACACCGCCGGATCAAAACTGGTTTACGAGTCCAATGGTGAAGTGATTGAAAGAAATCTTCCGCTCCGTGACATTGAGATTCCGGAAGGGACTTATCAGGCCAAGATTGTTAACCCCATTCTCGGAACAGAGAAGAAGGTTGAGTTCGTCATCGAAGAGAATAAGAAGCATTTCTTAGAGTAAGCAGCTTCTTCACACTCAACACAATAAAGACTACTCCCGCAATCCATTTTGCCATCGAGATTATTCCCAGATACTCCGGAAGCTCATTCCCGTTTTTCAGGAAAAGGATAATGGGAATGGTTTCCATGAGGTCAATGATTCCCGGAATCACTCCCCATTTCCCATTCAGGATAAGAAAGATTCCGGTGTAAACGGCGATGTAAATGAGATCCAGGCACTCGTTGATGAGGTAGTTTGTTTTCTCATCGTAAATGAGAGAGTCAAACCACTGCATGGCCTCGGCGTGAGAGTAATAAAGCCTGACATCAAGACTGTGTGGTGGACCAATCATGAGCATGGGAATTCCCACACAGGCGAGGAGCAGGAAGAGAACGATGAGGCATTTATTCTTTGTCATCGGGAGAATCAAAGCGCTTGGACTGCTTGAAGCGATTCACCTTCCGCATATTGAGAAGTTTCATGATTTCCGCAGCTGTTTCTTCCAGGGCCTTATTCGTGACATTGAAAACCGGCCAGCGTTTATTTTCTGCGAAAAGTCGATTGGCCCATTCGATTTCTTCCACCACTTTTGCGACGTCTGCATAGTCACCTTCATCTTTGGTGAGCCCGAGTCTCGAAAGTCGATTCTTGCGGATTTGAAAGAGGGCGTCTGAATCAATGGTGAGCCCGAAGATCTTTCTTTGATCTACCTGGAAAAGTTTTTCAGGGAGAGAAACTCCCATGACGATCGGAACGTTTACCGTCTTAATTCCTTCAAGGGAAAGATACATCGAGAGTGGAGTTTTCGAGGTCCGGGAAATACCCACAAGAACAACGTCCGCCTCTTCGAGCGAGTTGATGTTTCTTCCGTCGTCATGGTTCAAAGTAAATTCAATCGCAGCAACGCGTTTGAAGTACTGGTCGTTGACGGCGTGAAGAAGCCCCGGCTGATAATTGGGTTCTGATTCAAAGAAATTCGAAAACGCTGTCAGAAGAGGTCCCATGACATCAACGGAGCGGACATGGTCGCGCTTGGAAAGTTCTGCGATATAAGCTCTAAGTTCCACTGACACGATGGTGTAAACCACAATATCATGATGAATAGCTGCTTCCTGAAAGATAGCGTCGATTTGTTCGCGAGTGCGGATGTTCTTGTACCGGGTAAAGAAGATTTCCTTTTCCTGAAACTGAGTCATCGCTGCGCGCGTGATAGCTGACGCCGTTTCTCCGGTACCATCTGAGATCACAATTACTTTAAGTTTGTCGTGCGTTTGCATAGGCCCGTGCTTCTTGCGGGAAAAAACATTCCCGATAAAATAAACCTAGCTCAAAGCTTAACCTAAAAGGACCCCCTATGCACTTAAGAAATTCCCTGCTGATTCTGATCACTCTCGTATCAGTTTCTGCCCGTGCTGAATTTAAAGCACTCCCGGACAAAGCGCCGGAACCTGCTGAAAATCCCTCAACACCCGCCAAGCTTGAACTAGGGAAAATGCTTTTCTTTGAACCGCGCCTATCGATGGATGGAACAGTCTCATGCAATAGCTGTCACAATGTGATGTTCCATGGCGGAGACGGACGTCCAGTAGGGGTGGGTATTCATGGCCAGCGTGGCGGAAGAGGATCTCCCACTGTATGGAACTCGGCATTTCAGACAGTCCAGTTCTGGGACGGTCGCGCGAAAACTCTCGAGGATCAGGCCAAAGGTCCGCTTATCAATGGCGTTGAGATGGGAATGACTTCGCACGATTTTGTGATCGAGCGCCTGAATAAAATCCCGGGATATATCTCGGCTTTCAAGACTGCCTTTCCGAAAGACAAAAATCCTGTGAACATCGATAACATGGCCCGAGCGATTGCCGTGTATGAAAGAACGCTGATCACGCCGAATGCCCCGTTCGATAAATACATGAAGGGAAACAAGAAAGCTCTTACTCCCCAGCAGATTAAAGGGATGAAACTCGTCGATGAAATTGGATGCACGAGCTGTCACACAGGTGTGAACTTTTCCGGCGAAGAAAAAATGGGCGAAGGGAATTACAAACCTTTCCCACAAGTTCCCGGCTCTAAGTTTGATAAGATGTATGACCTGACCTCTGATCTTGGGCGCTTTGAAGTCACGAAGAACCCAGAAGATAAAAACCAGTGGCGCGTGCCGACCTGGAGAAACATCGCCATCACTGCCCCATACTTCCATAACGGGAAAGTGAAAACTCTCGACGAAGCAGTGAGAGTCATGGCCAAGACTCAGCTCGATGCCGATCTCACGGACACTCAGGTGGAAGATATTGTGGCCTTCTTAAACTCTCTTACCGGAGAGTTTCCGGTCCAGAAGATGCCAAGGCTTCCAAATACTGCCAACATGACTGTTACACCTGAACCATAGTTTATAAAATGGGGCCAAGCTGGCCCCATTTCTTTTTTTCCTTCTCAAAAAAATCCAAGACTTTTTATTCTCCTCCCGATACGAAAGACCCGGGCAAAGGAGAGTCATGCGATTCATTTTTATCATTTTCATTTCATTTCCGGTCCTGGCCGCTGAACATCAGGGTCCATGTGCGAAGAAGGCCCTCATTCACGCTTTAAAAAATCACAGGAAAGGTGAAGCAGATTTTTCTATGAGACTTCCCTCCAGAGAAAATCCTGAAGAGCTCCATATTTACGAAGTGGGATTCAAAGTGAAAGATTCTTTTTATCACGGAGAAGTGGCCGTGGAATTCATCCGCGGGAAGTGCCTGCAGCCGAAACTTCAGTACCTCACTATGCTTGACTGAGAAATGTTTTCACGTCAGCCTTCAAAAGAGAAATATCTTTAAGCGGATGATAGAGGTGCCGGGTAGAATCCCGGTTAAACCAGGTCCTCTGTGATTTCGCGAGCTGCCGGGTTGAAATGACGATCCGGTCCCTGCAGTCTTTCTCTGACTTATAAACACCAAAAATGAAATCCAGTGCTTCTTTATACCCAATACTCTGGAGAGGCTTCTCGAGCCCCGTGAAGCCTTTTTCGAGAAGCGTTTTCACTTCCTGAATGAGGCCGAGTTCAAGCATACGGTCCGTTCTTTTCTCGATGATTTTCAGGTGCTCTTCTTTCGGAAGATCAAGATAAGCGTGATAAATCTCCCAGCCCCGGATAGTCTGCCGAGGCAGAGTTTCGTTCACTTCATTTTTCTTCATTCTCTGTTCAAAGAATGCTGTCCCATTCGCCCACCAGTGCTCAACCGCTCGTCTGATCCTGTAATGATCATTCTCATGATAGCGGGCAAAACTTCCCGGATCATGCTCTCTGAGGATTTGGAGAAAAGGAGCAATCCCTTCATTGTTAAACATGAGTTCGGATTTTTTCAGGATGTCAGTGGGAGTAGAGGGAGATTCGTACATCCCCTTGATCAGCGCCTGAAGATAAAATCCGCTGCCGCCAGTGAGATAGACAGTCTTTTTTTCCTTCAGGAGTTTTTCCACGATCGGAAAAGCAGCTTTCTCGAAATCAGAAGCATTCATCGGGTGACTGATCGAAGTCACATCAATCATGTGATGGGGGATGCCCTGCCGCTCACTCATTGTTGGCTTCGCGGTTCCGATCGTGATTTCTTTATAGAGAAGAAGAGAATCAAAGTTGACGACTTCGCCGCCAAACTCCGAAGCAAGATCAATGGTCGTCTGGGTTTTTCCCGTAGCAGTGGGGCCCGAGACAATGACAACTTTCACTTAAGTCTTTCCCGGAGGATTTCTTCAAGTTCACAAAGTATGCCGGCCTTGAGAAGTTCCGTGGTTCCTAGAGCTGAGATCATCTCATCCCAGGTCACTTGTCCCCAGTCTGAAGCCCTCAGAGTAAGTTCATGAAAATTTTTATTGAGAAGGAGGAGCTGAACGATGTCCTTTAAGGGAAAGCCATTCATCCATTCCGGAATGGCACGCATGACGAGGGTATCGGGTCCGAGCTTTTCAAATTCAAAGCCTCTTTCGTTGAGCATCTGAATGGTTTTTGGATCAATGCCTTTCACCGGAAAGGGTTCACTCACCATCAAAGGAATAGAAGGTGAGTTCATCTGAAGCCGGGCGTGAACAAAGGCTTCGACGAGTCTTCGCGCGTTGAAGGCGAGCCACTTATCACTTTCGCGCTTTAAAATATAATTTCCACACCAGAACTGGTGAGTCAGATCTTCTCTCAACAAATGCGGAGAAAAGAGTCCGTCCATATTGTACTCATGCCTTTCCTGAAGAAGCTGGAAGTTATCTCCGCCTGACTCAAAGGTCATCGGAACATTTCCCGCGACAGGTACAGGAGCTTTCACTTCGCCCCGGGGCTTCGCTAATTCTTTTACCGTCGAAGTCAGAAGGCTGATGAGTTTGGAATTCTCCATGAATTTAATTACGGTTTTATTCGGATGAACGTTCACGTCAATGGAGTCCGCCGGCAGTGTGAAAAACGCCATGTAATGCCAGTCATCGTTTCCGAATGCCGACAGCAGGGCCTGGGATAAAACGCGATGAAGCTGCTTATCGAGAACGTATCTCTCATTGATGTATATGTTCCTGACGGTCACAGGCGCCTTAAAGATATCCGGAAGGAGGATGACCTTTACCGCGTAGTTTTCATAGAAACGCTCGTCCATCAGGATCCGGTCTTTGCCCTTAGGGATAACCTGAGCGAGGCGACTCTCAAGTGACTCTGTCACAGGAAATATATCCTTCTCGTCTTCATCAAATTTCAGGATGAATTCGATTTCAGGATGCGAAAGAACGAATGAGTAGACGATGCTGCGAATATATTTTTTCTCAGACTGCTGAGACTGGATAAATTTCAGGCGCGCAGGTGTATTGAAAAACAGATCCTGGATCACGAGTTCCGTTCCCGGATTTTGTTCTTTTTTTCTTTTTGCGTGAAGGATGGTCTCTCCTCCTTCTATCCGGAGCTCGCACCCTTCGGCTTCAGCAGAAGTGAAACTCAGACACTGAACTTTCGCGATGGCCGCGATACTGGCGAGGGCCTCACCACGGAAACCGAATGAGTGCAGGCGATAGAGATCTTCAAAACGTGTGATCTTCGAGGTCGCGTGGCGGTGAAAGGCCAGGGGAAGATCATTCATCCGCATCCCGTGACCATTGTCTTTGAGTGAGATGAGATCAAGACCATTATTTTTTACGTGGAGTTCAAGACGGGTGGAGCCGGCATCAACAGCGTTCTCAAGAATCTCCTTGATGAGACTTCCCGGACGCTCAATAACTTCGCCCGCCTTGATCTGGTCGATTAAATGCTCGGGCAGTAAATCAATTTTAGGAGGCGTGTTCACTCTCTAAAGATACATTAACCCTTAAAGAAGTTCACCTGATTCCGGCCACCATCTTTGGACAAATAAACGGCTTTATCGGCGCGTTTAAAGAGGTCGGTCCCGGTGTTGACTCCCTGGCGGTAGTCAGCAATGCCCACAGAGGCAGTTACCGGAAGACGTTTGCCGTCGTAAATGAATTCGTGCTTCTCAACGAGCTTGCGGAGACGCTCGGCGATTTCAAAGCCCTGTTTGAGATTCGTATTGGGAAGAAGGATACAGAACTCTTCACCACCGTAACGGGCGAAAACATCACCCTGACGGATGCCGTGATCGCGAATGATGTGGGACTTCTCTTTCAGAACATAATCGCCCGCATCGTGGCCGTAGTTATCGTTCAATTTCTTAAAGTGATCGAGGTCGAAAATAATGAGAGTGAGAGGTTTCCCTGTCACTTTGCTTTTCTTCACTTCAAGCTCAAGAGAATTGTTGAAGTAAGCTTTGTTGTAGCATTTTGTAAGACCATCGGTGTGGGCTTCTTCGAGAAGCTTGTCGTATGTCAGGCGCTCTGGATCTCCCTTAGGAAGAAACTTCATCGCTACTGATCCGATCTTGATCATGTCACCACGCTTGAGGATCAGTGGTTCCGTAACTTTTTCATTGTTCAGGTAAGTGCCGTTAGCTGAGACGAGATCGGTCAACGTCACATCCGAATCATCAACACTGATCGTGAAGTGGCGACGTGAGATCCCGTGAAAATCGAGAGGAATAGTACAATCGGGATTTCTACCGACAACAGTTTCGCCTACGGGAAGATTGAAAATAGATCCATTGAGTTCGCCACCAACAACGAGAAGGCACGCAGGCTTCTGCTTGGCCTCATCGTCAGCCGCGGCCAGGGCCTTCCGTATGTCAGTAATGACGACGGTGGCGTTTTTATCATCGCTCATGGAGTCTCCGGAACAGAAAAAATTTATGCACTTATTCTATGCCCGGTGATCTCCCGGGGCAAGACGCGCGCAATGTCTTATCGACATTAGCTGTTGGATTTTAACCACGCATTCGCATATTTTTTCCCGGCTTCCACACCCGGCTGATTGAATGGGTCAACGCCAAGAGATTTGCCAAGCAAAACAGTCAAGCACTCAGAAAAGAGGATGAGCTGGCCCAGAAACTGCTCGTTAAGAGTTGGAATTTTCAAATGGACCACGTGGCGCTTGTTTTCTTCCAGCGCTTTCAGGGTTCCTTCGAATTCCGCTTTCATTAATTGGGAGAGTTTAAAAGGGGAAAGGAGCTTAAAGGCTCCCATATCCACCGTACTCTTTAAGGAAAAATCGCTTTCAAATTGCTCTACTTCCAGGAGGAAAAGGACCTTGTCCTGAGGACCCTCCATAAAGAGCTGCATCTGAGAATGCTGGTCAGTTGCTCCGTAGGCCGGAACGGGAGTGAGGCCCTTGCCCTCTTTTCCCAGAGACTCCGCCCACAATTGGACAAACCAGGCCGAATATTCTTTCAGTAGTGACGAGTAGGGCATCATGATCGTTTGTCTGACGTTCTGATCATGAAGGTCTTTGATGAACATTCCGAGTTCGTAAAAACTTTTTCCGATTTCAGGATCAGAAAGATGCTTCCGGATATCCTGCGCACCGATCAGAAGATCGTGAGCATCGATGCCGGCAAACAACGCCGGAAATAATCCCACAGGTGTGAGAACGGAAAATCTTCCCCCGATATTGGATGGGATATCCAGGGTCCGCACATTCCATTCTGCAGCAAGTTTTCTGAGATCACCTTTTTCAGGATCTGTGCAGAAAACAAAATAGTCACGGTACTGATCTTTTTTTACTCCGCATTTTTCAAGCTCGTTCATCACGATGCTCATCGCTGCGACAGTTTCCGCCGTCGTGCCAGATTTTGAGACAACATAAACGAGAGCATCTTTCAGATCAACCTTATCGAGGCTTCTCTTCATGTCGTCAGGATCGATGTTGTTGAGGAAGACGAATTCCACGCCGCTCTTGTCTCCAAGGGCCTTGAGTAACATGTCCGGTCCGAGAGCGCTTCCGCCGATTCCGATGTGAACGAAGTATTTTTTCTTCTTAAAGATTTCGTAAGTATCCTGGCAGCTTTTCAGAAGCTCCCGGTTCTCAGGAAGGCGGAAAAATCCGATCTCAGGAGAGTTCAGTGTGTCTGTGTAAGTTTTGACGAGGGAATTGAGGTCCGAAGATTTTACATTCGTTTTGTGAGGAGAACGGATGGTCCAGTTAAGCATGATGTTCATTCTCTTTCTTAAGGTGGCGGGCAATGACCACACGTTGAATCTGATTGGTACCCTCGACGATCTGAAGAACCTTCGCATCTCTCATGAAACGCTCTACCGGATATTCAGACGTGTAACCAACTCCACCGAGAACCTGAACTGCATCCGTGGTTACTCTCATCGCCGTATCAGTGGCCTTGAGTTTTGCCATGGAACAAAGTTTGGAATCAGTGGCATTGTTATCAATCGAATGAGCAGCAGCGTGAACAAGAAGGCGAGAAGCCTCTGTCTCTGTTGCCATATCGGATAACATGAACTGGAGTCCCTGAAAATCGAAAATGGGCTGTTTGAATTGCTGACGCGTGAGCGCGTACTTAATGGATTCATCGAGAGCGCGCTGGGAGCATCCCACACCGATTGCTGCGATTGCCACGCGGCCGCGGTCAAGGCCTCCCATCGCAACAGTGAATCCTTTTCCTTCGGTGAGCAGAAGATTCTCATCCGGCACAAAACAGTTTTCAAAAACCAGTTCGCGTGTTGGAGATGTCTTCCATCCCATTTTTTTCTCGGCCTTGCCGAAAGTGAAACCTTTCTCGCCGTCGCGGACAATGAACGCGCTCACACCTTTGGATCCTTCACCACCCGTGCGGGCCATGACGATGTAAGTTTTCGCGATCCCGCCAGATGTGATCCACATCTTGGTGCCGTTGAGGAGATATCCTCCGGTCGTTTTCTTCGCTGTCGTTTTCAGTGCTCCGGCATCCGAGCCCGCATGCGATTCTGAAAGAGCGAATGCTCCGATCTCCTCGCCGCTGGTGAGCTTAGGAAGATATTTTTCCTGCTGGGATTTATTTCCGTATTCCTTGATGATGGTCTGAACCATGCTGGAAACAGAAACAGTCACTGCATACGGAACGGAGTGCTTGGCGATTTCTTCAAGGACGTAGCAGTAATCAAGATAAGTTAGACCAGCGCCGCCGAATTCCGTCGGAAGAGTCACTCCGGTCACACCGTAATCGCCGAGACCTTTGAAGATTTCCATCCGGAACTTTCCTTCGTGGTCATCGTGCTCCATGTGGGGTTCGATATTCTCACGGCAGAACTTTCTTAAAGCTCCGGTCAGTTCTTTCTGGAATTCATTCATGCTTCAGGGCCTCTCTTAAAAGATTTTTCGCGATGATCATGATCATCACCTCGTTGGTGCCGGCACCGATTTCATTGAGCTTGTTATCTCTCATCATGCGCTCAACCGGGAACTCTCTTGAGTAACCGTAACCGCCGTGGAGTTGAATGGCGTCGAGAGCAATCTTCGTTGCCATTTTTGGCAGCTGAAGTTTCACCGCTGACGCCAGAGTGTTCGAACCCTGGCCGTGATCGTACTCATAGCAAACGGTATAGAGCATGCGTCTCATGGCTTCGGTCTCAGCATACATCTCAGCAATCATCTTCTGGATGAGCTGGAAGTTGGCGAGATTTTTTCCGAACTGCTTTCTCTCGCCAGAGTACTTGATACACTGGTCGAGACACGCTTGCGCGATTCCGAGTGAGATCCCGGAGATCGTGATTCTTTCGATCTCGAGATTTTTCATCATGTGAACAGTGGAGTCGCCCTCTTGTCCAACGCGATTCGCAGCGGGGATTTTGGTTTTCTGAAAAGAGAGTTCACCTGTCGGTGATGATCTCATTCCCATTTTGTGAATTTCTTTTGATACCGAGAACCCTGGCATGCCTTTTTCGGCGATGAAGGTCGTGAGATCTTTTTTCCCCGAACCAGTTCTGGTGTAGAGGTACACAATATCTGCGCACTGGGCATTGGTGATCCACATCTTATTGCCGGTGACGGAATAATGGTCGCCCTCTTTGATAGCCTTGGTTTGCATGCCAACAGCATCTGAGCCGTATTCCGGCTCGGACATTCCCATGCAGCCGATGTGCTCACCGGAGATGAGCTTCGGAAGATATTTTGCTTTCTGTTCAGCAGATCCGTTGTTGTTCAGATTGTTCACGCAAAGAATGGTGTGAGCAAGATACGAAAGAGTGAACCCCGCATCGGCTTTTCCGAATTCTTCCATCACGATCGTGGCAGCAGTTGCCCCCATGCCGGAGCCACCGTACTCAGGATCGGCGGTGATACCGAGGAGACCCAGGTCTCCCACGTGCTTCATCGCCTTCATGTTGAAGGTTTCTTCGTTATCGTGTTTTTCGGCAAAGGGAGCGAGTTCCCTCTGAGCAAAATCACGGCAAACTTTCTGAATTTCTTTTTCTTCGGGAGTGAAAAACCACATAGACAAATTCCTTTTAAGCGAATCAAAGTCTAGCGGATAAAGCGGTCTTTGGTCAGGATAATTTTGGTACACTTTCCGCGATTTATTGCGCTAAACTAGAGATACAATGCTATTCGCCAGAAGGATTTGATGAAAGCTCGTGGAAGTGTCGTTACACCCGGAGAACAGTGGTTTTTCTATTGGAAAACTTCCGCTGCCCTGTGGGAGTCGCAGATTCTCGAGCTGCCACGGGACGAGATCGTCTTTCTGCCTCTCAACTGGGGCTTTCACGCTGAAAATCAGGACAAATGGGATTTTGGGGAAACGTTTCCGGAACGGGATCTTTTTCGCCTGGCCCAGTTACTGACGCAGCATGGCCGAAAGTTCACCTGGCTCCTTCCTCTCACACCTTCACCTTTTCTTCCTAATGGCGGAATTCCCGTCTCGGCGGTGAGGACTTTGAGCGTGGGAGAAGAGGGAACACATCTGGCTTGTCTTGATCATGAGGGACGCCTGCACAAAATGTTTTCCTGGTATGAACCGAAGGTTTTCCAGACTTGGAGAGGGTTTCTTGAAGCGTTCGGAAATCTCCTCGCGACAAAAAAAATAAAAGCGCCAGTTTGGGGAGCCCAGTTTTTTTATAAGGATCGCGAAAAGCTGGTTTCCTTTCTCTCGGATTCGTCAGTCGCCTTCGAACAGGGTTTTTCTCGCTACCTGAAAAAATCCCATCCCGAAG
>CANGAC010000048.1 GCA_947451425.1 Bacteriovoracaceae bacterium | reverse complement strand
GCAGTCTGACCCCCGACTCTTTCGAGCTTTCCGTGATCGTTGAGCTTCGATGAAACTGTGACGATATCGAACGGAAGTGATTCAAGGTGAAGGTCTTTGATCGCCTGAAAAATAATCGCGTATTGCGGGTGATAGAAATCACCCGGTTCAAGATAGATGTCGGAGATCTCATCGTAAGATCCGTTATCAATCAGCAAACATCCCAGGAGGGCCTTTTCCGCAGCAATATCATGCGGAAGCTCAGTCTTGTTTTCTTGTGCCATCGTAGGACTCCGGGAGACGAATTTGAGAATGAAATCAATCTATCTCATGTGCGGAAAGTCTATAAAGTGAATTTCAGGGAGTGTTAAAAGAAGTAAGACGAAGAAAAATCCGGGGAGAATGTTCCCCCCGGATATTTAGTAAACAAATTACTCAGCGTTAGCAGCAGCTTCGGCTTCAGCAGCAGCGGCAGCTTTAGCAGCTTCAGCTTTTGCTTTCTTCTCAGCGTTTCTCTTCTGAGCTTCTTCCTGTTCTTTCTTAAGTTGTGCGGCCATAACAGCATCGATAGCAACTTTAAGTTTGAACGTAGCAGTTACGTCATTGAAGAGCTTCGCTTTCACATCGTATGTCCCGAGAGACTTGATGGAACCGTCAACAGTAAGGAGACGACGCTCAACAGGAACTCCGAGCTTATCGAGCTCTTTAGAGATTTCCTGAGAAGTGACAGCACCAAAAAGACGGCCGTTAGATCCGACTTTCTTGATGAGTTCTACAGTCATACCTTCAAGTTTCTTCTTGGTAGCAACTGCAACGTCTCTTTCAGCGTTGATTTTCTTAGCGAGGGCCTTCTGCTTATCCTTGAGGATGTTCGAGTTTTTCTCGTCAGCAAGAAGAGCGAGTTGTCTTGGGAAAAGGAAGTTACGGGCAAAACCCGCAGATACGTTGACGATTTCGCCGATCGTTCCGAGTGCCTTCACTTTTTCAGTAAGGATGACTTTCATATTATTCTCCTGATTATTCTTCTGTTTTACGTTTTACAAAATACTTTCTGAAATCAAACCAGTTATCGAAAAGACCAGCCGCCGCGATCAGATAGTTCGCCATCAAGATGACGATCATGACCATGATCGAACGGAAAAACCCCATAATTCCAAGAAACGTCAGGAGATCACTCATCACACCAAAGCCCTGGAAGAAATAAAAAATCCCGAGGCATTTGATGATCGTAATTCCTACTGGCTCCCAGTTCAGGTTCCCCATACTATTTCCCCAGATCGCGAGAACGAATCCCACGATCAAAACAGGAATAACGGAGAACGGGACTTTGAAGTTCAGGAGGTTTTTCTCCGTGTAAGGATAGTCCTGCGCAGACAAAAGCAGTCGCCGGCTCTTGAGGGCAAGGAACGAGTTAAACCAGAGCATGAGAAAGACGCCCATGAAAAAATACGCGGGGAAAGAAGCGATGAGCTCTTTAGCGAGAAGATCGGGACGATCTAAAAGCTGAAGGACTTCAATGGAATCTTTGTCCGTACTTTGTTCGATGACTTTTTTCTGCTGCTCGATCTTATCTTTACTGAGTTCCATTTGCTGGAGGATGAACTGTTCTGCCGTGAGGTTTTTGGACTTAAGCAAATAAGTGCCAGTGCCAGCAACAGCGAGAATAAAGGCAAAGCCAAAAATCACAATCCCTTTTATCGGATTGATATTTCTGACGACAATTTCTGCGATCCCAAGTCCGAAGATCAGAACACACCCATAGAACCAGAAGAGTGTCAGATCCTGATAAAGGAAAGTGGCAAAAGCAAAAGTTATCCCAAGTCCGGCCAGTCCAGTAAGCACACCAAGACCGCGACCATAGAGGATCGAGGCAAGGGCGAGCGGGAACGGGGCAAACACTGACATGACAAAACTGATACAAAGAATAACGGACGACATCCCAAGAAGGATGAGTCTTCCCTTAGACAGTTGCGGAGTTTGTATCACTGTAGCGTTCATAACCAGTCTTATTTCCTAATTAACGTGCAGTCTCGTTAGACTGGTAGCTGATGAGGAGCATATTACGACCGCGCTTGATTGACTCGTTAGCACGACGCTGGAATGTTGGAGTGAGACCTGTGATACGAGCTGGAGAAATTTTTCCGAACTCGTTAACCAGCCATGCGTATGACTTAGGGTCTTTCCAGTCTGGAGAAGTTTTCTTCGCAGAGAACCAGCAAGACTTGCGCTTAGAGTGCATTTTCTTGTCTTTGTCTTCTCCGCCGCCGAATCCGCCTTCCTCGTCCATTTCTGCCTGATCGACTTTAGCGTGATTTGGGTTTGCGTAACCTTTAACGATTTCGTCCTGGTGCTTGTCTTCGCCGAGTTTGACGATGATGAAGCGAACGAGATTTTCGTTAATTCTGTAACGACGTTCAATCTCAGCGTTCAGATCGCCTGCACCCTTGTACATGAAGTAGTGGTAAGCGCCTTTTTTGAGACCAGATTCAGTTGGCTGAGCAAAAGTTTTTACTCCCCATGAATCGTTGACGAGAACTTCAGCACCGAATTGCTTGAAGGACTCAGTAAGTCCTGTCTTGATCGAAGCAATTGCTTCTTCGGATGCGTCCGGGCGAACGACAAATGCCGTTTCGTAGATCATATTTCCTCCTGGATTAATAGCCCATAGAACCATTTCTATGAGCGAGTACAAAAATATGTAAGATGAATGTCCGGGAAAATTAGCATGATGGGAGGGCGGTCACAAGGAAAAACACGGGCTCGCTGCCCCGAGTTAGGGATTCACTCTTTGGGCCACAAATTCCCCTGTCATAATGGCGGCTTTTTGACCCCTTATCTCAATGAAAGTATGGAGCTGAATCCGGGCCAGACCTTTTCGGTCATACATCCTGAGGAACTCCTGAAGGATATGTTCATCGGGAGATGGGCAAATGGCATGGATGTCTTCCTGAACGGGACTGAGAAAACGGACTTCCTGAGACTGCAGAATCACATGAACCTCTCCGCTCCTGGAGAGGAGTATCTGGTAAAGCCATGTGTACCCCGCAAGGATCATCAGCGTTGAGAGGCTTCCTCCGAAGGCAGTTCCCATGTGATTGTGATTCGGGTGAAGCGGAGCCGATAGCTCAACTTTTTCCGGCGTCAGCCTTTTAATCCGCACGCCCAGTGAGGACGTAAGGGGAATTTCTTTCTTTAAAAACATTTCCAGTTCTTCGGATTCCATAACTAATTATACTTAAACTATTACATTTCCGGGAGCACCCGTGGTCGAGAGATTTAAAAAATACCCCCTCTATCTGGCAGGAATACTTCTTCTCGCCAACGTTGTCTTATTTGAACGGGTAACCTCTCAGCAGAATTGGAACCTCTTCGATATCAAAGAAAATTTTCTCGTTGGAAAGCGACTGACTGAAATGTCGCTTATGGGATCAGATCATTTCCTTCTCTCGAGGTCCGGCATTGCCCATGGTGAACTTCACATGGATCGTTGGTTCGGATTCCAGTCACTACAAACAACAACTATCCACGAACTTCGCGAGGCAACCGTTGAAGGCGGGTTTGCGAAAAATGGTGAACTAACTGTTTCCTGGAAAACAGAAGAAAAAACGTCGGAAGGTTTCCGTCTCTCTCCGAATGGTTCAAGTTACTTCCGAGCGACGGTAAACGGCGAATGGGAAACGGCTATTCCGATCCCCGTTACTTTTCCGCGCAGTTATTCAAACGGTATTCTGAACTATCTGTCAGCTTCTTCGAGAAAAGATGATCTTCCGGAGTTCGCGTTCAACATAAAGCTGAAGTTCAAAGGAAATCAGGTTTCAATTTACGAAGATGATACATTCCTCAAAGCATTTCCTATAAGATCCGCCAGAGGGAATTTCATCGTCCAGGGAAATGACTTTCCGGTGGTGCTGGACCGTCTAAGCGTGACGAATGAAAAGGGCAAGGTCATCGAGGAAAATTTCGAACCCGCTCTGAACAAGCTTGCCTTCTTCCTGTACTCCTGTTTCGCCATCGTGCTTTACCTCTTCCTCTCAAAGCTTTTCGAGAAAAAACCTCTCTGGTTTATTCACGCGAGGAATACTTCCTACTTCAGCCTGGTTTTGTTCCTCTCGATCTGGCTTTTCGATCGCTACCACTTTTCAAATTTCCAGATTGATCTCTGGGGAAAACTGAATATCTCACAGACCAGAGAAGATCTGATGATCGGCGATATTGAAAGATGGCGGTTTAATTTCTTTCAAGGCTTTCTGAAAACGCCGGCAGATCACAGACTCATCAGCGAGTATTATCCTGAGTTCCAGATCTGGCGCGGTCCGATCTTCTGCTCGAGCTATACTCCCTGCCGCAAAATTCCGGAAACACCACAAGATCTGGGTGGCCCTCTGAACAGAGACTCTAAGAAGATGCTGCTCGTGGGGTCTTCTCAATCAATCGGTGCTGGTGCCACCTGGATGGAAGAGAGTTTCTTTGTTCTTCTCCACCAGAAATATAAGGAGCTCTACCCAAACATTCGATCTTTGAATATATCCATTTCGGGAGGAACTCCAGATTCCATGCTGAAGGAGTTCCATCCGTGGTTTGAAAAATACAATCCCGATATCGTGATCATCAATCTTGGATTCAACGGTGGTCATCTGTCCGGGTACAGGGATGTCCTTAAAACCTTTCTCCGGATTACCAGAGACAAAGAAGTTATTGTGATTAACGAGGCCGCGACGAATCACCTCTCCAAGATGCAGGAAGTCTCCAGGTTCAATCGAGAGATGGGAGAAATTCACCATGTCCTGGTTGTGCCACTTTTCGAAAAGATGCTGGCCGTAACGAACTCACACAGGGCCAATATCTGGTGGGACTTTGTTCACTTTAACGATCTCGGACATGACCTGGCCGCAAAGATCATTTTTGAGCACATCAAGCTCGCCTATCAGACAAAGCAGACGACCCCGGTGAAACCCATTGCACGGTTGGGAAATTAAGATTTTTTTTAACAAACTTTGTCAGCTCTTCAGAACCCATACTCTCCTTGTGGGGCTCGATAAAACCGATAAGCGACCCAATCCTCTCCGAAGCGGATTTTCCACACATCCTTCCCTTCAAACATTTCGATAAAATCGAACGGCGCTTCTTTCTTCAAGCCAAAAAAAATATTCGCCCGTTTCTCAATGATCTGCACCCCCCCCATCATAGAGGTGGTCTCATTCTGATCGCGGATCATCCGGAAGTTTGTCACAAGCTTTCTCTCCTGGTCGAGCTTAAGACAAAAGACTTTTGTCACTAATCCGCGGTGGGAAGGAGTGAGATTAGAAAAAAGGCAGAGTTCGCCGTCTTCATTCAGGACAGCACTGTGTTCAAACAAAGGATTCTGGAATATGGGAAGGTGAAAATCATCATAGAGTCCGGCCAGTTGCCAGTCCAGTTTCCTGCGCGTCTTATCCAGAAGTCCCACTCCGTTATAAGCCATTCCAATCAGGAGCTTATCCTCCTTGAGGATTTGCAATGAGTTGATGTGAAGAATTTCCGCCACGACTTCGCCACGAAAACTTGTGAGAACGATGGAGGAAGTGAGTTCGCTCTTCATTTCCTTTAGATAATCTTTCACGGAATATTCAAAAAGAATCTTTCCATTTTTTCGCTCGCGGATAATCTTGTTGAGGTAACTCAATCCATTTCTTAAACGGTCGAGCTCGATCTCAATTCCCATCCAGTGATCTGGTCCCAGGAGTAGGAACTCATGGCCATCGAGTTCAAGATCAATTTTCCTGACGAAGTGAAAATTTTCATCAAGGATCACCCGGGGGCCTGAACCACCCACATTCTCTATTCCTTCCTTCATCAGAAAATAGCTGTACCAGACCTTACCTCCGAAGACGTGGGGCCTGAAGTCACTTCCAATTTCAGTTAAGCGCCGGAAGAATGTGACCCGGGCCTTTCCTGAAAGGATAAAAAGAAATGACCCTGGCTGATTGAGATTTGTTTTCGGAATCATGGCAAAGATCAAAGGATGGGATAGACCCGACTCCCCGACCGAAAGACATTCCGGCGAAGGCGAGGAGAAAAGCTCGATGACAAAAGTCTCCATCTTCCCTTTCAAAAAGTAGGAGGCTTCAAAGAACCGCTTTTGATGCTTAAGAATGAGGCCTTCCGGAACATGCAAGCTGATGACCGCTCCCTGACAGGCCTTTCCCATGAACCGGCATTTTTTCCACCTGCCACCCACCGGCAAATGAAACTCCGGCGGGCGGGAATGGACATACTCCATCAGTTCAAATCGTCCCGGAGACAGCTCGCGGGCAAAAGAGTTTTTTAGCTCAAGTCCGAAGGCTTCAAAGGAGCAGAGGAAGAGGAGAATCCCCAGCAGTCTCATGGATCCCCGCTTTCGGGACTTCGGTAAAACCCAGATGCAAAAAACTTTTCTTCCAGAATAATCTTCCAGCTTTCTTTCCCGGCTGAAAGTTCCAGGAAATCATAAGATGCCCGATTTTTCCTGCCAGCTCCCAAACTGAGAATATTCCCCGTAGAAATGAGACTTCCAAGATGACCGAAGTATTCCTTTCGATCACGAAGCTCTTCGACTTTTAGAAGACGGCGACCAGGGATATCGATATGATACTTCCGGATTTTCGTATTCTCCGTGCCGATAATATCGAAGCTTTGGTGAGAAAGAAGGAGAAGCTCCGACTTTTCAGAGTCAAACCGGACGGAAGATGTGAAGAGATTGTTCTGGCGATGATCGATTGAAAATTGATCAGACAACCCTCCGAAGATCCATTTTATTTTTGCCGTCTTCCTGTCAAGAAGAAGAACACCATTGGTTCCGGTTCCGAGAAGGATTTCATCCTTCAGAATCTGAAGCGAGTTGAACACCATGTAATCGATCACGACATTTCCCGCGAAGGGTTTGAGAGTCGCCCAGGCTGCCGTATCAGAGCCTGATTGATGGATGAAATCATGGGCACCCCATTCAAAGACAATCCGCCCGTCTCTTCGCTCCCGCACGATCCGGTTAAGATACGTTTTCCCTGAGGGAAATTTCCGGAGATCATACTCTATCCCCATCCAATGATCGGGGCCCAGGAGAATGAAATCTAGCGCAGAGAACTCCTCAGGGATGCGTTTGACGATCTTATATCCTGAATCGAGAATGACTCTTTTCCCGAATGGCGCGGACCCCGGAATGCCTTCATTCGGCTCGAAGTAAGAGTAAAACACGCCTTCAGGGACGAGGTGCGGCCTGAAGTCTAAACAGGGGAGGTCAAGCTTACGTTGGAAGAGAACTCTATTTTCGGGAGAAACTCTGAAGAGCGAGCATGGACCATGAGGATCAATCGATGTCATCGCAAAGAATAGATCGGACTTCAGCTCTGAATGCCCATGTGAAGTAAACGGAGTAACTGCGTTTAGCTGTGCCGACGAAAGAAGGACGAAGAAGAGAAAAGCTATCATGATGTAAGCTTAAGCCGGATTCCGTCGATTGAAATAAAAAATTATATCCTGGGCGATACTTCACTGCAGTTTCTTGAAACCCGGCCAGGCATCGCGAGCACATTCCGTGAAACACGGGTGATCGCGCGAAGATCCTCCGCCTGCATAAGAAGAGGATTCAGGAGCGCCATGGGAGTCAGGAGCTTTAGCACCCGCAGGTCTTCAAAAATCATTTCCATCAGGAGAGAGTAGTTTTCGTAAGTCACACTCAGCGCTACCGGAGAAAGGCTCAGCGCAAGCGCCGCAGATCCCCCGATGGAGTCACAACCGGTCATGGATTGCGTGAGCTGAGAAAAAAATTCATTCAGCATGGGAAAATTATTTCTCGCCAGGTGGGCCTGAAGATACGTCCGGTAATAGTCTTTGAACTGAATTCCCATGGAGCGGTGATGGGCCAGGGCATTTTTCACCACGACGTTCACATTTCTGACTGTCGAAATTGAAGGCGGATGAATTCCTAAAATCCCCAGAGGAAGGAGGGCCAGGTTCATCATGGCCGCGTAACCATTATTGCTTCTGGTGATTCCGTTTCTCGTCTGCGAATTGGAAATCCTCGCCACTTCAAGAGCAAGCGGGCCGAGCTTAATTTTTCCGGCCGTTCCTGAAGTCTGGATTCTTCGCGCGAAGCCTGGAAGATCAAGTCCAAAACTATAGGCTCCACCCAGATCTACCGGAATGCCGATCGCTTCCCCGCTGATACTTGCACCAACGGTGAGAAATCCGCCTTCGTAGGCCTGATTGGAAGGACAGGAGATCGAGTGCACGAAATTCAGTTTTGCTTCCAGGCCGATATCCGTTACCATCGATTTATTGGGGGCGCAGAAGACTCCGATTTTCCCATGATGGTTCACGACTTCCGCAGCCCACCCGGTGCCAAATCCAAAAAAGGCAGCACCTTCTACTCCGATACCGAAATCATCCGTCTGGTGTTTTGCCATTTTCACAGCAGCTTTCGCAAACCCCCGGGAGAGCCGATAAAATTCGTCGAGCTTCATTTTATCGCCGAAGAACCAGTTGTTCTTCATGATGATTTCGTTCTCTGAATCATCAGAAGGGCTTCGCGTGATCACGTAATCGTATTTTGTTCCCGATAGACACTCGCGTTTGAGATCCATCGAAACGGGTCCATTTCCTCTCTTCTGAAGACACCTATGAATTTTCAGGTCGTCCTGATCAAGAAGAGCTTCCAGTGAATCAAGCTCAGACTTCTGAACCGGAACTTGAGAGCATGAAAGGAGGAAGATTAACGAGAGGGAAATGAGGTTTTTCATGCCATCCATTTCGGTAAGTTAGCTCCGAAAGTTTAGGATCGCTCATACGGGCATGTAAAAAGTTTAGACACCTCACCGTGCGACGGGGAATGGCCCTAGAATCAACGAATTATCAAGGAGCTTCCGTGAAATCATCACTCGCATTCATCGTCATTCCTTTTTGCCTGCTGGGGGCTTGCTCGAAGGTGAAGAAGCTCGATGATATGGCGAAAGCGACGGATCACATGGAAGCCACGACGAAGCAGATGGCAGAAAACACCGGCAACACTGGCACCATGTACGAGCAGATTCGCTCCAAGGAAACTGCAGCGACCCGTCTACAGGAATATGAAAATCTTCAGAAAAAAACGGTCCTCATGCAGTCAAAGATCTCTTCGGCCGCGATTTATTTCATGTCCCAGGAATATCAGTTAGCGACTGAAGATGAGGTCCTTCGTAAGCCTGAAATTATGACGGATCTCAAGAAGGCCGCAGCTAACGATTTCGTCCGGAAGCTCGGAGATCTTTATTCTCAGATCAATCTGAAAAAACTCGACCCTACGAAAGACATCAGCCACCACAACGAAGAGGCGATGTTCAACGCCCTGGCGTCGGCGATTCACTTCAATCACGATTATCAGGAACACCAGGCCAAAAAACTCGGGATCCCGACAGTTTCTTTCTACGACATCGTGAAAGGGGCCCTGCGGAAAGATAAACTTGAGATGGACGCCCGCGCGAATGGCCGCGGAGTCAACCATGGCGTTTCCTATGAAGTCTATGAGAGGATTCTCATGACCGGTGACCGCAAGGAGATGCTCATTGAGCTCATCAAAGCACGGGTCGACATGCTCGCCGCGACCGGTCTCCACTACATGAGCAATAAAGCAGGAATGAACCTGGAGCAAACACTCGAGGGCCTCGCGTTTCTCGTATCGCAGGGGTATTTTGGTAAGATCGATCTCCCCCTCACAATTAATAATTCAAATACCGCCACAAGAGATTCGGTGATTGAAGCGCTTGATGGGGCCCTGAAGGCAAAACGCTTCCTGGAAAACGAACTGGGAATCAAAAAGAAACTCGTGAAGACAATTCAGTCTGCCTACAAGCAGATTCATCTCGATGGCGATCGCGAGCTGGAGAACATCCAGAAACGTATTGATGAATTGGTTCAGTAAGCTACGCCGGAGAAATCAATTCTCCGGGGCGTAGATCTCGTACTGTTCAGCGTGGTAATTGTTGTCGGCGCGAACAAGCAAGGTCTTGTTATGCGCCTCTTCGAGGGCTTCGATAATCCCGAAGTCTTCACTGGAAAGCTTCGCACTCACTTCCGGATGCGCGAAGATCGTAATCTTCTGGGCATTGGTTCGCTTGAGTACTTTCTGGAGTTCGCGGATCACTTCAAAGCTCACTGTTTCAACTGACTTCACCCGGCCCACACCTTCACAGTAAGGACACGGTTCGCACATGATTCGGATGAGAGTGTCCCGTGTACGCTTTCTCGTCATTTCCACGAGACCAAGACCCGAGATCGGAAGAACATTGGTTTTTGATCTGTCTTTTTTCAGCGCCTCAAGGAGAGCAGAATAGACCTGCTGCTTGTGCTCTTCTTTTTCCATATCGATGAAGTCGATGATGATAATCCCGCCGCAGTTTCTCAAGCGAAGCTGGTAGGAAATCTCTTTCACCGCCTCGAGATTGGTTTTCAGGATCGTTTCTTCGAGGGTTTTCTTTCCGACGAATTTCCCGGTATTCACGTCGATCGATACCAGGGCCTCGGTCTGATCGACGTTGATCGATCCACCGGACTTCAGGAAGACCTGGTTGGAAAGTGCTCTCTCGATTTCAATGTCGATGCCGAAGTGTTCAAAGATCGGAACGTCTCCGTCGTAGAACTTAATTTTTGCTTTGTGATTCGGAATGAATCGCTGGATGAATTTTTCAATCTGCTTCACAGCGTTTTTCGAGTCGGCCACGATGTTATCCACATCCTCATCCATGATGTCCCGGAGGGCCCGCTGAACAAATGAGAGATCCTGATGGAGCTCAAGCGGAGCTTTCGCCTTCTCAAGTTTCTTCTGAACGTCTTTCCAGATTTTCACGAGATTATTGTAATCGTTCTTCAGGACCTTATAACTCTGACCCTCGGCCACTGTTCTCGCGATAATTCCCACACCTTCCGGACGGACAGAATCGAGAATGTCTTTTAAGCGCTTTCTTTCTTCTTCGGATTCAATCCGTCTTGAGACACCCGTGTGCTCGATGAATGGCATGTAAACGATGTGACGTCCGGCGAGAGTGATATGACGAGTGACTCTCGGACCTTTCGTAGAAATCGGTTCTTTGGCAATCTGAACCACGATCTCATCGCCCTCTTTGAGGAAATCCTGGATCTTCACATCCGGACGGAATTTCATATCGACGGTTTCAGTGAGAGTCGAAAATTCATCGGGAATAACTTCGCCTAGGCGTTTTGAGCTCGATTCCGTCGCCTCAATTCTCGCCTGCATTTCTCTTTGTTCATCGATGGTCGGAAGGTAGGCATCGTCGACGTAGAGAAACGCCGCCCGCTCCTGGCCGATATCAATGAAAGCGGACTGCATGCCGGGAAGCACGCGCACTACCCTACCGAGATAGATATTACCTACGATGGGGGCCGATTCATTTGTCTGGGAATGTCGCTCGATCAGAAAATCCAGGATCTCACCATTCTCAATGAGCGATATACGCGACTCATTGTGTGTCTGGTTGACCACAAGTTCTTTTGCCATGAATGTCCTAACTGTAAAAACTTTTAAACTTTAAAACGTAATTACAGTCAGGATACTTGAATGTAGCGGATTGCGAAAGGCGGCATGCGATGCCGGGCACCATGGCGCCCGGCAAAATTGATCAGGTTAACATTCCTACGATCGTCGCGGTGAGAAGAGAAGCAATCGTTCCCCCGAGGAGAGCTTTCATGCCGAGCTCGGAAAGAGTGGAACGTTTATTCGGTGCCAGCGCCCCGATTCCCCCCACCTGAATTCCGATGGAAGAGAAGTTGGCAAATCCACTCAGGATGTAAGTCGCCATAATGATCGACTTAGGATCTTTGAGAATCCCCTCTGCCTTCATTTTTCCAAGTGATGTATACGCCACAAATTCATTGAGGATCGTTTTTTCCCCAAGGAGCTGGCCGATGTAAACCATGTCTTCTTTCGCCACCCCAAGGAGCCATACGAAAGGAGCACAGGCATAACCAAGAACGAATTGCATTGTGAGACCCTGGTACTGACCACCAGTAGCGTTGGCGATGACGGAATTAAGACCAGTGTAGTATCCAATCACATCACTCATCACGTAGTTCACCATCGCGATCATCGCGATGAAAACGATCAGCATGGCCGCAACGTTAAATGCGAGCTTCAGGCCGTCTTCCGTACCAACGGCGATTGATTCGATGATGTTCGTTCCGATTTTCTCTTCAGAGATTTCGATTTTTTCATCGATCTCTTCAGTTTCAGGAAGGAGCATTTTTGAGATGAGAATCGTCGCCGGAGCTGACATCACAGAAGCTGCAAGTAAGTGCTTGGCAAAAAAGAGCTGTTGAACTGGATCATCACCACCGAGGAAGCCTACGTAAGCTGCAAGAACACCACCAGCAGTGTTGGCCATACCACCAACCATGACACAGAGGATTTCTGAACGGGTCATCTTCGGAAGATAAGGCTTGATGAGAAGTGGAGCTTCGGTCTGACCCAGGAAGATATTCGCTGTGGTTGAAAGGTTTTCTGCTCCCGAAATGCGGAGGAATTTCCCCATGAGCCACGAAAGACCGTAAACAACTTTCTGAAGGATCCCGAGGTAGAAAAGGAGCGAAGTGAGGGCCGAGAAGAAAATGATCGTCGGAAGAATCTGGAAGGCGAAGATGAAGCCAATCGACTTCACATCAAGCAGATTTCCGAAGACGAAACCAGATCCCTGACGGGTAAAATCGAGAACCACAACGAAGAAGCTTGAGAGCTTATCAAAGATCGCTGCAACGAGAGGAACATGAAGGATACCTACGGCAAAAACCACCTGGAGAAGGAATGCCCACATGACCAGTTTCCAGTCGATGGATTTTTTCTTCGAGCTGAAAAGGTAGAGAATTCCGATAAGGACGGCGATACCAAGAATACCGCGCGCGAATGACTCAAGGTTCATAACACTCCAACGTAATTAATGTGGGTATAACTCATAGGGTTATATCGAAGGGGTAAAACCAATGGCAAGGGAAAGCTCTCCGTTTTAAAAGGAGGTACTCCAAATTTCGGTGCCAAACTGTCCTTTGGGAGATGTAAGGACAGCGTTTTGCTGGTGCCAGGCCACGCGTTCGTGGGAGTTAAAATCCAAAGAAGCCTCTTCATCAGTCTGAAGATCTTCCTGTCCCCGCTGCGCACTATTGTAGGCAACAAAAATCACCCCAGCGATAATCCCGATCGCGGCGCCGGTCCAGATATTGGAAAGATGACGGGAAGGCTTATCAACGAAAGAAAGAGTGGAAAGTCCGAGGACCGCACCAGCTCCACCCGCAACGGCCACAAGGAGAATATCGTTTTGGGTATTCTTAACAAGATTATCATCTTCATTATCCTGGGCAAAAGCGACAGAGATAAGTAGCTGGGAAGCAATGAGAAGAGAGATGATTTTTTTCATGCAATTCCTTGGATTTCGAGGATGCGGTTTGCAAATAACTGTGATTCTATTCTATGATAAGTTCCTCTCTTAAACTTGGCAAATTATGACGTCAGAAAAATTTCAGGTTTACCCCCTGATCGATAAGAAAAAAAATGGTGAAAAGCTGGCCAGAGAAGAGATCAAGTGGTTCATCCAGGGATTTACCACGAATCTCATTCCGGATTACCAGATGTCGGCCATGCTCATGGCGATGTTTCTTAAAGGCATGGATGTCGCGGAAACCGCGGCCCTCACGGATGCCATGCTCGAATCTGGTGAACAGCTGAAATTTCCTGGAAAAAATGTCATCGATAAACACTCAACTGGTGGGATCGGTGACAAGGCTTCTTTCATCCTCGCCCCAATTGCAGCTGCAGCTGGCGTGAAAGTTCCTATGATCGCCGGCCGGGGCCTGGGTCACACCGGAGGAACAGTCGATAAGATCGAAGCCGTTAAGGGATTCCGGACTTCACTCAGTTTAAATGAATTCAGTGCTCAGCTTCTGAAAGAAAATCTTGTTCTCATGGGCCAGACGCCTGAGATCGCACCGGCCGATCGCCTGATCTATGCCCTCCGTGATGTGACAGCGACGATTGATTCGATCCCTCTCATCACAGCTTCGATCATGAGTAAGAAACTTGCCGAAGGTGCCAATGGAATTGTTTTTGATATCAAAACCGGGACCGGGGCTTTCATGCGTGAAACCAGACAGGCCCGCGCTTTAGGGAAAAGTCTTATCGCTACTTCCAAGCGCTTTAAGAAAAAAGCTGTCGCGCTCATCACCGACATGAACCAGCCATTGGGGAATGCTGTCGGGCACTCAAATGAAATTATCGAAAGCATCGAAACATTGAAAGGTAACGGCCCGAAAGATCTGACTGATCTCTCCATCGCCCTTGCCGCCCATATGATTCACATCGCAGGTGTGGAAAAATCTTTTGCCAAAGCTGAGGCCCGCGCGTGGAAAGTCCTGAGAAACGGATCGGCGCTCGAGGAATTCAGAAAACTTCTGCGCCTTCAGGGTGGACTTGAAACAGTTCTCACAGACTATTCCCTCCTTCCTCAGGCCGAAGCAAAAACTATCGTGACCGCCCCAAGATCTGGTTACGTAAAAATGTTTCAGAATGAAAAAGTGGGACTTCTCCTGATTGATCTGGGCGGCGGAAGAAAAATGAAAACAGACGTGATTGATCACGCCGTCGGATTTTATTTCCACAAAAAAATTGGCGACCAAGTGAAGAAGGGCGAACCCCTTCTCACCATCCATCATCACCCTCACCAGAAAAAACTCGCTGAAGAGATCTCAAAAACATTTATCAAAGAAGTGATCACACTCTCCGGAACTAAGGTCAGGGCCGCAAAGCTCATTCTGGAAAAACTCTCTTAAAGGCAAAAACCATATGGTCATGCAGAAAATTCTCGAAGCTTCCCAGTACATCTCTTCAAAGATCACTTCGAAGCCAAAAATTGGTATTGTCCTTGGGTCAGGCCTTGGGATCTATATTGATCAGATTCAGAATAAAATTGAAATTCCCTATCAGGATATTCCTCACTTCAAGCGCACAACAGTTGAAGGTCACGAAGGTCGTCTCATCGTGGGAGAAGTTCACGGTGTGACCGTGGCCGCTCTCCAGGGCCGTTTTCATGCCTATGAAGGTCATCCGATGGATGAGATTGTTCTTCCGGTAAGAGCGCTCGCTGCGCTTGGGATTGAAATCCTTTTTCTCACGAATGCGTCCGGCGGAATCCACGAGAGTTTTCATCCCGGTGATCTCGTCGCAATTAAAGATCACATCAACATGTCAGGAAGAAATCCCCTGGTCGGCCCGAACATCGCAGAACTGGGTCCGCGCTTTCCGGACATGACGACAGCTTACGATCCTGACCTTATCAAGCTTATGAAAGAAGTGGCCGCGCATCACCACGTGGATCTCAAATCCGGAGTTTACTGCTCAGTTTTGGGTCCTACCTATGAAACTCCTGCCGAAATCCGCATGATCAGAGTTCTCGGTGGAGACATGGTGGGTATGAGTACCGTTCCGGAGGTCATTGCCGCCAATCACTTAGGATTACGAGTGGCGGGAGTTGCTTGTATCACCAATTATGCGGCCGGAATTAAGCCAGAAAAACTCTCTCACGCCGACGTGAAAAAGGTGGCAGAAAAGGCCATGGTTGGATTTGCCACGATTTTGACTGAAACTATTGGGGAACTAAAGAAAGCGGGTAAAGTCTGATGTCTCTCCGAGATTCTGCCAAGAAAGCTTCCGAGTCTTCACATTCGCCTTATTCAAAAGCGCGCGTGGGTTCAGCTGTCGAAACAGCGGACGGAAAAGTTTATCCCGGATGCAATATTGAGAACGCGAGCTTTGGCGGCACTGTGTGCGCTGAAAGAGTAGCGATCTGGAAGGCCGTATCTGAAGGCCAGAAATCGATGAAGAAAATTTATGTGTATACCAAAGATGGCTGGCCTCCTTGTGGCATGTGCCTGCAGGTGATGACTGAGTTTGCTTCACCAGATTTAGAAATCACGATCGGAAATGAGTCCGGTCAGGAAACGACGAAGAAACTGAAAGATTTTTTACCCCTCGCCTTCACACCGGCGAACATGAAATAAAGATCTCAAATACTGAGGGAAGGAACGAATGTTCCTTTTAGAAAATGGAAAAACAATTCAATACGCCTGACGAGCTACTCCGTTCATTATCCTTTTGCGTAATCGATCTCGAAACCACCGGCGGTAATCCCGAGACGGAAAAAATTATCGAAATCGGTATGGTAAGAGTCGAAAACCGGAAGGTCACCGAAGAGCGAAGCTTTCTCATTAACCCGGATAAAGAAATCCCGGATTTCGTCCAGAAACTTACTGGTATTAAGAAGGCCGATGTCGAGCACTCCCCGCGGATTGAAGAAGTGATCGATGAGATTACACAGTTCATCGGAACATCGATTCTCGTGGCCCACAACACGTCATTTGATATTCCCTTCCTGAACGGTGTTCTGAAGAAGCTCAAGAAACCCTCTCTCGATAACAAAGTGATTTGTACGAACATCATGACCAAGTACATGATCCCGGACATCATGAGTTCGAACTTAAATTACATGTCCCAGATTTTTGGCATTCCCCATTCCCAGGCCCACAGAGCTATCGAAGATGCGCGTGCGACCGGAAGACTTCTCCTGAAATACATGGAGATCTTTGAGGCCAAAAATATCCGGAAGGTGAACCAGCTCTATTACCCGAGAAACAAATTCGAACTCGATAGAGTCATTTTTGATCATCAGGAAGGTGTAGAAAAGGTTTACGAAATCCTGAAGACGATCGACACGCCTTCTGTTCTCACCATCAAAGGTGACAATGGCGTGATACTCACCATTCTCCCTCTGAAGAATCCGTCGGAAGAGATTGAAGCGCTGAAAGAGTACGTGAAGGAATTCCGCTGGAGTCAGATCCATGTGAGACTGTGCGGACCATTCATCGAAGGTCTCTTCTTCATGAACGCTAACTTCGTAAAGATTCCGGAAGTTTACCGAAAGAAAACGATTGAGTATCTCAAG
>CANGAC010000047.1 GCA_947451425.1 Bacteriovoracaceae bacterium | reverse complement strand
TCATCCGGAGATTTGAGATCTTCGAAGAAGCGCGAGAAGCTTGCGGTTCTCTTGTAGAAATAAGCTCCGCGATTACTGTAGCCGTTAGGATACTGGCCGGTTCCCTGAGACTGAGAATCGAGATCACCGTCGAGGGGAATGATCACGTCACCGAGACCGGATTCCATCTCTGTCATATCAATCCAGCCATCGTGGTTCGTGTCGGCTTCAACACCCGGACAACGATTTCCCCAGTAAACGGCCTGACGGTAATCGGCGCCTTTCGCACCAACTGTAAGCTTCACGCGCGCGATGAGTTCATCACCTTCGCGGGTCATGGAAGCTTTTCCGGCATTCGGAGCATGGAGGTTGATATTCACCGGAAATAACTGGGCGGTGTAATTCCCATTGATGTTAGAGCCATCAGCTCTAAGTTCTTCACGATAAGGAGTGCCCGCTGGGCTTCCCGCCTTACCGCAAGCAGCGGCCAGGATCAGTAAACTCGTCATGAGTGGTCCGGATAATCTTTTCACTTTCTACCTCGCATTTTTCGTCCAATAAAAAACGTCAATGCATGATGGAGCATGCTCCGGAGTTTAGTCACCTAAATCGCTCTCTTTAGGTAGCGCTCCGGATGCGTAAAGCGAGTGATTATGCGAACGGAACAGGTGGTTATATTTTAAAAAGCTTCACGCCTTAGCAGCTGTCAAAACTTTTGACGGCCCCGCACCAGATTTCGTGCTCTTCGGCAGAGGTTTTCTGGCCCGGGGCTTGCGATGATGAAGGGAAATTCCCATCAAGAGGACAAGCATGCGCGCGCTCATTATTCTTTCTCTTCTCACGCTGACCGTGAGTCCTGCCATGGCCATGAGTACGAAAGAAAAAGTGCGAATGCTTCTCTGGATGAAGGGAATAAAAGAGACTCCGAAAGAACGCGCGAACGTCATCACTTATCCCGAAGAAATCGAAAGACCACTCCGAAAATTCTGATTCCCTCGCGAAAAGACTCATAGTATGATTATGAGACTATGAAGCGGATCGCGAATATTGGAAGTTTGCTGAAAAAAATCTACCGGGTTTACTCGGTAGAACTCATTAAAGAACTCCAGTCTCGCGGCTTCAATGATCTTCGCCCAAGCTTCCTCGAAATTCTCATGTTTCTCACGGAAAATGACGGTCCCTCGATCAAGATCATTGGCAAGGCCTGTGGCCTTAAGAAACAGACCATGACTTCTCACCTGAATGAACTCGAAAAACGCGGCTACATCACCCGTGCGGTCTCTGATTTCGATAAGCGGGAGCAGCTCGTCCATCTCACAGATTACGGCGAAAAGTTTAAGCTCAATCTCCTTCAGGTCACGAACGACCTGGAAAGACAGTACACGGCAAAGCTCGGGGAAGTGGAACTCGATCGGGTAGAGCTCATGCTGGATAATCTCTACCGTGAGCTACTGGAAAATCAGAGGAAGGGATCGCTTCTTTAAGCAGATTCTTTTGAGAGAAGTTTGAAGCCTTTCCAGTATTCATACCCACCGGAAATATTGCTGCAATTATAGAACCCTCGTTTCACGAGAAATTCGCACGCAAGAATGGATTTCGTTCCATTCTCACAGATCACAAAAATAGGTGTCGAGCGGGACTGGATCTCAAGCGAGCGCATCGGGAAATCTTCCCACGGCATCTTGAGCGCTTCTGCGAGACGGAATTTTGGCTCGAAATCAACCGAACTCACATCGATGAGAATGAAATTGAAATCCATGTTCTGGTAAAGCTTCCACGCCTTCTCCGGCGAGAGATCCTGGTAGGTCTTACCGGAGATGATGAAGTCGTCTGAGATTTCCTCTTTGTTCTTCACGCGGATGAGATGCATGCGATCGAGTTTGATCATGTCCGTGATCTTATTCTCGAGTTCAATCACCTTGTTCTCGAGCTTGTCGATTTCCTGCTCGAAGACCTGAAGCTGTTGAAAAATATTGTTGGCGCGTCTCATGGTTCACCTCTGGGTTTCAGTTTACCAGAGGTGCCCCTATCTAGAAGAATGGGTAAATTGTACCGAACTGGATGCGATTCACGATCATTGTAGTCAGGATTGCGCCTGCGATGAACACGCAACCTTCGTAAAATCCGTAGCCGATACTCTGGCGGTCCAGATCCACTGTCCCTTCATGCCCGTCTCCGAGCTTGATCGGGAAGATATAGACGATCCCTTTCTTGAAGATCGGGAAAATGATGAGCGAGAGGATAGTCTTAAGTAACACCTGAATGCAGTAAACCGTGATGTCGTAGTGTTCCTGGTCAAAGCAGCTGGCGATGATGATTCCGGCGCCCAGGGAGAATCCTCCGTAGGCAAAGCAGAGCGAGAGATTTTTCTGGATGAGCAATCGGTTGAAAGAAAGCTTCGTCACAAAGGTGAAGTACTTCACGGAGAAGCCCACGATCACGAGCATGTAAAGCCAGAGGACCAGCAGGATGACGATGGAGTTATCTGCCTCCATCATGACAGTCTTCGTCAGATACGCAATCACGATGGCGTGGCAAAAAGAGATGACGGCGTAACTCATGTTCTTACGCTTCAGAATTTCGTCTGTGTAATCGAAATTGTAAAAAACGATGCTTTCCACAATGTAGAGAGAAAGGAGATAGAGAACGATGGAAATCGATCCCCAGACCGCAAAGTGAAAAAGCGAAAGAACAAACCCGGATGTTTCATTGAAGGCCACAGAAGAAAAAATAATCGCGATACCCACGACCCGGGCGAAGAGGTGGAGGGCGTCGGCCGGGTTTTCAGCGGGATTGATTTTTTTCAATACCTGACGTTTCACACTCGGATAGAAAATCACGTGGGCGTAACGATAAAGATAAATCATGAGGCAAACAAAGCCCGCGAGAAGAATCCGGATGACGAGACGGTCAAAGATTTCGGCCATTAGAAATTTTCCTTAAAGTATTCGATCAGGAGATCTTTCATGCTGATTTGTTTTGAGCGTTCAGAGCGGAAGAAATGCGGAAAATTCTCCCGGGTGATGCGTCCGTTTCTTCCGAATTCATTTTCCAGTCCATAATACGGCTGACCGATGGACTGACTGGAGCGTAGCCCCTGAAAGAATGGCTCCGTCGGGCGCCATTTTCCCCAGCCAAAATATTTGGGAAAGTCCTTGTAGGCCTTCCAGAAAATCCATTTCACAGTCCCTGATTTCGTCGTCCGCCATTCTCCGTACTCGGGATTTCCGATGTAAAGGGAGCCTGGAGGCACCGGAAGAAATTCTTCTTTATTGTCGAGCTTCCGATAGAGCGAGAGACCGATGTTCGGCATGTTCTTTTTAGCGAACTCGCGCGACGTGCGGACAATGATCTCTTCAATGTTGTCGTAGTTCGAGATGACCCGGTATTTCTGATAATACGTCTTGATGAGAAAGCCGGTCGTGTGCGTATCCATCAGGATCACAGAGACGGATTTGTCTTTCAGAATTTTCGCAAAGCCTTTTTCGTTCTGCAGATACTGGACGCCGATTTCTGAAGGCGAGAGGGCCTTGGCGAGACCCAGGTAGGAAATCGTGAGGACGAGGTACAGGAAAAACTTGTACATGCTCACGACTGGATGATCTCCATGACTTTCTTCTGGTGAAGAGGAGAGAGATCCTCAAAATCACAGTGAATCCTGTTCACAGCATGTGACTCACTATATTTCTGGAAGAGGTCAGTCGCTTCCTGGATATTCTTGATGGTCTTGTAGTCTTTGGAGAGTGCTGACTCCCTCATGACTTTCATCGGATAGATCTGCTGCGGAGAACTCGCGCTATAATATTTCGAGAGGCGCCCTTTCGATGAGCATTTAATGTAATCGATATTTTCCGACTGGAAGAACTTCTCCAGGGTCGCCATCTTGTCCATGTGAACGCCACCGAAAGTTTCGAGGATCTTTTTCGGGATGTCGTTCCTCACAACTCTTTGCGCCCACTCGTTCTTCGAATTCTTCAGGACCTTGTAGAGATAGGGATCGTCGTGATCAAGATAGGACTCGATGTCAGCGGGAATCGCGTATTCATTTTTCGCCGACTGGAAGTACCGGAGAAGCATCTGCTCGAGGCAAACGGCGCGGTAATGGAAGTAGACCATCATGAACATGTGAAAGCGCGAAAGAAGGAAATCATCGAAGGTGGAAATCGCTCTTTCGGAAATTCCGAGATAAGCATCGTTTCCTTCGACACAGATTTTCAGGTTATCGATGATCCAGTCGAGATCAAATTTCCCGTAAGAGACGCCGCAGAAATAACTGTCCCGAAGAAGGTAGTCCATCCGGTCACAGTCCATCTCCGAAGAGACGAGCTGATGCATGAGGGGAAAGTAATTGATGCCGCCCACGGTGAAGGCAGATTTATCGAGGCAGATGCCGGTTACGAGCTGGGCGACGGATTCCGGTTCAACCCCGTAGGCGGCCCGCACTGACCTGAACGAACTCGTGAAAGAAGAATCCACAATCGACTTGATCGTGTAGTCCTCGTGAGTCGCCTGGCGATCAATTTTTTCCGTGAAGGCTTTCGGGAGTTTCAATTCACTCACCATCGGCATCACGGACTCCGTGGAATGCGAAAGGGGAGCGTGTCCAATGTCGTGAAGAAGGCAACCGAGTCTAAGTGTTTCCCGCAGGCGGTGAATCTCCGTCGACTGGTTACCCTTAAAGAGGGAATTAAATACCATCGACGAAACGTTCATCACTCCAATGGAATGTAAGTAACGGGTATGAGTGGCCCCTGGGAAAACGTATTCGGAAAAACCAAGTTGCTTGATATTGCGGAGTCGCTGGAAAAAAGGATGCTCAAGGATTTCTATTTCCGCATCATCGATGGGAATACTTCCATGAACCGGGTCTCTGATTTCCAAAGTCTCTCCTTACGTACGAGACTCTGGCTTCGCGTCCTGAATCTCTTTGGCGTACTTGTGGACCCAGTTCGCGATGTCTCTTGATTCGTGCATCGGCTTGCCATCGATATACAGACACGGAACAGTTCCTCTTCCAGTATCTCTCACGAGTCTCTCCTTGTAATGAGGATTATCGTGGATATCCAGAAGTTCGACCTGGTCTTCAAGCCCCGACGTCCGGAGTGCTGAGAGCACGATCTGGCAGTACGGGCACTGGGGAAAGTAAAATAGCTCTAGTTTCTTCATAGGTACCTCCAAAAACAAGAATGGCCCCTTGCGGAGCCATTTCTTTATCTAGAAATCTTCGTCTTCTTCTTCTTCCTCTTCATCCGGCTTCTTCTTCGGACCTTTTACGTATTCAACGTCTTCGTCCTCTTCATCAGCCTCTTCTTCCTCTTCAGGAGAATCAAGACCCTCTTCGTAGCCCCAGCCGTATCCGTAAGAACCTTCTTCTTCATCTTCTTCAGCGTCTGCAGGTTTTGCAGCAGCAGGATCGCCTTCTTCTTCCTCGTCAGCATCAAACTCAGCATCAAAGTCATCGTTCAGCGTATCGCTCGTATAATCTTCATTGATCGCCCCAGCGTGGGCCGGAGTTTTCTTCCCTTCAACGACAGGAACCAAAGCTTTCTTCGCTTTCTCTGCTTTCGGAGCTGGTGCTTTCTTGGCAGGAGCTGCTTTCGCCGGAGCCGCTTTTTTCGCTGCTACTTTTTTCGGAGCAGGAGCTGCTTTCTTCGTAACTTTTTTCGCGGCTTTTTTGGGAGCTGCTTTCTTCGCTACTTTTTTCGCAGGGGCTTTCTTGGCAGGAGCTTTTTTCACTGCTTTCTTGGTTGCTTTCGCTGGTGCTTTCTTGGTTGCTTTTTTAGCTGTTTTCTTAGCCACAAAAGATCCTTTTGATGATGAAGGGTGTTTGAAGACAAACACATTATAGGGGCGGGGAGCCCCGGTTTTCAAGACGGGAATTTTTAATATTGAATGGAGCTGATATCGGCCCCAATCGCATCAGCATCCAGGGGATTTTTCCAGAGTGTCTGGGCCCGGTCCAGTCCGGGAGAAGTGGCCAGCTCACCTTCTGAATACATAACAAAGTTGGAAGTTGTTTCGTCCCATGGGCCGGTTGCACGCAATGAGCCTAATCCTACGAATTTGGTTGAGTAAAAATTACGGCGCATGGTTTCACCAGAATCAACTCCACTAATGGGAATAGTGAAAACTCCGCTATCGCTTACGCCCGTAAAACTGCCCGGCATATAGGCCGTGAAAAGACCGGGTTTGCCCCGGGATAGTGACGGTGCATGAAAGGTGTAATCCATTTCATAATGACTCGCCTGGAATCCGGAAGCCGCAACTTCCGAATTAAAGTATTTTCGTAAATTGGCACCGAGAGACTGAGGGCAACCAGCGTTGCTTCCAATGATGTTTGGGTCCAGATCCTGATCGCCGAAATAGAACCAAAGGAAAAGACCAGCAAGGCTTTTACAGGAACCTACTTTCTGATTTGTTCCGAGAGTAAAATCAATATCGGCGACACCTAAGGCTGCTTTAGCAAATCCGCCTTTGGCGCCGGAGGCTTCACTCGTGAGGTTCGCATCTCCCTGACGCTTGATCTCGAGGGCCGCAGCGATCATGTTTTTTTGATATTTGTCGATCGCTGGTCGTTGCTGCTTAAGGTATTCAAAAACGGTTGCGACAACATCTCCTCCGGTTCTCCAGAAGACATCATCTTCCGGTGCCGTCAGAGGAGCGTAGATGAAGACCGTGGAATTTTTCAGTTGATTTCCTAAGTCTCTTACCGGGGGGGGAACAAATCCCACCGAATCAAGTCCAAGCTCCGCGTTGATTTCGTCCTGAGAAGGAACGAGATAGTTCGCCGTATCGTAGAGCGTAGGTGCTTTCACCCGCTTCAGTTCGTTCAGGAGAGTGTCCTGAGTGATGTTCGTCGTGAGGTTCGGGCCCTTGAACTTATTAAACTGGAACTTACTGTAGAGACCAATCGACTTATCCACGGGCGGCGTGAGTCCGGATCTCAGAATGTGGATTCTTTCCGCTGCATCCGTGTAGCCGGTCGTCTGGAATGGAACTTCGTAGTCATAAACCAGATTAGGGATTCCGAACTGGACATCACTCACATATCCACCGAGGGGACTCGCCTCATCCTTCAACCAGAAATACGCATCGGAAAAATTAATCGGAAGCGGAACTCCCGGAGCAAATTCTCCCAGAGCAATCGGAGCATTCGTGATGATATTTCGAGTGTTGGTGATATCAAGGGACGTGATGTAGGGAACCGACCGGTATTTTGCAGTGTCAGTTCTTCCGGTGAAGAACTCCTGGTTCGGTTTCTGCGTAAATAAGCGCGGCCCGATTCTTCCTCCGAAAGGTTTAGCAGAAGAGTAAGCCGTGAGTTTCACCGCTCCGTCTCCGAAAGGGTTGAACATGCCTTCAAACTCCGCTTCACCCCGAACCGCATAGTAGGTCATGACGTCGGGATTTTTATAATAGCCCAACGGATAACCTGGCACAGGGATCGCGACTTTGGAAACATCACACGCTCCTGAAATGGGAACACCCGTGTTAGTACTTCTCGGGACAAAGGCATTATAGAAAGTGGCGAGGTTCACCATCATGAGATGGAGATCGAGGTACTGCTTTGAATAGTTCTGAATCTGGCTGGCCGGAATGAGTAGGTAACTTGCCGAGCGCGGCCCACCGAGGTCCGGAACTTTTGGTGGAATTTCCGTCAGGGTGAAACTCTGTTTCATCTCGCTTTCAATCTCATTCCCGAGGTTCCGGTAGCCACTGAAGAAAGCTTTCACCAGGCGCTCATTCCCGAGTTTCTTTTCCTGCATGATGGTCGTAATGGATTTACTGCAGCGGACTTTTCCGGCTTCCGTGGAACCGGTTGCACACACGCCACCTGTTTCAGGCGGACGATTCACTGCTTTCTCCAGGTTTCTGATTCTCATCGCGACTTCGACCGCCTTGGGCCAGGCTCCCTGGCGATCGGCGAGAATCTGTGGTCCTTGTTCAACGAGCGTTTCATCTCCGGCCACAGCGAGAACGTTATACGACCACGTCAGATTCACGAGCATGTTCAGTCTCGTCTGATCGACGCAGTCGAGGACCTTTGTTCCGATGAGAGAGTTGATGAAGGCCCGCGAAGCTTCTTCTGCCCCCGGAAGGTTACTCGAACCAAATTCCGGAAGACCCGGAATCGAGTAGCGCTTGCAGAGATTTGTCTGAGAGCCTGCGAGGTGAATGCAGACTGACGGAAAGTTATAGGCGTCGTTGTAGGTTTTTCCGTTGAGAGTGTCCGTGGTTGAACGTAGGCGGAAACTCATTGCTCCGGTGCCGGCCGATGGATCTTCAACGTCCGCGACGTTGAGATTTCCCGCGACGTAATATTTGAACATCCACTCCTTGTAAATATTTCTCATCTCCCAGTTCATGTACGCGATGGTCGAAAGCTGGCGGGCCTGAACGGCGGCGCCTGAGAAGGCAGCAGCATCGGTGGCGTTCTGGAGATTGATCTTCGCTTTCACGAAGAGACCAATGTTGATCACGAAGGCGATGATAGTGATGAGGACTACCAGTGAGGCAGAAAAAAAGATACTAATCTGGCCATTCTGAGCCGCGGGTAGGGCCAGAGAGCGGGAGCGTTTTGTCACTGGTTTTTACTCTCTAGGTTTAACACGATGGATTCACGTCCTATTATTTTGGTATGGCATTTGCGAGGTGTAAAGCAACCAAAGAGTGCCGATCTTTGGTGAGCTGCACGTTTGATGAATTCGGTGTTCCTCTCCCAACAACCCCACCCCAAAATTCCCCACCGTAAAATTTCACCACCCTAGGTATCGCGGGATACCTAGAGGCTCGTCCGGTTTTTGGGGGGTAATTCTTGCCGGGAGAGTAACGGGTCCGGTCCATGGTCTAATATCCCTTGAGGAGATCTGATGAAAAAAAGTCACGTCCGCGATTGCTTCTGCGCTCTCTGCCGAACCCCGAGAAAACTTCGCTACACGCGCAGTCTCCAGGGTCGCCACTATCTTCAGATTCTCGTCCTCACTATCGTTGCAACTGCCGCTACCTTCCCTTGGTTCACCTGGAAGGGCGCCGTCACACTTCCTATTATATGGATCTTCTTTGACAGCACCTATAAGTCTCTCTACCGGAAGGACCTAAAATGCCCATATTGTGGCTTTGATCCCGCCTGGTACAAAAAAGACGTGAAGTTCACCCGCCAAAAAGTTGAGGAATTCCTCAAGGCCAATCCGGACAGTCCGGTTGCCCAGAGAGGACGTTCTCAGGAAAATTCTTTCACGAATCAGTAATTTTTTTTCCGGTACGCATTAAGCACCTGCAAATTCTGGTATCTCTGCCTAAACAAATTGGCCTTGTTTTCTCATCTCTTCAGGTAAGGCTTGGACAGGAAATATTCTTTTCCGGCCTTATTAACCTGCGGTAAGAATGTCTTCATAGGAAAAACCCTTACCAATTTTATTCGCAACCTATGCGACTAAGGAGAATTTATGAGCGTGAACAAGGTCATCCTTCTCGGAAGACTCGGACAAGATCCAGAACTGAAGTACACACCAGGCGGTTCGCCGGTTTGTAACTTCTCACTCGCAACCACTGAATCGTGGACTGACAAAGCAGGAGCCAAGCAGGAAAAAACTGAATGGCACAGAGTTGTCGTTTGGGGAAAACTCGCTGAACTTTGTAACCAGTATCTCGCGAAAGGTCGTCAGGCCTTCCTCGAAGGCCGTCTCCAGACTCGCTCTTGGGATGATAAAGATGGAAACAAGCGCTACACAACTGAGATCCTCGCTTCAACTGTTCAGTTCATCGGTGGACCTTCTGCCAATAACGAAAGAACAAACAACACGAACACAAATGCGAATGTTGATACGTCTTACGCACAAGCTGCTCCTGCTCAGGAATATCAAGTGTCGAACGACGCTCACTTCGCTGCTGATGACATCCCATTTTAGCCTGAATTTAAGGCCGCCCTTCCCGGGGCGGCTTTTTTTTTGCCCGATCTTAACAGATGCCCATTTCAGTAACTTAGCCTAGCTACCCCTTCAAGCTTAAGCAGCAGTAACCATTGAACAAATCTTCCTCCTTTCCCCCATTCTTTCGGGAAATGCTACAATACACGGATGCAAGGAAAGCAAAGTTACTTCTCAGTCAGGCACGACTTGATTCTGCTCGATAAACCTATCAGCTACGATCTCTTTGTGAATTCTTCCGTCGTGAAGGGAAAAGAAAAATTCATCCGGATTTTTCCGAGCGGAGGAACGCTTCTGAAAGATGAGGTGGATGAGTTTCACAAAAAATACGTTCAGCTTTATGTTCCGGAAGAACAGAGAAAACTTTATCTGCGCTCGCTCGTTCGTGAATCAAATACTCCTGATCTCCAGAAAGTGGATGTGATCAAGGACGCTGCTCTCGATTACCTTCACAATATCTTTGACACCAACAAGGAATTTTCCACAGAGATTCTCACACAGGGAATTGAAGGGTGCCGCGAAGTCGTCGCCAACATGGTGGACGTTCTTGATCACCACAACATTGATTCGCTCCGTGGTCTCATTGGAAATCTTTCGTTTCACGATTTCTATACGTACGATCATTCGATCAACGTATCGATGTACTGTATAACGATTTACAAGGCGATTAATCCCAAGGCGACGAAACGCGAGCTCATGCACGCCGGTCTTGGTGGCCTTCTCCACGATCTCGGAAAAATTAAAATTCCGACTCACATCCTGAATAATCCTGGTGGGCTTTCAGACGAAGATTACCTTGAGATCAAGAAGCATCCCGACTTCGGCCTGGATCTTCTGATCAACGGCCACATCGAAGTCGACAGCGATATCGATCTCAAGATCGTTGCCCGTGTGGTCCACGAGCACCACGAGAATTTCGATGGGACCGGATATCCGGCGAAGCTCAAAGGGAAAGATGACATCCATCTGCTCGCTCGGGTTTGCACCATCGCTGATTTCTTCGACGCCATTACGACCAAGCGTTCGTACAACGAAGTGCTCTCGATCACAGATGCGATGAATACGATGAGAAAATTCCGGGCGACGAAACTCGATCCGGATATCTTTGATATCTTCGACAACCATGTCCGATATGTCCGCACGGATTCCGCGCGCGACCTCAAGCTCTCCGACAAGTTTGATCCCACCCTTCCTTACGCAAAACTTCCTCTCGAAGAAATCAAAAAGTTTGAGAAGGAAATGGACTTCGGAAAAATCAAGATCGTTGATCCAGCTCTGAAGAAGAAAAAAGCTTAATTACAATTCACATTTCTTCGGTTGCTCTGAGGGCGTCTGCTGCACGAGTTCCCTGCATACCTGGGGAAGTGGCTGGTCCCGGAGAGTGCGGGTGTGAAGTAGCCTGAAGAGATCCGTTGAATGCGGATCGTTTGGTTCCGCCGTGAGAGTAACGGGTGTCGCTCTCTTTCCGATGTCAAACAACCTGGGCAGGTCACAGGATAAGTAGTCTGTGTCGAATCCCAGTGTCCCTGAAATCCAGTCGCCGAAATCTTCGTCCGTATGGAACCGGTCTCCGGCAATTGAAGAAACGTCAGGGCCCGCGGCCCGGGTTTCAGCGGGATGCATGGAATTGAGACAGCTGCGGAGCACGGCCATCTTCTGAGCAGAGGGACTGCTGATCGGATGTGAGGCCATGAGAACAGTAATCGCATGTCCCATCTCATGTGCCAGCACAGCTTCTGCGTTCTGTGCAAGGGAGAGCGACGAGATCATGATGGTAGGAATTCCTGAGCTCACTGTCTGTTCAGCGTGATCATCAGTGAAGTCACGGGACAGAGTACTCAGCTGGCACCTGGCAGACGTCAGATTGTCGAGTGCCAGCGCGCGAGCTGTTCTGGTCGTTGCGGGAGTGGCCCCGAACGGTTGAAAGAAAGAAAAGTCCGGTCTTTCCGTCACGAGCTTGAAAGTCGAAGGCTGCAGATAGCGCCGGAGCGTGACTGCACTTTCTTCTGAGAGTCGCGGATAGAATTTTTGCTCCAGTGCTCCCAGAACATTCCGGGCCATGCGATCAAGCGTCTGCGGATTGTTAGCGGCAAGGGCCTTTTGACCAAGATACTGAACCACCTGGCAATTCGTGAGTGCTCTCTCCACTCCTACCGCTGACCTTGAGACGATGAGTCTTTCGTAATTCTTTACCGTTTCGCTGACTTCCACGCGATGAGCGCGAAGATAGTCTGCGGAGTATTCGAGAGAAGACTGAGTGAAATTCGCCCGCTGCCAGGCGCCCGCCGCGATGGGGGTCCGTGCTCTTAACGATTCACGAATCTCCAGCATGGCCGCTGATCTGGCAGGATCTGTTCTTTGAACAAAGCTTGCGAGTTCTGAAATCTGCCGAAGTTCAGCTTCAGTAATCTCGTACGGAGTGTTGGCCGAAACTGTTTGCTCGAACGTCTGGAGAACGGTTCGGTCAAAAATTCCGTAGATCATGCTCTCAAGATTGGTATTTCTCGCCGTCTCCTCAGGAGTCAGCATGTCGTTGTAAATTTGATTTCCGTTCCGGTCTTTTCCTACCAGCCGATGGGCCATGTCCTGGAGCTCGTTCACGGCAAGCTCCGGGTTCGCAATATAGCGGTCAGCTTCAGCGAGATAAGTTGAATCAGGTGCCGGCGTCAGATCGGCCAGATACGAGCGGACTTGATTTGCCTGATTTCTGATATTCGTGATGGCCTCCGGTGGGAGTGTGCCTGTATTGCGTGCAAGATCTTCGGCGAGGCCATCAGTTGTGTCGGGGATATTTGTTCTGCTTGTACAAAGCTGGGTATAGCACTGACGGGAGAGGGCAGCCTGATCGCATTCTTCCTGAGCACGAAGGGAGAAACTCATGAGAAGAAAGGCAATGATTACTTGTCGCATTTTTTCTTTTCCTCGATCCCGAACTGGCGCATCCGAATGGATAAGTTTCTCAGATACTTCCGCAGTTTTGATTTTCTTCCGACACTTACTTTTTGCTTATCTACCATCAATTGATACGCGCCATTTTTTTCTGACTGCGCCAGAGCGATCAGCTCAGCGTTTAAATCCCGGGCCAGGGGGAGGTTACAGTCTGAAACAGGAATCGCGTACCGGAAAGACTCACTCGAAAAACTCACAAGATTTTTATCGATCGAAAGATGGAAATTATATGGCCTGTCTTCATACGAAAACACATTGGCAAAAACCGGTGTGACGAGAAATAGGAAAAGGTAAGCCTTCACGGAATCATCATAACCCACATGGTCCACGGTAAGAGCAGGGAAAATCTTTTGGTAACGTGTTTTCAGGGGCTTATAGTGTGCTCGAATAATTCTCGAATCTGTGTCGATAGAGCATAACCTCCAAAGGAGAGTCTTATGCGCTTTTTGATCCTGGTACCACTCCTGGTGCTTGCTTCCTGTGCGACTCAAAAGGGACTCGACCCGTCCCGATTACCGGCGCAGTTTGAAATCGAACTCGAAAAAGAAATCCACGCCGATTTTAATCACGACAATATCGAAGACTCCGTAAAGATTCTCCCTGCTCCGAGAGACAGCAACTATCACATTCTGGAAATTTCATTATCCAATAAGACGAATTTCGAGAAATTTGAAAATCATCAACTGGTCTACGCTGCCGCGATTCCTGGAGCCTCTCTCGAGGCCATGGACAATGGATCTTTCAAGATCCTGATCGATCACTCGGGGGGAGGGAGATCGGCGAGCCTGCGCGAGTATACGGTGTCTTACCGCCATGACAAATTCGTTCTCTCAGGTGTCACTGTTTCAGATTATGACCGGGTTGATCCTGAGCTTGGCGGAAGTTGCGACATTAATCTTCTGACGGGTGAAGGGGAGAGAAACAGCAAGGCGATCAAGGTGAAAATCGAGAAGAAGGATTTCGTCCACGCCGATTACGAATGGCTTCCGAGAGAATGTAAATTTTAAACAAAAAAAAAGCCCGGTCTCCCGGGCTTTTTTTTGATTATGGATTCGTTGTCGGGGCCGGTGTGCCCTGTGCAGGCGCTGCAGTTGTCGGAGCAGCTGTGCCTTCAGCGGCCGGAGTCGCAGGCTTAGCACCCAGGTTCTCAGCATCAGAGTTCAGAGGAGCAGCTACCGGAGCTTCGTTATCAAAGAGTGAGCGACGAGACTCACGTGATTTAAGAGTCGTGAGGATGATGGAGTTCACCATGAATCCGATCGCGAGTGCAGTCGTGAGCTTCGTCATGAAGTTACCCTTCGCCGAGCTTGAGAAAACGGCCTGAGAAGCGCCTCCACCCATGATGGCTCCTGTCTCAGCACCTTTACCGAACTGAAGAAGAACCGTCACAACGAGAAGAACACAAATCACAACATGGATAACGATCAAAGTAGTAATCATACTAATTCCTTAAAATATTGAGTTTCTATTTTTACTATTTATCCCCGCAGAGGGCCAGAAAATCCTTCGCCTTAAGCGAAGCCCCCCCAACGAGACCCCCGTCAATGTCCTTTTGGGACAGGAGTTCTTCGACATTATCAGGTTTTACCGAGCCTCCGTAGAGGATCCTCATCTTATCGCCGACACCCGGGTACTTCTCAGAAAGAACCTTGCGAATGAAGGCATGCACTTCCTGCGCCTGGGCAGGAGTGGCGGTGCGACCGGTACCGATCGCCCAAACGGGTTCATAGGCCACAACCAGATTCTCCGGATTCACACCGTGGACATCATTGAGGCCCTGAAGAAGTTGGTCATGAATAATAGAAAGGGTCTGTCCCGCATCTCTTTCTGCGAGAGTTTCGCCGACACAATAGACAGCAACAATTCCTTCACGAAGGCAGGTGCGATTTTTTAAAGCACAGCTCTTGGAAGTTTCTCCAAAATACTGGCGGCGCTCTGAGTGGCCGATGATGGCAAAGTGACCGCCCATCGCTCTTAAAGTTTTGGGAGACGTTTCTCCGGTGTAGGCACCAAAAAGCTGGTCAGAGATATTCTGAACTCCCGCTTTCACATCTTTTGGTTCCCCCATGCTTCTAACGAGATTGAAATGGAGTGCCTGAGGGGCAATCCAGGCCTCGCGTTTCGCAGAGAACTTCGGAACAAAGTCTTCCATAAAACGAACGCAGTCTAAAACGACATTGTTCATCTTCCAGTTTGCAATCATGAGCTTGTTCATTTTCAGACTCCGAATTTAAGAGCTTCCACACCCGGAAGCTGGCCCCGCTCGATGAATTCGAGACTGGCACCGCCCCCACTGGAAACGTGTGAGAATTTTTCTGCTTCACCCGATTGTTGAACGGCGGCAACAGAGTCACCTCCGCCGACAACGGAGAAGGCTTTTGTTTCCGCAATCGTGTGGGCAATCGACATTGTCCCTTTCGCAAAATCTTTATTCTCAAAGAGACCCATCGGTCCGTTCCAGAAAATGGTTTTGGCGGTCTTCAAGTGATCGCTATAAGATTTAATGGTCAGCGGTCCGATATCGAGACCCATCTGATCATCCGGAATACTGGTGCCTGCGCACGGAAGGGGAGCTCCGCCGAATTCAAGGGAGGTCACATGATCTTTCGGAAGCTGGATTTTCCCGCCCCGATCGGCCATGAGAAGTTGTTTGGCGAGGGCCACATCTTCATCCGAGCAGAGTGACTTTCCGACCGTCGCACCCTTGGCCTTAAGGAAGGGGTAGGCCATCGCTCCGCCAATCAGGAGTGTGTCGACGAGCACGAGCATCTTCTCGATCGTTTTGATTTTATCGGAAACCTTCGCTCCGCCAATGACGGCCACAAAGGGCTTCGCTGGTTTTTCCATGAGAGCACCGAGGGAATCAATTTCTTTTTTCATAAGAAGTCCGGGGTAAGCGCGGTTCTTGAAAAAGGAATTGATCGCATAAGTGGAGGAGTGTTTCCGGTGAGCGGCACCGAAGGCGTCGTTCACATAGACATCTCCATACTGCGCAAGCTTCTCTGCGAGAGCAGAATCATTTTTTTCTTCTCCCGGAAGAAAGCGGATGTTCTCAAGAAGAACAATCTTTGTTTCCGGAAGTTGAAGGAGGTTTTTGACTCCGTTATCGATGGCACTCTCAGAGAGAATGACATCAATCCCGAGCTTTTCTGCGAGGTATTTGGCAACGGGCTCAAGCGAATACTTCGGATCAGCTTTTCCATCCGGACGACCGAGATGGCTTATCATCGTAAGCTTCGTGGCACCCTTTTCAAGAATCATCCGGATGGTGGGAATCGCCATGTCGATCCGTGAGGCATCGGTAATGGTTCTTGGTTCCGTCTTCGAGAGAGGAACGTTGAAGTCAAAACGGGCGAGGACTTTTTTCCCCTTGAGATCCGCATCCTGGAGTGATTTGAGCTGCATAAATTCCTTAGAGTTTCTGGCCGATGAAGTTAGCGAGGTCGATCACGCGATTCGAGAAGCCCACTTCATTGTCATACCAGCTCACGATTTTTGCCGTGTTGCCAATGACGTTGGTGAGTTTTGAATCGAAGATTGAAGACTCTGTTGTACCCATGAAATCCATGGAAACGAGCTCTTCTTCAGTGTACCCAAGAATACCTTTGAGTCCGGACTCTGCGGCCTTCTTCATCGCTGCATTGATTTCTTCTTTAGTGGCTTTCTTCTCAAGAACAACAGTGAGATCGACCATGGAAACGTCCGGAGTCGGAACGCGGACTGCGTATCCATCGAGCTTCCCTTTCATTTCCGGAATCACTTCGCCGAGAGCTTTCGCGGCACCAGTTGAAGTCGGGATCATGGAAAGGTTCGCTGCGCGCGCGCGACGAAGGTCATCGTGAGCGTTATCGAGGAGATTCTGATCCGACGTATATGAGTGAACTGTTGTCATGAGACCGTTTACGATACCGAAGTTCTCGTGAAGAACTTTTACCACCGGGGCAAGACAGTTCGTCGTACAAGAAGCATTTGAGATGATGTGATGTTTAGCATGATCATACTTCTCGTTATTGATCCCCATCACGAACGTTCCGTCGAGGTCTTTCCCCGGAGCACACATGATCACTTTTTTCACCGTGCCCTTCATATGAAGGCCAAGTTTTGCTTTATCTTTAAAGATCCCGGTACAGTCGATGACGATATCAGCACCAACGGATGACCAGTCGAGTTCCGACGGATCTTT
>CANGAC010000046.1 GCA_947451425.1 Bacteriovoracaceae bacterium | reverse complement strand
ATAGCGAGGGAAATAAGAAGAGGATTAAAGGAAACTTGTTGAACCCAACTGGCGAGATAACCGTCGATTTTACGTGTCTCAGGATCCATCACGGATACGATGAATAATCCTGATGGTATATGGCCTACCGAGGTTGCAACGTCACTGTGCAGCATAACGCCTCAAATTTATTAATGTGCTTCTTCAACCTTAACGAGTTCTGAACACGCATGTCAAACCGGCGGATATATTTGAGGGAAAATGACAGATTATTTGTTCAATTTTTAGAACAAAATTGCCGATAAGATACCTCACTTGAGTAGGATCCACAGACGCTTTAAAATAGGTAAATGTGGGTTACTACTATATAATAGGCGGCTCACCTACCCCTATGAGGAGGATTCGTGGACAAGAAGAAAATCGAACACTACAAGCAGCTGCTGCTCAAACATAGACAGCAGATCCTCAACGTAGGGCTCCTTAATAAGTCAGACGATTTACACGTCTCGGAAGAGGACCTCTCCGATGAGACGGATTTAGCGACATCCCTGGTTCAGCAGCAGCTCAACTGCACAATCCGCGACCGGGAATATGCCAAACTTCGTAAGATCGATGCGGCCCTGGATCGGGTGAACGAAGGGAACTTTGGTCACTGCGAAGAGTGCGAGGAAGAAATCGGGATGAAGCGCCTGGAGAACCAGCCGTGGGCCGATCTCTGTATCCAGCACGCAGAGGAAAGAGAAAGAGAAGAATCCCAGATCATGCGCCAAGCTTGATCTCATTAAAAGGCTCCTTCGGGAGCCTTTTTTTTTGACCTATCTCTTTGAATTGAAAACGTTCCTGCTGTCTAAACTTTCAACACCCACCAGCTTTCAGACACTCCTTCTCCGCTAACTACCAGATTCCCCATCCTGCTTTGTGGCAAGGTCCTTGCTTTAAGTATTACAAGTTTTCCCGGTTAAACCCGGGGCCCCCTAAAACGTGGTAAGGAATTGGACATGAAGAAAGCTGCTAAAATCCTGGTCTTCGTCGCACTCAGCTTGAACCTCACGGTAGCGTTTGCTCAACAGCAACTCGCTTACAACCCTGAGCTCCTTATCTCCCGTTACGCTTCATGGGGAATTGACCCGGACAAGCACCTCGCTTCAATCAATCTCAAAGACTCATGGACTAAGTTCAAGAAGAATAAGGAAATCATCGTTGCGGTTATCGATACCGGTATCCAGGGCGACCATCCTTTCATCAAAGACAATATCGCTGTGATCAGCGGAAAAGCTTCTGCGACAAATTACGGTATGGATTTTTCCGGCGATAAAGTGACTTCAACTCCGACAGATGCTCACGGCCACGGAACTCACGTTGCTGGTATCGTTAAATCTGTATTCCCGGATGTAAAACTTCTCGCTCTCAAATACTACAATCCAAAAGCTTCTGGTCAGGCGAACCTCGATGCAACCATCAAAGCTCTCCAGTACGCTGTTGATAACAACGTTGACGTGATCAACTACTCTGGCGGCGGTCCTGAAGCTTCAGTTGATGAACTTCGCGTTCTGAAAGCTGCTGAGAAAAAAGGTATCCTCGTGATCGCAGCTGCAGGTAACGAGCGCTCTAACATCGATGACAAGCGCCACGCTTACTACCCGGCTTCGTACGGTCTCTCAAACATCATCACTGTTGGTGCTCACGACGACGCTCTCAATATCATCCCGTCTTCTAACTTCGGTAAGAACTCAGTTGATATCGCAGCTCCTGGTCACCGCATCCGCTCGGCAATTCCTAACAGCACGGCCGGTTATATGACGGGTACTTCTCAGGCAACGGCTTTCGTGACGGGTGTTGCTGCTCTTATCAAAGCTCAGTACCCGGGCATGAAGTATGACCAGATCAAAAACATCATCCTTAGCTCTTCACTCAAAGTGAAAACTTTCGAAGGCAAGATTCTTGGTTCAGGTAAGCTTGACGCTGGTAAAGCCCTTGAACTCGCTGAATCAGTAAGTGCAAAACTCGGTAACCGCCAAGTAGCAAATCGCTAATTAATCTCCTAGAATGGAGGGATGAAATCATTCCTCCTCACTCTCCTTCTCGCCTTCGTGGCCGGCTCCCTTTACGCTCTCACTTATCCCGCGACCTGGATGCCAGGCTGGTTTCCTCTCCTCTTTATTTCTGTCCCGTTATTTTTGTGGTTACTTGAACGCTCAAAAACTCTGAAGCATTCTCTTCTTATCATTCTTTTTTATAATATCGGCCTGAACGTCGTGGGCTTCTACTGGGTACCGCACACCCTTCGCGAATTCGGCCAGCTTCCCTGGATCGTTTCCATTTTTCTGGGCCTTCTCTTTTCTCTCATCCTCCAGCCTCACTGGTGGCTGTTTGCGCTCTGGAAAAAGTTTCGCCCGGACTTCAACTGGCGCTCAGAGAAAGGCGTTCTTCTTACGGCCTTTCTCATGACTCTCCTTGAACGCTATTTTCCCCAGCAATTTCCGACTTACGTGGGAAGTCCCTGGCTGCATCTTTCTCCTTATCTGGGAACTGTTCCTTATGTCGGAGTCGTCACCCTGAGTTTTGTGACATTCTGGATTTCCCTTGAAGTCGTCACGCAGATTGAGATGAAAAAGGTCCGCTATCAGGTCTACACGGTTTTTGCGATTTTCCTTACTCTTAATTTTTGTCTTCCACTTTCTAAAAGCAGTGGAGAGAAAAATCTGAACGTAAGAGTAGTTCAGGCGAATGTCGGAAATTTCCTCAAAGTCGCGAGTGAACGCGGGGATCAGAATTCTTTTGAATCGATCAACAATGATTATTTCAATCTTTCCACCAGAGACAATGGCTTTAAACCTGATCTGATCGTTTGGCCTGAGACTGCTTTCTCTTCATCGTTTTACAGTAACTCCACTCATATCCCACATATCTTCATGGATATCGCCGCAAGAACCGGTGGCGAGATGCTCATCGGGGGATACGTCCAGGATTCTAACAAGGACATGTTCGATCTGGTGGAATCAGTTTTTAATGCTTCGGTTCTCATCGGTGACAGCAAGATCAAATCGAGTTATCACAAGAACATTCTGATTCCTTTCGGAGAAACTCTTCCTTTCGGCCCGTTAAATAAAAAAATTGTCGCGATCGTTCCGGCGGTTTCACTCTTTGCGCGAGGAGAAGGAACTCCTCTCATGGAGACTAAGGGGGGGTTCCGTTTCGTCACTCCTATTTGCTATGAGATTCTGGAAACAAATTACATGCGCGACCTCCTCAATCAGCATGGAAAAAATAATTTCATCGTCAATCACACCAATGATTCCTGGTATGGGGATACGGCCGAACCCTATCAGCATCTGTTTCTTTCTAAGTGGAGAGCAGTGGAATTTCAGCTTCCGATTATCCGGAGTACGAACACGGGAGTCTCATCAGTCATTTATCCTGATGGATCGGAATCAAAAAGGCTTGGGATCGGAGAAAAAGATATCCTCGATGTTGCCGTGAATGTCGGAAGTGGCGAGGCAACGTTTTATCAGAAATGGGGCGTCTGGCCCCTCTTTATGTTCGCTGCCGTTCTCATCCTCGTGACGATTCTGAGAGAGAAGTTCAGCGCTTCATCGAAGAGTTAAATCCCGCCTTAAAGAGATCGTGAAGACGTAGTACGCCCCGGAAAGTTCCGCTCTTATCTACAACTGGTACAACGCTAATAAGGCGAGACGGATTTTCCATGATCTTCAATGCTTCAAATGCCAGAAGATCCGGTTCAATTGAGATAGGGTTTCTTGTCATGAGTTCAGAAACTTTCATCTGAATGGCGTCTTTGCTTTTTGCAAACGCCCGACGGATATCCCCTTCGACCATGATACCCACAAGAGTTTCACCTTTCAGGACTGCGCACATGCCAACAGGTTTCTGAGTCATGGCGAGGATGGCATCCTGAAGAGTGGCATCTTCCGCAATCGCAGGACAATCACTCTTCGATGTCAGTAACCGGTCAACGGTGAGCGAAAGAGATTTGCCGAGAAGTCCTGCCGGGTGGTTCACGGCGAATTTTTCTTTAGAGACTCCGAGAACATTTTCATAGAGCACGGCCATAGCATCACCCAGAGCAAGTGCCAGAGTTGTACTTGTCGTAGGTGCAAGGTCATTGATACAAGCCTCTTTATCTACCGATGCATCCAGAATAATTCCGGATTTCTCAGCAATCGGAGAATGCACTTTCCCGACGATCGCGATGAGGCGCTCCTTGGGGAGCGACAAAAACGGCAGAAGATTCAGAAGCTCTTCGGTAGTTCCGGACTTACTGATCAGGACCAGCGCATCGCGGGTAGTGACTCTTCCGAGATCGCCGTGCATGGCCTCAGTAGGATGCAGAAAAAATGAAGGAAGACCCAAAGAAGAGAATGTCGCAGCGATTTTTGCAGCAATGTGCCCTGATTTCCCGACTCCGGAGATGATGAGTGATCCGCCTGTACTTGCCAGAAGTTCGAAAACACCAACCAGCGCACTGGCGGTCTCGTCGGTTAAGCGTTCTGCGGCTTTATTGAGGGCATCAGCTTCAGTCTTTAAGACCTGTGCAAGAAGGTTTTTGTGGTCCATAGGCATCCGGAGTTGTTTTTATCAGAATCATTGATAACATAAAACTTATGAAAATTATCCTCTTAATCGCTATGTATCTCCTGGTTGGAAGCTGTGCGAATTATGAGAAGTTTCGTCAGGTCACAGAAGAGATGGAAATTCCGTCGAAAGTCTTTAAAGCAGATTACAATCAGGCCTGGCAGGCCGTGATTCAGGTCATGAGAAAATACGATATTGCGCAACAGAATCAGGAAGCGGGTTTCATCAAAACCCGCTGGATGGACAATACTTTAGAAGTAAATTTTGCAGATGCCTTCGGATCATCTGAGACCGTCAAGGCGGCAAAATTCAAGCTCGTTATCAATGTCGTGAAAGGTTATCGCGGAGGCCGCGAAGTTTCCAAGGTCACTGTTTACAAGAGACAGTTGGTTGAGCAGGACTTTCTTCAGGGTTGGAAAGAAGTCACCACAGACGGAATCATGGAGAAGACACTTCTCTACCGGATGGAGAGGCTGATTGCGACGGACAATAAGCTGAAAGAAATTGATCGCGCCAAAGAGAAAGAGCAGATGGAAAATAACTCCGCACCCGCGGCTGGCGCCACGACTCCACCAGCTGCTTCAGGAACCTAAATTTTCTTCGTTTCTGCGACCGTGAGCTTCGACCAGAATTTTCTTCTCTGATCGACCGTGTTTGGTGAAACTTCCCCGGTAATTTTCTCGAGAGAGTAATCCAGATCTTCAATGAGATCCTGGTACTTCGGATTCTGAATGAGTTTCGTCAAAGGCCGTTGAGCGTTCGTATACTTCACGTCACCGAGAGTACGGATCACAGACTTCACAATCGAGGTGCGTTTGAGATTTCCTGCATCACCACTGTAGTTAGTCTGGTCGTAGAGCATGTTCCAGACGTGTGGCGCGAGGGGCTTAATCTGCATGCGGGAAATGTTGTCGAGGGCCTGGACTCTTACGATTAACGAAGGATCACGAAGAGCTTTGGAGTAAACGTGATGATACGTGTCCTGTTTGAGTGCCAGGAGAGCTTTGAGAGAGGCCACTCTCATCATCCAGTGTGGATGATCAGCGAAACGTGCGATGAATGGCGCAGATTTTTTCCCCATGATCCGGCCAAGCAGCATGGTTGCCTGCCAGCGGTTTTGCTCAGGGTACTTACTTTCTTTCATAACTTTTATGAGAACAGGCACGGCTTTTCCGCCATGACGGAGAGAATTTCTCTTCAGCATCGCTGCGAGTCCCGGAGTGTGAGTGTCCATGGTGAACATCGTCTCAAGTCGCTCGAGCGAAATGAGATCCTGTTTTACCAGGGTGACTTTTCCACCGTTGGGATTTGAAAGCAGTCGGATAGCTTCTTTCGAGGGAACGTAAGCCGAGGCCACTGAAGACGAGACAAGCAGGATCCCGAGAAACAGTTTCATTTTTACCCCAGCATTTTTTCAAACTCAGAGAGAAGATCCTCGGGAGTTTTATCAGATTTCGGTTTTGTATCCAGATCAAGGTTAGGTTCCGGAGCGGCGACCATGTCAGGAACAGCACTAGCTTCCGGTTCGCTCAGGAAGTCTTCGAGAGCTTTGTTATCATCAGTAGACTGAGAATCGCTGGCACCGATGTCTTCGAGAAGTTCCGACACATCAGCAGCGACCTGAGGAACAGGAGCTGGCTCTTCCTTATACACAGGTCGAGGCGTTCCACCCTGGGCGCTGAGAGAGCGCTTGAGCTGTTCATTTTCCTGTTGAAGGCGCTTGAGGTTAGCAAGGTCATCAGAAATAATTTCAAATTCTTTGAGCTTGTCACGAAGCTCATCACGCTCTTTCGTGACCATCTTGAGCTCGGCCTTCAGCGCTTCGTCTCCACCAGAGTTCCCCTGCTTGAACTGTGCAAGAAGGGCCTCGAGTTCTTTGATCTTCGCTTCCGCAGCTGACAGATGATTCTGGGTAGCGGTGTATTTTGATTCAAGATCGCGGTTAGCATTCTGAAGAGCACCGAGCTGAGCTTCAAGCTGAGCAATGAGCGCGCGTTTCTGATTGAGTTCTTCCATGAGAGCAGTTGAAGGTGCTCCTGTCAGAGCGATACCATCTCCACCGCCGAGTCCCTGAAGAGGGAGGACAGAGGGAATACCACTGATATCAAGTCCGCCGCCGCGGAAGAGCGATGATTTCAAAGCGGTAGAATTCTGAATAATGGAATCGAGATAATTTTTTACAACGTGAGCAGGTATCGCGTGTTTTAAATTGTGATATTTTTTGCGGTTGGAAAACCACAGCCAGAGGATCAGCGTCGTAATGATGACGAGGAGTCCCGACGTAATCGTCAGGATAGGATCGGAAAAATTCGCGACGTAATTGCTTACAGGATCCAACACAACCCCTCCATGGATTAGCTGAAAATAGCTGCTCTTAGTCCATTATCTAAGCCACGGGAATTTATGTCAAAGTATGAATGCGCTATCTCTTGTTGAGGATGCCCTGAAGTTCCGTGTAGAGAGCCGGATCAGCAGTCAAAACAGATGATCCGAAGGGGTGAAATTCTTCTCCCTGAATATTTGAGATTTTTACTCCAGCTTCACGGCAGATCAGTCCTGCGGCAGCCATATCCCATGGCTGAAGCTTGTATTCCCAGTAAGCATCAAGCATCCCTGCGGCCACGTAACTCATCTCAAGTGCTGCAGAACCGAGCCTTCTCATGGCCCGAACTTCGGGAAAAGTTTTCAGTAAATCTTTCTCCACTCTTTTGCTGGTGAGATTAGCCGACAAAAGTGCTTCTTTGAAACCCTTCTTCCCTTTTGGGGCCTTGAGACGGATTTTGACTTCACTTTCACCGATCAAACGGATGAGCCAGGCGCCGGTCCCTTTCGTGGCATAAAAGAGTTCGCAGTTCACCGGATTGTAGACAACACCGGCAAGTGTTTCCTTTCCTTTGTTGAGCGCAAGGCTCACGCAGAAAAAAGGCAGGCGATTATAAAAGTTATTGGTTCCATCGAGCGGGTCAATCAGCCAGATGTATTCATCTTCAGCAGGAATGCCCGACTTCAGATGACGTCTGAAAGAGTCTTCTTCGGAGAGAATTGTATGATCAGGATAGAACGCACGGATCTTTTCCATAACATAGGTTTCTGAGAGAAGATCTGCTTCAGTCGCCAGACCCTGCTTCCCCTTATCGAGAATCTTAAGAGGTTTGTCGTAAGACTGAACAAGGTGAGAGTTGAGAATCTCTCCGCATTCGAAGGCCCACTCGATCATGTTATTCAGGACAACTTCCAGATCCAGGGAAGGACTACTCTTGGTCGTCTTCGTATTTGTCTTCGTTGCCGTCTTCTTCGCTGTTTTCTTTTTCATGTAATTTCTCAAGTGTATCGATCTCATCCGGAGTTAGTTTTTCCGCCGGAACGGTATAGGATTCTGAAAGCCATTGTCCGAGATCTATCAGACGGCATCTTTCAGAACAAAAAGGCCTGAAAGCCGAATCGAAGTAATTAAATTTTTTCCGGCAAGTGGGACAGTTCACTTCACGGTGTTTCATAAATCAAGCACCCGCTTTAAAGCCTCAAATTTCTCAGAAAAATCCTCGGTCATGGAAATATCATGATCATCTATCCGCGAGATTAAGAAAAGCCCTCTGACGGAATTTGTGCCGAATACACCTTCAGCCTTTAAAATTTCTTTAAGATTCGTATCGCACTCGCTGACTTCGCCAAAAACTGTTCCTCCCGACTCCAGGACTTTTTTTCTCATGACCCCTTCAAGAACACTTCGCCCAGCCGGCGGAGTGGAAAGTTTTCCTTTCCGGTAGATGAAAATATTGGCCACGGAAGATTCAAGAATAGTCTCATCATGAGAAACGAAAAGAATATCGTCGTCATCGGGACCGAGATGTTTTTTCTGGGAGAGAATTGTCTCCAGATAATTTCCAGCCTTGAGAAACGAAGGCCACCAGGCCGGTCTCGAAATCGGCGGCACACTCCGGAGGCGGAATGTCTTCCCTTCAAATCTCATCGGATCAAAGGAAGAAATATCGACGTGAAGCCGGAGATCCATGATGGAAATGATCCCATGATGATGAAGACCACGAATCTGTTCACGATAAAGTGTCAGGCGTATAACTTTATCACCGTCTTCAGTATTAAGCCTCGTCTCCAGACGATCGCGGAGGATATCCTGCCAATTGTCACCCTCCTTAAAAGGGCCATAGACGAATTCGGCACTCTTCTTCAGACGGTCAAAATGATGTTCCCAATGACGGACTTTTCCATCCACCAACCGCATGGTGGTGAAGACAGATTCCCCGTACATGAAGGCCCGGTTAACACTTTCATTCATGGCCCCCTGATGATAGCTTTGATGGGGAGTTTCACACTAGTAGTAATTATGATGCAATTAACCATCATTGGCTTTGGCAATCAGGCCCGCGCGTGGGCCCTGAACCTGCGCGATTCGGGCTTTCCCGTGAGGATTGCCCTGAGGCCCGGCAGCTCTTCCGAAAGTGCCGCTCGCTCCTCAAAACTTCCACTCATTGAAATCGGATCCAGCGATTTTTATCAATCTGATGCCGTTGCCCTCCTCATCCCCGATGATGAACAGGAAAAATTTCTTGTCACTCATGGGACAAAAATGAAGTCGGGTTCAAGAATTCTTTATGCTCATGGTTATTCCGTAAGCAGAAAAAGTCTGGAAAAAAAATTTCCCGCACTGGAGCACATTCTCTTTGCTCCAAAATCCATCGGTACTGAACTCCGCCGGCAGTATGAAATCAAAGGCAAGCTGGGTGCGGTCTTCTCACTCGAGCACGTGAGAGGAAATAAGCCCGAAACTGAAATCTGGCTGCGCACTCTCGCAAGTTCCCTGGGCATTACCATGGGACCTTATGCCACAACATTCCTTCGTGAAACCAATGCTGATCTTTATTCCGAGCAGGGGCTTCTTTGCTCCCTCATTCCTTATGCAGCCTCTGAAATGTTCCGGCATCTTCTCGAAGAAGGCACGGAACCGGAGCTCGCTTATTTCGAGTGCTGGCACGAACTGAAGCTCATCATCAACGCCATGATTGATAAGGGTCCAGAGGGATTCTTTGACCTCATCAGCCCGAATGCTTTAATTGGTTCCGAGAAGGGATATCAGACTCTCATGACCGATGAGTTCAAAAATCGCATGCGCTCGCTTTTGAATGAAATTAAATCCGGGGCTTTTGACCATGAAGTCGAAAGCGCAGATGTCCCTGCACTCAGAAAAAAAATCAGTACCCGCTGGACTCAGGATGAACTCAACAAAACTTTTCTCAGGATCAACTCATGAAAAAACTCAATGTCCGTGACATCCGGAAAGCCAAAGCTGGGAATCTCCAGGTCCTCACCTGTTATGATTATCAGACAGCGACCATTCTGAATCAGTCTGAGCTCGATATGATCCTCGTCGGAGACAGCGTCGGGAATGTCATTCTTGGTTACGAGACAACGGTCGAAGTCACCCTTGAGGAAATGATCATCTTCGGCAAGGCCGTGAGACGTGGTGCCCCCGAGAAATTCCTGATTCTCGATCTCCCGTTCGGCAGTTACTCTACGATCTCTCAGGGCATTCATTCAGCAACGAAGCTTTTCAAAGACACAAAAGCCGAAGCCATCAAACTGGAAGGCGCATTTCCTTATCAGTTAAAACTCATAGAAAGGCTCACGCAAACCGGTATTCCGGTCATGGGCCACATTGGTCTCACCCCTCAGTCAGTTCACCAGCAAGGTGGTTATTACGTTCACGGAAAAACCGATGCTTCTAAGGATCGCCTGATGAAAGAAGCGAAGGCATTGGAAGCAGCTGGAGCATTCTCGATCGTTCTGGAATGTGTGGAGGAAAATCTCGCGACAAAAATTTCTTCTGAACTTTCCATTCCTACGATCGGTATTGGTTCCGGAAAAAAAACAGACGGCCAGGTTTTAGTCATCAATGATCTTCTGAAGATGGGTCCAAAGACTCCGCCGAAATTCTGCCCCCCGATTGCAGATTTCTACGAGATGAAAACCAGGCTCATCGCCACTTACCTCAAGGATCAGGGGAAGTAGCATGCAGGGTCTGGTTACTCTCGACTTCGGGAATACCAATGCGACCGCGGGAATTTTTTCTCATGGAGCTAACTGGGACCTCGTCAAAAAAGTTCCGCTGGGTGAATTAAAAATCTTTTTGTCCCAAATGGGATTTTCTGCGCACAATACGCAATTCGTTCTTTCCGATGTCAAACCCCGTGAAGAAGAATTGAAAACATTCGTCGAAGAGGGCTACCTCATCACGCGCGTGAAGGATTACTGGCGCGGGACTAAGTTTCACGGGATGAACGTGAATTACGCTCAGACGATTGGCGAAGATCGCCTCATCACTGCATTTTATGCATACAAGAAAATCAAGCTTTCAACCCTTGTGATTGATGCCGGAACTTTCGTCACGATGGATGTCGTAACACCAGCAGGATTTCATGGTGGGTTCATCCTTCCGGGACTTGAAACATACTTTGAAGGCTTCAAAAAAGGTGAAAACCTCAAAGAAGTCTCTCTTTCGGAAAACATCCAGAGAGATCTTCCCCACACGACAAGTGAGGCCATGGCCCGGGGATACCAGGCCTTCGCTGCCCTGGCCCGTGAACTTATCCAGGAGCATCAAATCCAGAAGGTATTGATTACTGGTGGTGCGGCCCCGCTCTGGGAAAAACTCCTCTCTCAAATGAATTCAGCTGCTGTTGTGGAGACTCATCCCGATTTGATACACTCCTCCCTTCTTTACTGGATGACGACACAAATAGAACCGCTATGAATATCCTTCTCGGCATCACCGGATCCATTGCGGCCTACAAGGGCCTCGATCTCGCGCGCCTCCTGGTGAAAAATGGCGATAAGGTCGTCGTGGTTCTCTCACGAGGTGCACTCGAATTCGTGAAGATGGAAACCTTCCGCTATCTCGGTGTTGAAGCCGTCTACGGACCTCAGGATGATTTTGTTCCGGCCAATCTTTCTTCCAAAGAAAATGTCCTCCATATTCAGCTCGCGAAATGGGCCGAAAAAATAGTGATCGCTCCCCTGTCGGCAAACACACTCGGAAAAATTTCTCTGGGCCTTCCCGACGATCTTCTGATGAGCATCGTTTTAGCTTCCGGAAAAAAGCCCATGCTTCTTTTTCCTGCGATGAACACGGAGATGTGGAATCATCCGCGCACGCAGGAACACATTCTCGCTCTTGGTAAAAGAGACAATGTTATTCTGGTGAATCCGGTCGAAGGTCTTCTCGCGTGCGGTGATGTCGGGAAAGGAAAATTCCCTGACGTGAATGCGGTGGCCGATTTCATTGAAACGTTAAATCCTGTGAGTACTCCGAAAGGAAAAATTATCGTGACGGCGGGGGCGACGGTTTCTCCCCTCGATCCTGTCCGATATCTGACCAATCCTTCTTCCGGCAAAATGGGCATCGCTGTCGCACACGCTTTCCTCAAAGCAGGCTATCACGTCACAGTTCTCGCCGGGCACCAGTGCGATGCCTCTGTGGAAAATCTGCAGGGCCATCCACGTTTCACCCTGGTGAAAGCTCCGACAACTGAAATGATGAAACAGGAAGCGCTCCGGAGATTTCCGGGATCTGATTTATATATCTCGACCGGTGCCATCGCTGACATCGAGTTTGAACCAGCTTCAAGCAAAATCAAGAAAGAGAGCATGGGTGACGCCCTTCCTTTCCGGAAAGCCGCCGACATCATGAAAGAAATTCTTGCGATCAGAAAGCCCAATCAAAAAGTCGTGAGCTTTGCTGCAGAAACAGAAACCAGCCGTGAAGTGTTCCAGGAAAAAATGAACCGTAAGCCAGTTGATCTCATGGTCGGAAACCGCGTGAGTAATGGGCTTCTCGGAAACACCCTCGAAGGCTTTCAAAAAAACGATGGGAATTATTTCTTCGTGACTGCGAAAGACCAACAGGGACCATTCGCACTAACGAAAAAACAGGTCGGTGAGAAACTTCGAGAGTGGTTTGAAGGCCAGCCTTCATGGTGATCGTTCATACATCTACAGCCGAAGTTATCCGCGAAAGATCAGGAGAAAAAAGCACTGTCGGCTTTGTCCCGACGATGGGCAATCTCCATCAGGGTCACCTCTCGCTATTACGCGAAGCTTTGAAACATGACCCTGTCGTTTATTTTTCCATTTTCGTTAATCCCAAGCAGTTTGGTCCATCAGAAGACTTCAATAAATATCCCCGCACACTTGAGGACGACCTGAGTCTCATCCGCACCGTGGAAAAAGAATTTCCGTCATCTAAGATTGTCGTTTATGCGCCGGCGAGTCCTGAAGAAGTCTATCCTCCGGGATACAATCAGCGGGTTGATGTCACGGGCCTCTCTGAAAGACTGGAAGGTGCAAACCGTCCGGGCCATTTTGAAGGAGTCGCAACCGTAGTGTATCGCCTGTTTGAAATTGTGAAACCACGGGAAGCCTTCTTCGGTCTTAAGGATTATCAGCAGTATCTGGTCATCCGCCAGATGGCATTGGATCTGAGCCTTCCATTGAAAGTCACGGGAATGCCGATCATCCGCGATCATGATGGCCTGGCGCTTTCCAGCCGCAACCAATACCTGAATGCGGAAGAAAGAGTCGAGGCGCTGACACTTTCCCGGACCTTGAAAAAAGTAAAAGAAGCTCTCGATGGAAAAAAAATGAATCTCCCTCTTGCTCAAAAAATTATTCAGGAAACGCTCAAGGATCCACGCTGGAATTATCTTGAACTTCTGGATGGTCACTCACTTTCACGGGATCTTTCCGAATCCGGCCTTGTAAGTCTTCTCGGCGTTTTCCAGCTGAGAACCACCCGCCTTCTCGACAACATCCAGATGGAGCTTAAATGAATCAGGAAGAGTACAAATTACCACTTGGCCAGAAAGCCTCGCTCGTCTCCATCATTTGTGACAAGTTTGAAAGTCACGCGACCGCGATCGAAACCAATAATTCTCTGAGAGAATTAAGAGAACTTCTTCGGACTCTCGGAATTACAGCCGGCGAAGAATACGTGCAGAACAGAAAGCAGATTGATCCGGCAACCATGCTCGGAGAAGGAAAGCTCGCCGAGATTGCCGATGCTGCCCGAGAAGAAGGATCGGCCCTGCTTGTTTTTGATTTTGAGCTGACGGCTTCTCAGGCGAGGAACATTAAAGAGATCACCAAGCTTGAAATCGTTGATCGCAACACCGTGATCCTCGAGATTTTTGCTCATCATGCCCGGACGAAAGAAGCAAAAATACAGATCGAAATCTCACGGTTAAAATATCTCCTCCCCCGCCTCACCAGCATGTGGGGCCACTTTTCTAAGCAGAGAGCAGCAGGTGCCGCGATCGGTGGTGAGGGTGAGCAGCAGCTCGAGCTTGACCGACGGATGGTCCGCGAAAGAATTGAATTTTTCAAGAAGCAGCTGGAAGACGTCCAGAGGACCAGAGAGCAGCAAAGTAAGAAGCGCCAGAATCAGGCCGTTACCGCTGCACTCGTGGGTTACACCAATGCCGGAAAATCTTCGCTCATGAACCGATTGTGTAAAGTGAACGTTCTTGAAGAGAATAAGCTTTTCGCCACCCTCGATTCCACTTTCCGCACACTCAATCCCGATTCAAAGCCACCGATGATCATGATTGATACCGTAGGCTTTATTTCGAACCTTCCCAATACTCTGGTTCAGGGATTCAGAACAACTCTTGAATCAGCACTTGAAGCCGATCTTCTGGTAATCGTTTGCGATATTTCTGATCCTAATTACCAGAAACATCTCCGGGTTACCCAGGAAGTCCTGAAAGAACTCAAGATCGATGAGAAACAGCAGATCATCGTTTTCAACAAAAAAGATCTCCTGAATGATCCCGTTCGCGCCCGGATCATCATGAGAAATTACCCAAACTCATTCCTCGTCTCTTCTTACGATGAAGAGGATATGAAGAATCTTCGTACTTATATTATCGATCATTTTCTTTCGAAGCAGGACCACTACGATCTTTTCATTCCCTATGAAGCCGGAGACGCACATGCGCGCGTTCGTGGAAATGCCAACATCCTGAATCTCACATCCCACGAGCAAGGGATTTTTTATAGAATCAGAATCCCCGATTTTATTTTCCAGCAATTGGGACTTCAATCTTTTATTCTGGCTCCTCAGGACGCAAAACAATGGGAAGAGAATATTCAAATTCCCTGATCGATCTGGAAAATCCTGTTGTGCTTGCCGGGAAGTTTCATTAGTCTCATGCTGTGAAAAAAACCAGAATCATACGCAGAAAAAATTGTCTCAAAACCCGCTGGACTGAGAAGAAAGCAGGGCTCAAAGAAAAAAATACCAATCTCGCTCATCCGGTTGTTCGTGCTTCTTACATCTGGTCGATTGTTTCCGAGCAACTCGGTGACATCCTGGGCCCGGAAGTTCATCACCAGTGGTTTAAGAATGTAAAACCAACTGTCATTTCCCATAACGTGATCCTGCTTGAAGTTCCGAATCATTTTCACGCGCAATGGATTCACACTCACTATCATGAGCTTGTGGATTTACTTCTTTCTGTACTGGATAAGCGGCTCTCAAGCTTCTTTCTCTCTCAGAGCGAGAGAGACTCATTCAAGGAACCAGTGGCGAGGCTTCTAGAAAGCGCCGCTTCGGAAATAAAGAGTCACGGCGAATATGAGGAAAGCGATAACTAATCCGCCGATCAACATGACTTTGTCTTTGTTCATGAGAGGATTATAAAACTAGCCGCGATATTTTGCCAGAAGTTCCGGAACTCCGAAAGGATCAAGCGTCCGGGATATTTCCCCCCGCTTATTCTGGATGTAATCGAGTGACTCCCCCATTCCGATCAGGACAATGGGAGTGTTCCTGAGAAGCTCTGAAGACTCGTATTGATTCCGAAACGCTTCTTCATCGACTTTCAGGGTCTGGACATCAAGGACAATCAATTCAGGTTTCAGGTCATCCACGAGATAAAGAAAATCCCGCGCATGGGGAAGGGTATAGAATTCCAGGCCCTTCTTTTTGAAGACCTTCTCAATGAGACTTGACGCAAACGTATTCTGGTCAATCCAGAGGATGAGACCCATCTTCAACCTTTGACAAGAGAGGGAAAGGATAACTACCATCACCCTATGGAAAAAGAAATCCCGAAAATCCGCGTCGTCGACACAGAAACCCGCCAGGTGTTATTCGAATGTCAGCTGGATGAAGCCGACAAGGCCTATCAATATGCGGCCGGGCTGGAAGAAATGGGACTTTCCGTTGATGTCATCAACCCCACACTCAGTGAGACTTTGACGGACTCTCTGGGCCTTTCCAACGAAGATCGCAGAAAATACGAGGCCAGTCTCGAAGAAGAAATCGAGCATCACGATGGATCGTGCTGCTTTGAAGATCCTGCGGATAAAAAAGTTCACTAAAAAGTCAGGGCATAACTCCCGAAGACCGATCTCGGCATCACGCTGAATCCAGCAATTTCCTCATAATCCCGATTGGCAAGGTTCACCAGCTGAAGGGAGACCTGCTGCTTCCCCCATCTGAAGCTTCCTCCGACATCGTAAGTCTCAAAAGAACTGAGCTTAATTGTTCGTCCCCCAAAAGTGTCCTTCCGGGAATCAAACCAGCGCATTTTCGCGAAGAGCTCAAGGGCATCACTCAGGAAGTAGGTTCCGGATAGCTGGGCCATATTGTACGGTCGTCTCAGCACCACTGATTGCTGATGTCTGAACCTTTGATGAGTATAAGAGCCACGTATTTCTCCTCTTTCTTTTTTCCATTTAAGAGATGGCTCCATACCTTCAGCGATAAAACGCCCCTGATTTTTGTAGCCACTATTTGTAAAGGCGATGAGATTGGATAGACGGTTATGGAAAATGACATTTTCCAGTTCCCATGAGGCGAGTTTCTTTTTCCAGGAAGTTTCATACGATTGATTACTTTCAGGAACCAGATTCGTATTTCCTACCGCCGGGAAACCTACGAGTGGTGGCCCGTATAATTGATAAAGAGAGGGAGCCTTGTACCCTCGGGAATATTGTACCGACCAGATCCCGGTAAAATTTTTCGCCTCTATTCCGGTAGATCCCGTGAGGAAATTGCCATATCGAGAATGATGATCTCCCCGAAGGCCACCCTGGAAAGCGAAATCATCACTCTTAAGAAGGCCCTGCATGAAAATTGAATCCAGGGTGAAAGATCTATTTTCAGAAAGCTGAAAAGTTTCTACTTCTGAAGAAAGTCCCGTCAGAATTTTTGCCTCATCATTTCCTTTTTCAAGAAGAGCTTCGTTCTGATAAAGGTTTCCCGAAAAGTTCTGATTTCCTGAAAAGAGGCTCTTAATCATCCTCTCGTTTCGATTGAGTCCGTTTCTAAGTGAAATGGCGAAATCATCTGCGAGATTTGCAGAACTTTTTTGCTGAAGAAGATATTGATGATTACGGCTTTTTTCTTTGGCATTGTCGCCGGCGATATCGAGATCGTTATCACCTTCGATGAAAGAAGCCAGAAGATCAGTTTTAATCCAGGGAATAAATCTATGGGTAGAAGAAGAAGTGAGCTGCGTGATCTCACTACCGTCTCTTTCCGTCGCGTTGT
>CANGAC010000045.1 GCA_947451425.1 Bacteriovoracaceae bacterium | reverse complement strand
GATCATTTACGCAGAGCTTCGACGGCGCCGTAAAAGAATTAAGAAAATGAACCAAAGAATTTATAACTACAGCATCCACCTCCTCGCTCGCCAGGATTATTCAGAATATAAACTGAAACAAAAACTCCGCTCCAAAAAAGACAACCTTCCCCACGAAGTCGATGAAGTTCTCGCCAAACTCAAGGAGAAAGGACTTCTGCGCGAAGAGGCCTATCGCCGTCTCTTTATCCGCAAGTGGATGATGAAAGGTGAAGGCGAAGACAAGATCAGGAAGCGTGGAGCAATGGAGAAATTAGTTTTTGAAGAGGGTGAGTTTGAGGCGATCTCAAAAGAACTCGGATTCACGGATGATGATTCGATCGAGAAGCTTATTCAGAAAAAACTCCGCATGAAAGACATCCCCAAAGACCCGAAAGAGAAATTCAAGCTCCGGGATAAAGTTCTGCGGTTTCTCATTTCGAAAGGCCATTCCTACGAGGATGCTAAAACATCCATTCGTCCTTACTTCAGCGGAATCACTGAATAAAAACTGTTTTAGTCAAGCTTTAAACCCCACCTTCCGATAAGCCCTTGGTTAAACTTTTATCAAGGCAATCCCATGAAATGGATTCTGCTGTTTTCCGTTTTCTTTACCACTTCCGTATTCGGAATTTCTCATAAGGAATTTGTAAAACTGAGCAGGCCTCAGCGTGAAATGATTGTGAAAGAGTACCGGAATTTTTTCGCAGACTATGCCAAACAAATTCAATTAACAAATTCAGAGCAAAAACATTTCTGGTTGGGAATTGAAGAAGCCTATGCAGCTGGTGAAGCGAACTGCTTCTTTGCCGGATGGCCAAGTACCATCAACGGAAAAAAGTGTTCCACGCCAAGGTCCAATCCAGCTTTCCAGCGAGAATCTTCCTGCGGTGAAAATAAAATGCCCTGCCAGCCTCTTTTATTTGGTCGTGGGATTTGTGTTCCGAATGCCACTCAGCCTCAGAGAGATTCAGCATTCAGCAATTGCGTGAAAGAATCAAAACCACTTTCCCAGGTCGTAGAATATCTATCGGATCCGCAGGTTTCTCAGGAAGCGGATGAACTTTTTCGCCTGGTCGATCAAATCTGCTCGGCTGCCAAAGCTCCCGTCATCTGTAAAAAGATGATCGCCAGAGTTGATGAGATCAAGGCCATGAGAACAGTTCCGGCTGCAACAACAGTGGCAGCAACACTCGCTCCTGGTGCTCTGACGGTGGCCGGAGGAACAGACGCTCTGAACGCAGTCAGGACTTTGAATACGGCCGCCCGGTGTGAAACCTGTGAGGCGATGCGGGCCCAGACAATGGATGATGGTTCTCGAATCAATCGCTCTGTAGCGGGCGATGATACGATTCCTTACCCAAGAATAACTTCCGGCTTTACCCTCGAATCCTGCGGCGGAGGCCGGGGGCAGGTTGATGGGTATACTCCGCGCTATGTCTTCAACTGTCAGGATAGATCCCAGCAAGCACCTTCAGGATTCCAGATTACTCAAAGCCCGAACCATCCGATGCTTCGCGGGCTTCAGAGCCCATATCCTGATGGTGGTCCGGTGAACCGCATGTTCGAGATGATCAGTGTGAACAATGCTTTCAACGAAACGTACATGATTCTCGAAGAATCAGCGGGCGGTCCTGACTCTCACAACGTGAAATCTTATATGTTCATGATCCCTAGAGTGACAGTTCCTTCCATGGCCGTTTTTGGTGACAATCTCATCATGACTCTTCCAACGGGAGAAACGGTCACCATAGATAAATCTACGGGTGCGATCAGGGGCGGAGCCTTAACTGAAGGGCCCATCGATATGAGTACGGACCGCTTCCAGAGAAAACCACCGAATATTAACTATTCAGGAACTGGGATCAGTATCCGCCTCAATCACCGCTACGAACATCCGCTGACCTCATCAGCGAGTGCGACGGTGAAACAAGGAAACAGATCCTGTGAAGTTCCCCGCACGGCACTCTTTGATGCCGAGGGTGTGATGAAATCGCAATCGGACGCTGAACTCGTGAGCGTTCTCAACCGCAGTTGTCCGGCGAGACGCGGGCAAACACCGTTTAACATCTGAATGTTTTACAAAGAAATCTGAAAATCTAAGAACTCTGTTATAAGGCGGGCATGAATTTCATGGTCGCCTTTTTCTTTTTCACCGCTTCGGTTCACGCCGGCATTTCCGGTCAGGACAATCGGCAGGAAACCCGCGGAAGAAATGTCAGCACTCAGCTGCGCGAACTTTCTTTTTCAGTCCCTGCGATCGTCGAAAAGAAAAGTCTCATCCCTGTCACCGGGGGCTTTCGTCCAGAAGGCTACACTCTCCAGCAAATGAACTACTGCTCAGGCATCCGCTTTTCAGGCCAGAACTACCTTGCCCGTTGTAGCGCCAGTCTCATCGGAGAAGACCTGGTTCTCACCGCTGCACATTGCGTGGATGAAGACCTGAAGAAATGGTGTTCAGAGTACTCTGTGGTTTTTGATTACGCTGTTGGTGCGGACGAAAAACACATTCACAAAGAAAACGTCTTCGGCTGCAAGGAAGTCCTCTACCGGAAATTCGACGAGCCCTTCGGAGAGGACCTTGCGCTCATTCGCCTCGAAAGGAAATCAGACAGAAGACCGATCATCGTGAGCTCCGATACCCTTCAGGTGAAAGAAGAACTCACTATGATTGGCTACCCCATGGGTCTCCCGCAGAAAGCTGTGGATGATGGTCACGTGCTGGAGAACGGGTCACTCAAATACTCCTTCCGCCACAACCTCGATACCTTCTCCAGTAATTCAGGCGGGCCGGTCTTTAATCAATCTGGAGAACAGGTCGGAGTTCTCGTCAGAGGAACCGGCCCCAATTTCGCTGATGTTCCGGGAAAGAAATGTTCTGACTGGGGCATCGATTCAGCGAGAGACTACGCTGAGGCCAATACACTTCTGCATCTGAAAGACATCCACCCTAAGTAGAAATTTCACAGTGACTGGCAAAAAATGCGGAAGTGAAATAGGATGCGAGCGCACCGCATTAACGCCACCTTTTCCCATACTTAGGAGTATATATGAAAAAGTTTCTCCCGCTTATCGCCTTCAGCTTCCTTCTCGTTGCCTGCGACGAAATGAAAGGAACAATCTCTGTGAAAGAAGAACTCACAGTCAAAGCTAAGAAGACTGGTCTGTTCCAGAGTGGAACGAAGGAAGTAAAAATTCCTGCTGCTTCTTACGAAGCCAGCCTAAACCCAACTTCTAAAACAAGCATCAACCTCGAACTCAAAGTGAACGGGAAAGATGTCAAAATCCCTTTCAAAATTGCTGAAGGAACTAAGATCCCTGAGTTCGAAGGACAAGTGGATGTTCTCTCTTCTGAGTCCGGCCAGAACTATGACCTTCACGCTGACGTTAAGTCAGATGTGAGTTCATACGATTTCGATACAACTGAAACATGTGTTGCTGGTTATATCCCGGTTCGCCGTTGTATCACTCACCCATCTACTTCTCACTGTGAAACAAGACCAGCTGGTGAAGAGTGCCACGTTGACCGTCGCACAGGTGTAAGAGAGTGCAGACAGGTTCCAGAAACACGTAACTGCGTAAGCCGTCCTTCCTACACAGAATGTAACATGATTGATGAAGCCGTTTACGGTTCTCAGCGTGTAACGAAGAGAACAACAACAACTGTGAAACACCTCGTTGTTGACGTAACAGCCGCTGGCGCTCAGGTTGCTCAGTTCAATCACTCGAACTCAAGCAACTACACATCGACAGTTAACTCTTCTATGTGTGTTCGCTAGTCTCTAAGGTAATTCCTCTCCCGAAAAGGCCACGCAAGTGGCCTTTTCTTATTGTCTAAAGTTTAGACACCCCTGTGTAAATAAAGTCATCATCCCCACCACCCGACTGCTAGTTAGCGCCCCAGTCTTTGGCACCCACCTTGCTCATAAGAAGGCACAGGGGATAGTTATGAAAAAGCATCTGAAAAAGATCATATGGGGCGGTGTTGGGGGATTCCTTCTTATGGGAATGTTCAACGCCTTCATTCTCAGCTCTCATTCTGAGCTCTCAGGAGATCTTACCTTTGTCAGACGCCTCGATGAAATGTACGGCATCACTCAGCCAGGACGCGTTCTCGCGACGAATACCAACTGGGAGAAAGTCGAAAGACCATCATTAAAAGAAAACAGAGATATTGCAGCTGTCGACCAGATAAAATTAGAAGAACCAGGCTCCGCAATTCCGGAAGATCTCGATCTTGATCTCGTCGAAGTTGTGAATCCCAAGCTTTGGTCAAGTGGTCTTACGACGACGGATTTTTCCGGAAAACTTGAAACCTCAAGCGGAACGATTGAATCGCTTTCTATTGCCCTTCCTAATCGCGAAGAGATTGAGATTTCTTTCGCTGAGATGAAAGGAAACGTCTTTCAGTATGACTATAGTGGCGAAATCTACAGCGGCATGCTTTATCAGGTTGATCCGAAATCCTATATGGTCACCCTCACCAATGGACCTCTGGAAGGAACGCGCCTTCGCTTCGTCGAAGAATTCACTCCGGAGCAGGTTGAGATCAAGGAAACCCTCAAAGAAGAACACAATGTCGACGTCGGTTTCTTCGGCGGGAATGAAAAAAGAGAAATCAAGAAAACGGCTCCGGCCGATCCTTCTTTTGTTAAGTCTCAGATGATGAACATGGGCAACGAGGCGACCTGATATGAAACATCTCATCACTCTCTCACTACTCGCTACGCTTCTCATTCCGCGCGTGTGGGCCCAGCAAAGCTGCCCGCTCACCAATGTAAAACTCACTGATCTCAGAGCCGCAGCTTCGAAGCTCGCGAAGACAGTAACCCTGAGTCCGGAGTGTAAGTCCTATCAGGACACCGTCAACCAGGCGAACGCTCAGATTAAAGATATCGCAACGAAGATCCAGGCCTACGATCTGAAACAGTCCCAGGCGGAAGGTGGCACAGAGGGGAATAATATCGATGCGAAGGCCACAGCTCTTGCGGCCGTGACCCAGCTCGATACGATCAGTAATCTATTTAAAAACGATCGCTGCGGGAATGAGCTCGTAGGATTTCTTGATTATGCTTCTACTTTCGTCGACGTGGCCCTTGGAATGGCACCATTCCTCGCTCTTTACGGTGGACCTGAAGCCATGCCGTGGGTTCTCGGTGGATCCCTCGGTGGAGCTGCCGCGAAAGCAGTTCTCTCATTCTTTAAAAATAAAAACGTGAACATGAGAAATCCGGACCAGAGTAACTCTTTCATCAAGAGTTCCTGTGCCTTTTATAACCTTCACGTGATCAAGAGTTCCCTTGATGATCTCCAGATGAAGCAAACGCCGATCATCGAACAGAACCTGATCGATTCGAAAAACCGCCTTTCACTCCTTGCGACCCGTGCGCCGGAAGAACCGAATGTGGAAGTGCTGGTGCGCTTTACGCTCGCTCAGAAAGACAAAGAAAAAATCAAATTCTTAAAAGACCAGATGGCAGCAGATGCTGTTGAGGGTTGCAGTTATGTGCGGACGTTCGCCAACAGAGAAGACCAGAATTACCAGGGTACTCTGGTTGACCGCGTCTGGGAGAATTACTCGGAAAGCCTGAAGGAAAACCGTTTCCGCCAGGACCTCGAACGTAAATATTTTATGGACGAGCTCAATCCCGCCGTCTCACTCCTGACAGATACCAAGCCTGAAGACATCGCTAAGTGTAACCGCTGGGTCACGAAAGTCGTGGCGATGAATGAAGCGGGAGTGGTCCTTCTCCAGAAGGGCGTGAATGACAACCCTGAACTTAAAACGTACCGCGAGTTTGTCGCCAACAAGGCCAAGCTCGAAGATTCCATCAAGCTTCAGGAAGCACGCCTCAAGTTCTTCCAGGAACTCACCGGAAGCGGATTTAACATCGAGTACTCAGAAATCATCCGCAGTCACCAGCAGGTGCAGGATGTGCTCTTCGATTCTTCAAGATGGCTTAAGCTCCTTCGCATGAGGGGCCTCGCTGAAGTGTGGCTTCGGGTGAAGTATGAAGACGCTGACATAGAAAAAGAAAATTTCCGTCTGAGAAAGACAGAAGTGGAAGAACGGATCAAGAAAGCAGAACGCGTGATCGGGAAACCATTCACGAAAGAAAATATTGATGCCTTTGTTACAAATTATGTCGGCCAGAATCACCGTGAGCATCCGGAAGTGACTGCAGGACTCCTGACGGATGTCTGTAACCAATTGAAACGCACGTGGAGCTCGTGGTACAACGGTCTCATCCACTCCCGCGCCGGAAAAGACTATTGTGGTACCTTTGATATCGTGATCAACCGCCTCGACTACCCTCATGTTCAGTCTCTCTGCTTCGGCACCACCGACCGGAACGGGAAAAACGTAGGCTCACTTAAGAACCAGGTCACGATGTTCATGTCCAAAAAGCCTGAAGCCGACGCTGTCGCTGAGCGAATCAAGGCCCTTTCCTGTAAGGAAAGCTCCGATCTTACTCAGGAGCTCATGGCTCTTCCTCTCGAATAATTTTCTGCACTGCGCGCCCCCGTGTTTTTCGTGAAAACTTCAAGGGGCCTGTGATACTCTTCACAGGCCAATTACCCTATGAAGGATACTTCCATGCGCGCGCAAGAAATTCGCAATGCTTTCTCAAATTATTTCATCCGTAACGGTCATGAGAAACACAAGTCATCAAGCTTGGTTCCCCATAACGATCCGACACTTCTCTTCGCCAATGCGGGGATGAATCAGTTCAAGGATTTTTTCACCGGAAAAGCGACTGCTCCTAATCGTCGCGCTGTCACCATTCAGAAATGCGTCCGCGCTGGTGGTAAGCACAACGATCTCGAGAACGTCGGCTTCACCGCCCGTCACCATACTTTCTTTGAAATGCTCGGAAACTTTTCTTTCGGCGATTACTTCAAGGAAGACGCGATCAAATTTGCGTGGGAGCTTCTCACGGTTGATCTCAAGATCCCGAAAGAGAAACTTCTCGTTACCGTTCACGACTCCGATGATGAAGCTTTGAATATCTGGCACCACAAGATGGGAGTGCCGAAAGAAAAAATCTTCAAGCTCGGGGACAAATCCAATTTCTGGGAAATGGGAGACACGGGTCCCTGCGGTCCGTGTTCCGAAATTTTCTTTGATCACGGTCCGGAAAGATCAACGGGAGTTCCGGCAGGTCATCAGGAAATTGATGATGAAGGCCGCTACGTCGAAATCTGGAACCTCGTCTTCATGCAGTTTGAAAAATACAAGGAAGGAAACGAGATCAAGAGAAAGTCTCTTCCAAAACCTTCTGTGGATACCGGAGCGGGTCTTGAGCGCGTGACCGCAGTTGTTCAGGGGAAATACTTTAACTACGACACCGATATCTTTGAGCCGATCATGAGAGCGATCGGAAAACTCACGGGCAAGGATTACTACACGACGAAATCCGAAGATGAGAAAGCTTCCTTCCGCGTCGTCGCCGACCACATCCGCGCCTGCACCATGCTCATCACAGACGGAGTCATTCCTTCTAACGATGGTCGCGGTTACGTTCTCCGCCGGATCATCCGCCGGGCCGTTCGTCACCTGTCGCTTATGGGTCTTAAGGATATCAGCTTCTACAAACTCATTCCTGCCGTCGTAGAAACTCTTGGGACGGAATATTCCGACAACGCCCAGAACGTCGCCCTCGCGGAAAAACTTTTAAAGCTTGAAGAAGAAAAATTCCGGAAGACGCTTGAAACGGGACTCACGCTGATCAATGAAGAGCTCGGCAAGATGAAGCCTGGTCAGAAGCTGAATGGCGAAGTTGCCTTCAAGCTCTATGACACTTTCGGTTTCCCGCTCGATCTCACAGAGGTTATCCTTCGCGAGAAAAATCTTGAACTCGACACCAAGGGCTTTGAAGAAGCCATGACCCGCCAGAAGGAACTCTCGAAAAAGAATTCGAAGTTCAAGGTCCAGGAAGATAACGTCAAAGCGTTCTACGAAATCAAAGAGAAGTTCGGGAATACCAAATTCACCGGATACGAAGAAGTCACTGGTAACGCAAAACTTCTCGCAAAAGAAGAAGTGGATGGAACATTCTACCTCGTCTTCGATAAGACTCCTTTTTACGGCGAAGGCGGGGGCCAGCTCGGTGACAAGGGTGAGGTTGATTCGAAAGAAGGAAAACTCGCCACGATCACAGACACCCAAAAACCAGTCGACGGACTTCACGTTCATATCTCAACAGATGCAGACGCTCTCGTTGTTGGTGAATCCTACACGCTCAAAGTGAATCACGAAGAGCGCGAGCTCACGAAGCGGAACCACTCGGCCACTCACCTTTTGCAAAGTGCCCTTATCAAAGTTCTCGGTCCTCACGTGAAGCAGGCGGGATCTTCAGTTGGTCCGGATCGTCTGCGCTTTGACTTTGCTCATAACGAAGCGCTGAAGCCGGAAGAAATCGCACAAGTGGAAGAACTCGTGAACTCAGCCGTTGCCTCTGCCCTTAAAGTGACTGCCACAACGATGACGAAAGACCAGGCGACGAAGAAAGGGGCGATGGCCCTCTTCGGAGAAAAATACGGTGATGAAGTCCGCGTTCTCGAGATGGGTAACTTCTCGGTCGAGCTTTGCGGAGGAACACACGTTTCCAATACCGCTGACATCGGACTCTTCAAGATTCTGATTGAAACGTCTCTTGCGTCCGGAGTTCGCCGGATTGAAGCTATCACTTCCACAACGGCGATCAATTATCTTCTTCACCGTTCGAAAATCCTCAGTGAAGTGGAGAAGCAATTTGCCGCCAAAGAAGACAAAGTCCTCGAAAAACTCACGGCCCTCTTTGTGGATTCACGTGAGAAATCGAAACAGCTCGAGACTCTGAATGATAAACTTCAGAATTTTGAATCGCAGAATCTTTTCAATGACCAGCGTCCTGCCAAAGGCGGAATGACTCTGACAATGGCGAAGGCCCAATCAGCAGACCAGGGGAACATGAGAAAACTCGGCGATATCTATGTCGACAAATTTCCGAAAGGAATTCTTTTTCTCTACGCCGTTGAGGGAGAAAAACTTTCTTTCATCCTGAAAACCCACAGAAATAATACAGGTGTTGATTGTTCAGCAGTACTCAAGACCGTCATGCCGATCGTAAACGGTCGCGGAGGCGGGAAGCCTGACAATGCCATGGGATCAGGCGAAGCTTCCAAACTTAATGAACTCATGAAGGCCGTCGAAGGAGCTCTCCAGTGAAATATTTCCTCATTCTCTCATTACTCGTTTTTGCGGCCTGTACCAAGAACAAGCATAAGACCGACACTGTCTCCATTTCTCTCTCACAGGAAATCGCGACTCTTGATCCGGCCAATTGCTACGATACCGTCTGCTGGGTACCGGTGGCTCACGTGTATGAAACACTTTATGAGTTCGAGTACCTGAAGCGCCCTTACTCTCTTCGTCCTCTTCTTGCCGAGTCCATGCCGAGTGTTTCGCGGGACCGCCTGACGTATACCTTCAAGATTAAAAAAGGGATCAAGTATCATGATTCTGAGTGGCTCCCCAAGGGTCGCGAAGTGAAGGCCATCGATATCGTGAACCAGATCAAGCGTCTGGCGTTTCTCGGTAGCAGTTCTCAGGGGTGGTTTCTCTTTGAAGGAAAAGTGAAGGGATTCAACGAATGGAGAAACGCCGTCGGGACTGACCTGAATAAGTTCTTCGCCATGGACGTACCAGGAATCCGGGTCATCGATGACCAGACTTTCGTGATCGAACTCGTTCGCCCCTACCCTCAGCTTCTGTGGGCGATGACATTGAATTTTACTTCTCCGGTACCGGAGGAAGCGATTCGCGCTGCTAAGAATGACTTCTCGATGAAGTCAGTCGGAACCGGACCTTATACGATCGTGAGTTACAATCCGAGCCAGGAAGTGACACTGAAGAAATTTGCGGGCTATTCCACAAGTGTCTACCCGGGAGAAGGCGATCGTTACGCGCACGAGCACGGTCTCATGAAAGACGCCGGAGCGAAGCTTCCGTTCGTGGAAAACATCAAGCTGGTCGTGATCAAAGAATCTCAGACAGATTGGTTGAATTTCATGTCGAAGAAGATCGACATGATCAACCTCGTGAAAGACCACTATGATCTCGCCTTAAGTCCTGATGGAAAACTCAAACCGGAAGTGACTAAAGAGAATATCCAGCTTCAGGCTTCACCGACGCTCATCTACTGGTGGATTAACTTCAACATGAAGGATCCTCTGTTCGGGAAAAACCTGAATCTCAGAAAGGCGATTGCTCACGGTGTGAACACCGAAAAATACATCGAGATCTTCACAAGAAGCGTTGCTCAGAAAGCGAACTCCATTTATCCTCCGGGAATTCCTGGCTACTCTCCGTCTTCAGAGCTTCCGTACATGTACGATCTTGAGAAGGCGAAAAAGTATCTCGCTGACGCCGGTTATCCGGGCGCGAAAGGTCTTCCGAAAGTCATTTATGATGTTCGCGGAACCGACACCAGAAAGCGTCAGATGGGAGAATTCGTTCAACAGGAACTCCGGAATCTCGGCATTGAAGTCGAAGTGCGACTCAATACTTTCCCGACGTTCCTCGAAAAATCCCGCAAAGGTGAACTCCAGTTCTGGCAGGGTGGATGGGTTCTCGATTATCCGGATGCAGAGAACGTTCTCCAGCTTCTTGCGACCTCCAACATCGGTGCTTCGAACTCTTCACTCTACTCAAATCCTGAGTACGACAAGCTGTTTGAAGAGCTCCGCCTCCTCGATGATGGCGCCCAGAAATTCTCCGTCATGAGTAAGATGGAGAAAATCGTGAACGCTGATCTCCCGTGGGTGATGCAGTATTACTCGAGGAACTACATCCTCTATCACGATTACCTGGATAACTTCCGGTACTCGGACATCATCTATAACAACCTCAAGTACCTCAAAATTAAAAAGCAGTAGTTCAATGCCTGACGGCGATGCTCCGGCATCGCCATAGGGCTAAATTTTCCTACCCCTCTGTCGATACGAAGCCTGAAGACACCTGCGAGGCTTCACATGAAAATCCTGCTTCTCCTTACGACCCTTCTTATGAGCCAGAATATCTGGGCGAGATCTTATGTGATCTTCAGCCTGGCACAGGACCTTTCCATGGGTCTTGAAAACGAAACTATCCGCAAGAACTACTACGTGAACATGGGCTCAGGCCAGGGTGTAAAAAAAGACGCCATCCTTGATGTCTTCCGCATTATCTCCGTTCAGAACCCGTACGATAATAAGAAGCGCGTGAACTACAGAGTGAAGATCGGCGAACTCAAAGTGATCCACTCCTCCGACGATGCTTCTATTGCCACACTGAATGAATACGAAAAAGAAGACGTTCCCGTGTTTGAACTTCCGCAGTTCATGGTCGGCGATCACGTCGCGATTAACGTCGATTAACTCCTGTCCCAGCATTCCTCAAGGGGACGGATTTTCAGAATCTTTCCCCAGAGCGTTCCGTTTTTCATTTCCTTCATCTGCACATAGATCAGGTATTCCTCTCCCCGCTTGATGCCGAAATCCTTCCGGCCATGAAGAATGACTTCTTTCAGCAAATCCCCCGCGAAAACCCCTTTAAAGTGAAAGTAATAGCTGTTCTCTTCCGATGAGTACGGTGAAACACGAAGACACTTACTGACGATGATGATGTTTTTCATGGAATCTCCAGTGCAAGGAGAAGACCCGGGAAAGAACGTGGAACTTACCGTTTTTTCTTGCCCATTATCGCGGTTTATAAAAAAATGATCAGATACGCTAAGTAAGGAATGTATGAATCAAGCCACTCTCACTATCGGCCGGCTTCTTCTTGAAATGGCCGGAAAATATCCGGATCGTCCCGCCATCGGCTGGATCGAAAACAGCGAAGTAAAAAATCTCTCATTTTCAGAATACAAAAATCAGATCGAATACCTGGTGAATGGGTTCCGGAAAATTGGACTGGCCATTGGAGACAAGGTCGCACTTCTGGGACAAACCTCCAAGGAATGGCACCTGTTGGATATGGCCACGATGTGTTTCCGCGGCACACTTGTTCCGGTCTATCCGACTTATCTCGCTCACGAAGTGGAATTCATTTTCAATCACTCGGACGCCGTTGCCCTGATTGTGGAAAATGACAAGCAGATGGAAAAGGTGATCCCCGTTCTTCCTCATCTGAAGAATCTCAAGATGATCATCTCAATCAATGATCTCTCTGAAGACACACTGAAAAAAATTCGCAATTCTTACCCCTATCATTCGATGCGCGAACTTCTCCGCATCGGGAAAGAAGAAGTGAAGAACCAGCCGGATTTTTTTGAGAATAATATTCTTGATCAGCAGCCGGAAGAAGCCGCTTCCATCATTTATACCTCCGGAACAACCGGCGAACCAAAGGGTGCTCTCATCACTCAGGACGCGCTGGTGTCGATGCTCATCAACGTTGAAAAAACGATCAAGGGTGCCTTCGGCCCACATGATAAAACCTTGGTCTTCCTTCCCCTGTCTCACGTCTTAGGAAGAACCGATTCCCTGCTTCCCCTCGTCTTCGGCTGGCAGGCCGTCTACGCTGAATCGATCGAGAAGCTTCTTGAAAATCTCGCCGTCGTAAAACCAACCGTGATGATTGCTGTCCCAAGGATCTTTGAAAAAATTTACGCGAAGATCATGGAGAAAACCACGTCCGGGACACTCGTAGAAAAACAGGTGTTCAAATGGGCGGTAAGTGCAGCGGAAAAATATTTCAGGAAGATTGACCAGGATCTCTCACCAAGTGCGGGTGAGCTTCTGGAATACAGGCTGGCCAAGAAACTCGTCTTCTCAAAAATCTATGACCGCTTCGGGGGAAAAATCAGATACTTCGTCTCTGGTGGTGCCCCTCTGTCTCCGGAAATTATCAAGTTTCTCCGGTACGCCAATCTCACGATTCTCGAAGGCTACGGTCTCACAGAGACTATTGCGCCGGTGTGCCTGAATCCTCTTGCAAAACAAGTTCCGGGCACCGTCGGTCGTCCAATGGGTGATGTGCAGATTGCGTTCGCTTCCGATGGCGAGATCCTTATCAAGTCACGCGCGCTCATGAAAGAGTATTACAAGAATCCCGTGGCCACAAAAGAAACACTGAAAGATGGCTGGCTCTATTCAGGTGATATCGGTGAGTTTACCTCAGAAGGTTTCCTCAAGATCACGGACCGGAAAAAAGATTTGATTAAAACCAGCGGCGGTAAATACATCGTTCCTCAGAAGATTGAGAACATGGCGAAGATGAAGCCACACATTTCCCAGTTTGTTGTCGTCGGTGAGAAAAGAAATTTCGCGACGGCCCTCATCGGAATCGAAAAAGAATCCTTCCTGCATATGCTCGATGAATTGAATCTCCCGTCAGACTGCACGATCAACGATCTGGCGAAGAGCCCGAAAGTCAGAGATGTGATTCAGAAAGAGATTGATGAACTGAATGTGGATCTTGCTCAGTATGAGACGATTAAGAAATTCATCGTGGTCGCAGAAGAATTCACGACGGATAACTTCCTCACACCGTCGCTTAAGATCAAGCGCAAGGTTGTGACCGAACGTTATAAGACTGAAATCGAAGCGATGTACGAGGCTACTGCGCAGTAGTTCCGGGCAGAACTCCATTCAGGAAGTAGCTGTCTGAATTACATTCCGGTGGCATGGTGTTGCATTGTGGACCGTGCGGAATGTAGGCGTAAGGCGCACATCTTTCATACGCAGTTGCGTAGCCCGTGCAGTTTCCTGCAATCATTTTCCGGAAATGCTGAGGCTTCAAAAGAGAAGCTCCAGGAGTTCCGGATGTTGAAACAACCAGAACACGATCATTACCCGAACCTTCTACATGAGAGCCATCCGGATGAGCTCCCGTATCAGGACCCTGGGCATGGGGAGTGGTTCCATTAGGACAAGTCGATCTAAGAATTCTTTGTTCACTTCGCTGACGAAGGCTTTGGACGATTCGCTGGCAAAAAGCGTGCCCCGGAGGACAACTACAGCGCATTTTGTTTTCTACGAATGCAAACTGGTTGGTGGCAGGTGATTGAGCTGTGTAACTATTGAAGGTCGTCACGCTTCCGTCGGAGGAATCGAACATAAACGCTCTTTCCGGAACCTGATTGCGAGGAAGAAATCTGCTGCCCACTAATTCACAAAACCCTCCGGGATTTTGTGGAGTTTTCAAGACAGAAGATTCATCGGTAATGACATCAAAACCAGTCGCAGAGAGATAAAGATTACGGATATTTTCGGGACCGCTCATGAGACGGTTACAATCATCACCGCAGCTGCAGCGTGATGTTTGTGGGACAACTTGATTGAATGCAGTTCTCATGTTTCGCATGTAAGACGTTTCTGCTGAAATCGGACGACAGGCCCAATCAATAGCTTTTTGACCTTCGACTTCATGATATTCATCACAAAGACCCAGATGATGGAAGAACTCATGACCAATCGTCGCACAGCTAAAATTTGAACCAAAGTTTCCGGCGTTTCCACGGTATTCCGTGGTCTGTTCGGTGACATTGATATTGATGGGACTAGGTAAAGGCATGTCGGTTAAACGAGCACCGGGCTCGACTAGTTCAATGGAAAGCTCTTCTCCATCTGGACCACGCAGAAAGGGGGCCATGTCGCGGAAACATTCACGGGATCTTCTCAGCATGTAACGAGACAGAGCTGGATCACCCTGAAAGTTCACGTTCATCACTATCTGGTACTGTGGATGATTTCTCTGATTAGGAAGACGACGTAAAAGATAATTCCCAGTTTCAAATCCTCTCGGAACTCCGGCCAGATCACCTCCGGTACGGGGATAATTATCCTGAGTCATCAGTCGATGCTGTCCCTCTTCCAGCCCGGTAAAGCCTCGGGGTTCGCGATTCGCTCTGTAGCAGGCTTCAGTTCCACGGGTTCTTACACTATTTATTACTCCTTCCGGAGAAGTCGTTGGCAAGCTCATACAATCAGGAGTTGATGAACCAACCGTTTCAGAAACACGCACGAGATAATAAAGGTTGTTTTCGATTCTGCGCTCAACACGTTCAAAATTGTAAGCCTGCTCACTCTGAGCAAAAGCCCAAGAGCAAAAAAGGCAAAACAGAAAACTAACGAAAATATTTTTTCTCATTGAGCAAAACTCCAGAGGTCAGGGGAAATTTCCCCTTGAACTATTATAGAGTGGTTTTTCCTATTCTATTGCTCCGGGCAAAAGGCTCCTAAGACCGAGTAATCCCGTTAGACATCGAAATTACAGATACTTAGCAAAAACCTCCAGCATTCTCTCTTTGACAATAACGTCCAAGTCTTTTAAAAATGGAGATTCCCAAATATCTATGAGGTACGTATGGCCCGAGTCACCGTTGAAGATTGTCTTGAACACGTTGAAAACCGTTATGAGCTGGTCCATCTGACTGCCAAGCGAGTGAAGCAACTTCGTGAAGGCGACGATGCTCAGGTTCGTTCAAAGAACAAAGAAGTGGTAACTGCCCTTCGTGAGATCGCAGCTGGAAAAGTGAAGCACACTCTGAAGAGCGAGTACGATTCAGACGAGTTCTAAGAAATTTCAAATTTATTTTTGAGAAGGGCCGGCGAAAGCTGGCCCTTCTTTTTACTGAGGATTCACTGCTCCGGTGTAGTAACCAGGCTGAGAACATCTTTCTCTAGTGCTCTTTGCTGGCCCATCACCAGTACACCGGGAATCAGATCGTTCGAGATACGCAAACTCCGCACATTGATCATAGATCGGACGTTCATTCCCCCGGAGATTGTCTGTACAACCACCGGCGATAATTTTCTGAAAATGATTCGGATGAAGGAGATTGTTGTAGCGGGGACTTGTTCCAATAACCAGATTCCCATTCTGTAGTCCGGTTGCAGGTGCTGTCGGAACATAATCCGAGCGGACAAGATTATCCGAAGATCCAGGACATGAACGGGTCGGTCTTGCGGGCTCCAATACGGAACGCATGAGTCTCTCTCTGCCGCGATCACAGGCATCGTTCCCGGCTGGACACCGGCAGGACATGACTTTTTCCCAGAGATAACCATTCACTGTTATGCCCAGCTCAGTAACCTGAATACTGCCATCCGGATTCGCTGCTGCGTTCACGCGACGTTTACCTTGAATATTCCTGAAGTTAGTACTCACTGTCGTACATCCGTCGCGAAAGAATTCATAGTTTGCGGCTTCTACGAAGGATTCTGTCGTGAGGAGGGATTTTTTAAAATCATCAGTTCCATTCATGATGTTCTGGCAGGTCTGATCGCAAGTACAAGTGAGTGCACGCGGGATGGTCTCATCGTAAGCTTCATGGGACTGGGCCATGATCGACGTACTCTTCACTTCCACCCGGCAGGCACCAGCTTCAAGAGTACCCTCATGGTATTCATCCACAAGACGGAACAGATGGAGAAACTCGTGGGTGATGGTATCGCAATCGACCTTACTTGAATAAGTTCCCGCGTGAGAGCGCCAGTTAATCCGCTGGAGATTGATGTTCACCGGACCTGGTCTTTGCCCTCTCGGAAGCTGATCAGATTCGGCATCGTCGATCATGCGGATTCGGAAAGGAGTTCCATCAGGACCTTTCATGTGCTGATTGGAAATCGCCAGACAGGCCTGGGCCCGTCGTCTCATTTCAGCACCCGAGACCGATCCATCTGTGTAATTGAAGTTTACGTTGATGACACCTTCGTACCCCTCAGCAGTTCTTCTGAGGAGGTAATCCGCTCCGAAGCTCTTCTTTTCTACCATCCGGAACTGACCCACTTCCATGGGATATTCTCCGTTCTCGTTTCTTTCACATGAAGAGCGGCGAAGCGAGTCGAGGAGGTCAGAAATATTCCGGGGAGTCTCAGCTCCCGGTGCCGAACAAATGCCATTGAGCCTTCGCTGAACATCTGCTGGGCGCTCGATCCGCTCGAGCATTCTGCGGGCAGTATAGAGAACCTCTTCCCGGATGTGCAGTTTGTTCAGGCAATCCTGCCCATTCGTGCAGCTTCTTCTGATATCTTCAACAGACCTCAGCGAATCAGCGTTGTTATACGCGAAGGAATCTAAGAATAAGTTCTTTGCGGATTCCGGTGAAAGGGCATCGAATCGGCGGAGGAGTTCATCACGGGCCACCGGTGCAAAATCGGCCAGAGGACGTGAAGTACCATTGAAGGCATAGGGTTCGGAAAATTTCGTAAGGTCCGGAGCGGTCCCTCCGGCAATCTGCTGTCTGAGATTCTCTGCCGCAGGCTCAAGAGAAGGCCGGAGGAAGCGCATCTGCGCCCGGTTCATATTAACAGTCCAGGTTCCGTTAAACTGGTTGAAGAGATCGGCTTCAAATTTCTCCATGCTGACACTACAGTAAACCGGCCGCGGAAGTGTCGCTGGGCATGTTGCCCGGAGAGCATCAAAGGCAGTGTTGGCGTCTCTGAGAAACCGGGAAATACATTCGGAATAATTCACCGTCGTATCAGACATCACGATGTCTTTCTGGAATAAAGAAAAACCTTCAACACCATTTCCACTATCTGAAAGTCTGAGTGTTGCGGAATCCGGCACTTCAAGATTACGGTTTCTTCCGTTCTGCGGGCAAGACCAGTTCACCGAAGTGGACTGGGCCCATGAAACACTAAGGGAAAGGAG